>CADAUB010000084.1 GCA_902790965.1 uncultured Eubacteriales bacterium | reverse complement strand
GACAGCTTATGCCCACGAAAAGGGGATAGAGACGCTCGTGACCGACCACCACAACATGAGCTCGGACAGAGCCGAAGGAATCGTAATAAATCCGAGGCTTCCAGAGGACGAGTACCCGTTCAAGGGGCTCGCAGGCGTCGGAGTCGCATACAAGCTCGCGCTCGCTATCGCCAGAGAGAGGGATATATCGAAGAGCCTTATGGCAGAGATGCTCGAGCTGGCAACCATCGGTACCATCGCGGATATCATGCCGATGAAGGATGAGAACAGGACTCTCGTTAAGTGCGGCCTCAGGAGCATCCATCTCGGCTGCAGAAACAAAGGCCTTCGAGAGCTCATAGACAAGTCATCGCTTGATTACAGGACATTGAAGGCCGGCAATATATCCTTTGGCATTGCTCCAAAGATAAACGCCTCGGGCAGGATGGGTGACGCTTCTATAGGTGTAAAGCTACTCATCTCCGATGACGATAAGGAAATAAGGGAATGCTGCGATGCTCTCATAGAGGCGAACAGAGAGCGCAGGAGGCTGCAGGACGATGCCTACGAAAGAGGAGCTGAAGCCCTGGATTCCGAACTTGAAAAAGGCGACTTCGTAGTTGTGGAGATAAACGATTCTCACGAGGGCGTGCTCGGCATAGTGGCCGGCAAGCTAAGGGAGAAGATCAACAGACCGGTAGTGGTGATATCACGAAACGAGGACACATACAAAGGCACCGGAAGATCGATCCCGGGGGTGGATCTTTTCTCCATGCTGGATAAATACAGAGACAAATTCATCAGCTTTGGCGGGCATAGCGCTGCCTGCGGATTCACTATCGGAGCGGACGACATCGACGATCTTAGAAAAGATCTGAATGAGGATCTCAGAAAGGCCGCCGAGGACGACGATGAGCTTCTCGCGGTAAGACACGACTGTGACGCGGAGATATCCAGCGACGATGTGGACATGGATCTTGCTGACGCGCTTTCTTTGCTCGAGCCTTGCGGCAAGGACAACGAAGTGCCGGTATTCCTCATAAGGAACGCGGTCATTAGCGGCTGGAGGTTCCTCAAGGACGACGATAAAATGGCGAGATTCTCGCTTATAACGAAAGATAATCGAAGAGTCGATGCAGTGATGTTCAGGGACGCTGCGGAGGCTTACAGGATGATCAACGAGGGAAGTGTTGACATACTGTGTAATATAGAGATAAATACCTGGAGAGATGAGAGAAAGGCGCAGGCCGTAGTGAAAGAAGTGCTGCCTGCCGGAACCATTTGATGGACGAAGAGAGAAACATAGAGAACGTAGAAAACGAAGAAAATGAAGTGGTGAAGACCGGCCTCGAACTTTCGGATACCGAGGCATATAACGTATCCGCGGGGCTTGTAAGCGAGTCGCCTGACGAGACAGAGCCGGAAAAGAAAAAGGCCGGTAAGTCCAATGGCAAGGGAGTCGCCGCGTTTACAGCGGGCTTTATAGCCTGTCTTGCCGTGCTTTTCGTTCTTTGTTATGTCTTTGGCCTCGGAAAGTTCCTGCCGGAAAAACAGTTTGAATATTATAAGAATCTCAGCGACAAATACGGTAAGTACGAAGAGATAATGAAGCTCATTGAGGACGACCCGATCGCTGAGTACAATGCCACTGAGATCGACGACGCTAAACTCAAAGAGATAGTGGCAAGCATAGGCGATCCTTACGCAGAGTACTATACTGCTGAGGAATATAAAGAGTTCCAGAAAATGTATCTCGGTGACTATGTGGGTATAGGCATAGCGGTAGCTGAAGAGGATGGCAAAGTTGTCATCAAATCGATCCTCAGGGATGGGCCTGCCGAGGATGCAGATCTTCAGGAGGACGACATCATCAAGGCGGTAGACGGCAAGGCTCCGTCTGACGTGGATGAAGCGATAGAGATGATCAGCGGCGAGGTAGGCACAAAGGTAGTGCTCACCATCGAAAGAGCCGGCGAGACTTTTGACGTTTCACTCAACCGTGCACATATCGAGGAGGATTCGGTCTACTACACAGAGTACGAAGACGAAGACAAGGGCCTCAGCGACACAAATATCGGATATATCGCTATCACAGCTTTCAGAGAGGAGACTTGCAGCGATCTCAAGCTTGCCGTAAGAGATCTAGAAGGCGAGGGTTGCGACAGGTTCATCATAGACCTCAGAAACAACGGCGGCGGACTCACGAATTCCAGCATCGATATAGCGGACTATCTGCTGCCTGAATGCAGGATCATGACAGAGGTGTCCAAGGGCGGAAACGAAAAGGTATTCAACTCCGAGCCAAGCTCGGCGGGCATCGACTATGTTGTTCTCGTAAATGAAAATACAGCAAGCGCATCGGAGATACTGAGCGCGGCTATCCAGGACAACAATGGCGCCAAGATCATAGGTACCAAAACTTATGGCAAGGGAGTCACCCAGCTGTTCCATCGCTTTGATGACGGCACAGGCATAAAGATAACTACTACCGAATACTTCAGACCAAACGGAGGCAAGGTCAACGGCATCGGCATCACTCCTGACATAGAGGCAACGGATGGCGACGATATCGTTGAGAAGGCTCTGGAGGAGCTTGGAAAGTGATCATTTACTACACCTTGTCATGCAGCGGCAGGCACGAAGATAGCCATAGGCTGCTGGAAAAAGCGATAGCTGAATACACAGGCGACAGAGAAAAGGCCGGGGCTTTGGTGAGAGGGATGCAGACCGGAGAAAATGGCAAGCCATATATAGACGGCTTTGAGCATTTCTCCATATCCCACTCGGGAAAAGCCTGGGCTGTTCTTTTTGATGAAAGCGAATGCGGCCTTGATATACAATACGAGAAGAAAAGCGATGTATTATCGCTGGCCCGCAGGTGGTATAATCCAATCGATGCCGAGGCAGTCGAGTCTGCGATGAAGGCCGGTGAGTCAGAGGGCAGGGCAGAATTCTTCAGACTCTGGGCGAGGCGCGAAGCTCTCATAAAAGCTATTGAGGGCTCGGTCGCTGACACATCACTGCCGCCGGTAAGCAAGGATAAAGTAATAATTGATGGCCGGGAATATGTCATAAGGACTATAGAACTGGCCGGTGAAAAGGAGCTACATGCCGCGATCTGTTTCAGAAAAAAAGAATACGAAGACAGCTATGGAGACAGCGGCAGCTTATTTGGCCAATCGCATGCGCACCGCCTTTGAGGTGCGAAAGCATCTTAAGGACAAAGAGTATCCGGCTGATGAGATCGAAGCTGCCATAGCTGAACTCATCGAACTTAAGTATCTCGACGACTATCAATTCGCACTTAGATATTACGAGTACAACCGTGAGAAGAAGCGCGGGACTCTTCGGGCGGAGCGTGAGCTCTTGGAGAAGGGTGTAGATAAGGAGACCATCAGAAACGCGAGGGAAGATTTCCTCTACGAGCAAAAAGTAGACGAATACGAGGATGCTTTGGCAGTAGCGAGGAAGGAAGTGTTCACTCAAAACGATATTTACGGAGAAGAAATTATCGTAAAAGAGCTCGATGACAAGATGTCGGCAAAAATCGCGAGAAAGCTGGAATCTAAAGGTTTTTCGCGAGGTGACATATTCAGGGTATTGGACACTTTAAGGAGAGAGAGCGCCGATTTATAGGCGAGAGATGGCACTGCCAACAATCGTAACACACCCTCGAGGTATCAATTAATCAATGGAAGAAATGTACAACCGCACAAGAATACTGGCAGGCGATGAAGGCGTAGAGAGACTCAAAGGAGCCTCCGTTCTTGTGATGGGAGTAGGCGGAGTTGGATCATACGCAGCCGAAGCCATAGGGCGAGCCGGCATTGGCAAGGTGACTCTGATGGATGGCGATAGCGCGCAGGCAAGCAACCTAAACAGGCAGCTTGTCGCGCTTACTTCGACCCTTGGTAAAAGCAAAGCCGAGGTGATGGCGGATCGCATCAGAGACATAAATCCAGACGCTGAGGTCACCGCAATACCGGAATTCTATAAGACGGGCGAGGAGATAGATCTCACTCAGTTCGATTGGATCATCGATGCCATAGATGATGTTGATGCCAAGACCGAGCTCATAAGAAGAGCGACGGAGCTCGGTGTGAATATAATATCCGCCATGGGAGCTGCAGGTAAGTTTGGAACAGACTTCATAGTCGAGGATATCTCTAAGACGCAGACTTGTCCGCTAGCCAAGGTGATGCGAAAGAGACTTCGCGCGATAGGGGTTGAGCATCTGCCTGTGGTCTATTCAAAGGAAAAGCCTGCACCACGGACAGGCGAACTCGGCACGCTCAGCTATGTGCCCGGCTCAATGGGGCTGACACTGGCGGGATATGTTATACGTCAGATCGCTGGTATATGTGATTGATTGACAGCCGTGATCAAGTCGGCTCACTGAGGTCAATAAGCGTTCAGGTTGAAGAGAAAGGGGCAGACAGATTGAAGATATTTGCTATAGCAGATTTACATCTGTCTTTTAATGAGAATATAGATAAGCCGATGGACAAGTTTGGCCCGGGCTGGGAAAGCCACACAGAGAGGCTCAAGAAAAACTGGGAGAGACTTGTCACGGATGAGGACATAGTATTGGTACCCGGGGATATCTCCTGGGCACTTCGTCTTGAAGAGGCTATCGCTGATTTCGATTGGATACACAGTCTTCCGGGGACTAAGATCATTTCCAAGGGCAATCACGACCTCTGGTGGGGGCGCATCCAATACATCAATACGCTCTACGATGACATAGTGTTCCTGCAGAACGACTGCTATGTGGTGCCGGGCGAGGATATAGTCGTTGCGGCCTCGAGAGGCTGGCCATATCCCGGCTCCGATGAATACAGCGACCACGATGAGAAAATCTACGCGAGAGAGATCATGAGGATGAAGATGGGGCTCGACGCTGCCAAGGCGGCTGCTCCTGATTCCAGGATAATCGCGTGTCTTCACTATCCACCAAGCGATCCAAAGGCAAGGCCTACGGAATTCACTAAGCTGCTCGAGGAATACGGTGTGTGGAAATGCGTCTACGGACACCTCCATGGCATGCCTGCGTTCAATACGGGCATCAAAGGAAATCACAGGGGTATCGAGTATATACTGACATCACTCGATTATCTGGGCGCTACGCCTAAACTGATATACGACAGCGAAGCTGAGGAAATATAAATAGTGGCAGAAAAAAGAACTGAAAAGCGAAAGAAAAGAATAAGGCTCGATTACAGAAAAGCAGCGCGCGCACTTACGCTGCTTGTTCTTGTCGCGAGCTTTTTGATGAATCTTTTCTCGGCTGCATCAGGGGCCGGCGAGGCCTATGACCGCGACCTCATAAGGGCTTGTGGAGATCCTAATGCCGAAGCTCCTAAGCTTACAGCCGGCTCGGCTGCGATGTACTCGCTCGATCTCGATAAGTTCGTCTACGAAAAGAACGCCGATAAAAAGCTTCCTCCATACAGCATCACTAAGATACTGACTGTCTATCTCGCGCTTGAGAATCTCGATCCCGATCAGGTGCTTACCGCGTCCAAAAACTCGGTAAGGGAACTTAAAGACGGCATGGAGATGGAGCTCGAAGAGGGCGAAAAACTCAAGATGATAGACCTCGCTTATGCTGCGATGATGATGTCTGCCAACGACGCGGCCATAGTGCTTGGAGAGGGCGTATCCGGAAGTGAGAAGGCCTTCATAAAGCTTATGAATGAGACCGTGAAAGAATGGGGCTGCGAGAATACGCATTTCGTCAACACCAACGGCTGGGAGCATAAGAATCACTACACCACGGCCCACGACATGGCCATAATAACCAAGCACTGCCTCGAGAACGAGACCCTAAGGAAGATCGCGGTCACCGAGAGGTATGTGGTGCCGGCGACCAACAAGAACGACGAGCTCGAACTCGACAACGCGCTTCTTAAGGCGACGAAAAAGATCGACGGTGTCATCGGCGGCAAGACAGGAAGCTGGTCTGAGTCTCAGTGCACGGTCACTTACGGATTTACGGACAACGGGCTTACATCAGTAGTGGTGTTGCTCGACGACACGGCGAAGGGCAGGGTGAATGACCCTGTCAAGATGTCGGCGTTCGCGCACGAAGTGACGCCGGGCTTTATTGTGACCGACAGTGACAAAGGCGTATGCGAGGCATGGGTAAAATACGGGGCGGTACCTAAGGTATCCGTCGATGTGAAAGGCCTCAGATATGCATATCCTAAGAACAACAAAGCGCGCGGAGTAAAGGTAGAGACTAAATTCGATAAAGTTGAGGCGCCTATTAAAAAGGGAGATCGCATCGGTAAATACCGCATTTACGCCAACGATGAGCAGGTAGGACAGGGATATCTCTATGCCGGAGAGGATGTGAAGAAGGGCTGGTTCTTGTCCAGGTTCTACGTATCCAACACGGCTACGCTCCTGGCTGCGGTAGTATTGGCGCTTCTTGCTGCGTTTGAATTACTAACACGCAAAAAACATTGAAATGGTAATGCGCGGTATGTTAGAATAGCACTTGCTGTGGAGAGGTACCCAAGAGGCTGAAGGGACTGGCTTCGAATACCAGCAGGCGGGTAACTCCCGTGCGGGGGTTCAAATCCCCCTCTCTCCGCCATGCGCGCCCTGCTAACGCAGGGCATTTTTTGTATTTGGAAGTGAAACGAGATTGACATGAGTACAGAAAGAGGATATTATACAAAACAGGAATACAACTCCCAAAATGTATAATAATTGGAGAAGATATGTATATCAAAAGAAGTCTTGAAGACAGAGTTAAATATCTTGCGAAACATTTTCCTGTAGTAATGGTTTGCGG
>CADAUB010000083.1 GCA_902790965.1 uncultured Eubacteriales bacterium | reverse complement strand
GTCAGCTGCGTGCGTAAGTTCCGCGGCTCTGTATATAACATCAGCGTTGAGAACAATGCTGGTGGCCATAGAGGCAAAGTAAGCGTAACAGTCAACGGAAAGCCTGCAAAGAGCAATCTGCTAAAGGTACCGGCTAAGCCTTCTGAGGTAGATGTACAGATCACGATCGATTAACATAATTCATCTTCATTAATTTTCCACCAATAAAGCGATTCGGCGCTCTTATGTTCCCAGTCAGACATAAGAGCGCCGAATCATTTTTTGCTTATTTCAAAGGACTTAATCAGAGGTAAGCAAGAAGTTCTTCCCTCACTCCGTCCATTCTCGCATCGCTGAGACCGAAGTCCATCTCTTTGTAACTCCAGGCAGCGCGGGATATACCGTGCCTCTCGAACACCTTGTTGATGACCTTGTACCATTCGAGGGCCTCCTCTGGAGACACGATGTCGATCACGCCGTACTCTCCGCAGTACAGATCTGCGCCGTATTCGTCAGCCTTTGCGATAGCAGACGAGAAAAGTTCCTCGAAAAATTCTTCCGTTGCTCCTGAGTCCTTGAACGCTACACGCTTTTCCCTGTCTAGCCACGGAACCCAATATGCGCCCTGATGCGTGAAAGCAAGCGGCTCATAGCAATGGAAGTTGTAAGCAACACGGCTGTCATAAGGAGCGTCGAGTTCCTTGACTGCTCTGGCGTCGTTGTTCGCATAACTGCCTATTATAATAATGTTCTCAGGGGCAAGTAAGCGGATGCGTCTTATACATTCCGCTGAGATCCTTTTCCATTCAGGAAGGTACGAAGCGTCGGTGATCTCATTAAGAAGATCGAATGCTACATGATCCGGATCGTTTCCAAACTCCTTCGCAAAGCACTCCCAAAGTCTGTAGAATCTCTCCTGGTATTCCAGGCTTTTCTCACTGCTGTCGAAAAAGCCCGATTCCTGTTCGCCTGCGTCAAACGAAAAGCCCGCTGTTTTGTGAAGATCAAGCATCACATTAAGGCCGCAGCACTTGCATGCGTCAACTGCCCTCCTGATCCTTTCGATGCCATCATCCATCAATTCCGCGACATCGTAGTCCACAGGGAGCCTCACATGATCGACGCCCCACGATGCTATGGCCTCAATATCCTTATCCGTGATGAATCCGTCGAGTCTTTCAAAGCTATAGTCACACTGCGACATCCAGCCTCCGAGATTCACTCCTTTATAAAAGCCTTTTTCTTTGAGCATTTTATTCGCCTTCTCCCGCTTCTGTTCCTGCCTCTTCCTCTGCTTTCTCCTCAGGCAGAGGCGCGACATCCTCCTGCGTGAGCGTGCTGCCATCGCCTATATAATCAGTGATGACTATATCACATTCGCCAGGATCGCCGTAAATGCATATCCTGTACAAATTGGATGGCCCGGCTGTGAAGGCCACCGCAAAATCGTTAGGATTGGCACTGAGTGATGTATCGGTATCGTCATCGGTCCTTAGCGGGAAACTCTCCTGTTCATATATAAGGGCTTCAGGGTCACCCTCTGACACGGAGTACACCGCTATGTCCCCCTTCTTTTCAGGGCGGTACTCTATGACTGTGTTCCCGGTGATGTGCACCTTGCCCTTTTCATTGACCGTTACCGTATCCATGCCTATGCACGATAGCATCACAGGGGTTTTCTTTCTGTTAGTCTCATAGACAGACACCCATATGAAATACTCTTTCCCCTCTTCAAGGAAGCATATGCCGTCGGTAACTCCAATGCTCTTTCTACCCTGTGTGGTGACGGATGAGATCATCGAGTAGCCAGTCGATTTCAGTTTAGGGTCTATGGAAGTATTGAATCTGTAATATCCGGTTTGCGGAGGCGTGAACATCGCGGCGGACTGCACCTGCCTGCCGACTTTGATCGTAACGCTCTCTCCTGCAATGATCTCCGGAAGCTTCTCCTCTTCAGGCGCTTTTTTCACCGTTAGTTTGAACGAGCCCGAACACCTTTCGACGGAACTGTCGCTTGGAGCCACATCTATCATTATGAAGCATTCGTGGCCTGCCTGAAGAGTTACATCGGCCGTGCAGCTGTCCGTAACGGTATCGCTGTCATTGTCATAGTTTTCTACCGACGCATAGTCTTCGAAGTCCCTGTTCATGGCGCTCATCAGCACATTTACCGGCTCATCGCTTTCTATGTCGGTAATACTTATGGAGTAGAGATCGCTTTCCGCAGGCGTAAACTTAAACACAGGTATCTTATTTCCTGAAAAGCCCGTTCCGTTGTCGCTGTCCCATATGATAGCTTCACGCCAGAAATCGACATCGACAGTCTGATCTTCCGCTATGTCCTTAGCCGTAAGCTGCGTGAGAAGATTATGTTGCCTCGAAAGCACTACAAAAACCACTGCCGCTATAATGGCCAGCATCACAACAAGCGCTATTAAAAAACGAATGACAATATTCTTCTTCGCTAACGCCCCCATAAAGACTTGTCTACTGCAAGTATCCTGTCAGTATCGATCAGCACATTCTTCCAGTTAGAAGCACCTGCTTCGAAGTTTATGTGCACGGTAGACCCGGTCACTATTATTTCCTCGTTCATCTTTGGTACTTCTACCCTGCTAAGCTCCTGACCCTGCACGTAGTACGAGCCGCTTGACTGTATGGCCCGCCTGAGATCGTATTTTGTGATGAATGAGGACTTTACTTCTGCGGTATTCCCTTTGTATGAACTCGATACGTAAAGGTATCCGTCCTCTATATCCGCGCCCTGCGCGCTGGAGTCAAGACCCGCTATGACCGTGTACATAATCGTATTGAGGCTGCGGTTTCCCGGCTCGCCCGTTATCTGGTAACCGTTTAAATACGCTTCGGACGTGTCCTTTCTTCCTGCGTAAGTGCCTACCCACAGGATGCCGCTGTCACACTCGAGAAACGACGGCTTGTTCTTTATGTATATCTTGTCCGAGATATCGGACTCCTTCACCTCGCTTACAGGCTCCTCGATAAGTCTGAGGAATGTCTCATAAGTCATGTACTGCACGAACGGCTTGCCGTCGTACTTGTCCGATGTATCGCCTGTCATCCAGATGTTTTCACCGTCATACGCTATCCCGCCCGCGTGGTATATGTTTGGCAGGCTGAGAGTCGATACTAGCTTTTGCTCTTTCGTATCGACCACGTAGATGACGGTGCTTAGCTTTTTCTTGGAGTCGTAAGCTGTGATGAGCATGTAGTCTTCCGCCATGCAAAGGCCCTGAGGAACATAGCGGTCTGACGTCTGATCAGCCCCGTCTAGCTCCACATATGTCTCAACGAGCCCCGGAATCGGGATAGTCTTCGTATCATCGATCTTTCCGGTCAGAGTCTTGTATACATCGCCCATTTTCTGGCTCAAGGCATTGGCGTAGCTCTCAGGATCAGGATAATTTTTGTACTCAAAAGAAGACTGCGGTACATTCTCCGTTGCATTCTCCGTTATATCGTCCGCATACACCGGAGCCGCTGCCGCGCCAACAGGCAATGCAGCAATAAATGCCGCGATCGTAAGCGCTACTATGATGTTGTTAAGCGTCTTCTTTCTCACTTCTCGTTTATACTTTCTCTGCTGTTTCGCCATTTCATAAATGGTGCGCCTCGCCTTTGTCCGCAGAAATGCATCTGCCATCCTGGCCATTACCTGCAACCTGCAACGTCGTTTATTTTACCATACATGTGCTTGAAAGTATTGCTTTCGCCCCCATCCTTCTCTAATAATATCAGCCACTTTGTTTGGCACGCGTTCCTCAATAATATCTGTCTCCCTCTCTGACACGCGATAAGCAATTGTGTTATAGTAATTCTAGACAAAATTGGGAAAAGAGGTTTCGTTCAATGGTCAAAAAGCTCATGTTTCGTCTGCTCCCGGTGCAGATAATCCTTGCCGCAGCAGGAACTATCAATATGATAGTCTCCAGTTTTTTTGCGAGCAATTGTGTCGGGCAAAACGCGATGAGCGCGGTAGGTCTATATGGGCCACTGAACATGTTCTTTGGAGCCATATCGCTTATGCTGGTCGGCGGATCATCCATACTATGCGGTGAGTATCTCGGGCAAAACCACCAGGAAAAACTGAGGGGCGTATATACACTGGATGTCATCGTCTCTGCCCTTCTGGGCCTTTTGTTTACCGCCATCATCCTAGCGCTGGCAGTGTTCGACCTTACGGGCTTTTTCACTTCGGACGCAGCTGTAAGGCCGCTTTTCAACCAATATTTGATTGGTCAGGCCATAGGCATATTGCCGTTTATACTCAGCAATCAGTACGCCTCTTTCCTGTTCGTAGAAAACAGAGGGCGCACTACGCAGATCGCGGTAGTCGTTTTCATATTAGTGAATCTCGGGCTCAACTACCTGTTCGTAGTCAGGATGAGCATGGAAGCTCTGGGGCTATCGCTCGCTTCATCAATCGGAATGTGGGTATTCCTTGCAATCGAAGCATGGTATTTCGTGTCGGGAAGATCGCAGCTTAAGTTCGCACCACACGCAGTCGATTTCAGTGAATGCACTCACATAATCAGGATAGGCCTACCTGGCGCTCTAAGCAATGGCTACCAGACTATCCGAGGTCTTGTAGTCAACCATCTGATCGAGGTATATGTAGGCGCTGTTGGGCTATCCGCCTTTGCCGCTGCGAACAACTTCCTCGCTTTGTTCTGGGCAATTCCGACGGGAATGGTAGCAGTATCGAGGATGCTCATGAGTGTTGCCATCGGCGAAGAAGACCGCAGATCGCTGACCGAAGTGATGCGTACAGCGCTCACCCGCTACGTGCCTTTGATGTGCATTATCGCTACTGTGCCGATCATATTCGCGCATCCGCTTGCGCACCTATTCTTCAAGGACACATCGTCGCCTGTATACACGATGACTGTCTGGGCATTTCGCATACTGCCGATCTGCCTGCCTCTTGGCATCCCTTGCATGCACTACGTGTGCTACGCTCAGGCCGCGGCAAAGCAGCGCATCGTATATATACTCACTATCTTCGATGGCGTGATCAACGTGGCTCTCTTCACAGCCATACTGATACCACTCATCGGAATGAACAGCGTTTACCACGCGAACGTTATAAACGGCATCGTATGCATACTCATAATAATCATCTACGCGACTGTCTGCCGCAAACGCTTCCCGCGCAATATGAACGATCTCATGGTGATTCCTGACAGCTTCGGCGCGGGTGAAGATGAGCATACGAACATCTCCGTGAAGAGCATCGATGAAGCAGTCAATATCTCGCAGGACATCCAGAAGTTCTGCCTCGATAAGGGAATGGATAAGCGTAAATCGTTCTATGCCGCCCTTGCCGCCGAGGAGATGGTAGTCAATGTTGTCGAGCATGGATTCGCCCGGGATAAAAAAAGACACTCCGTGGATGTCAGAGTGGTCTGCAAGGAAGGCAATATAATTCTAAGTATCAAGGATGACTGCCAGCCGTTCGATTCGGAAAGCATGAACCAGCTTACGTCGGGCGACGATGTAGCATCGAATATCGGTATCCGCATGATCTACTCGATCGCGGAGAGCATCAAGTACCAGAACATGTTTGGCCTCAATGTACTTACCATCCGCATCTGACGGCTTATCCACTTATCCCGAAAAGTACAACGGCGAAGCGCTCGTTACTGCATTTTCAGTAATAAGCGCTTTTTCTTTTCATCATACAATCTGATCTTGAAGTCTATCGCTCTGTTGCTGGCTTTACTGTCCTTTGAAATAAGCTTGGCAAGTCTATCGTCCGAGAGGAACTTATCAGGCTTGAGGATATTCATATCCTGTACCAGATCAAGGAGCTCGTTCTCGTGAGATTTGAAGCTGTTGACCTCGATATTATTGATCTCATCATCGGTATATGGAGTTACAAAACCAGTCGCAAAAGCTCTTCCTGTATCGAAGATAGGCGCCATCCTGATGAACTTCAACGTTCGAGCGTCCCTAAGAACCCCTATGTTATCCATATGTCTGTCTATATTGGTCAACAGATAGTCTGTGAGTATCTGGTATTCAAGATCCTTTCGAAACTGCACAGGGTCTATGCCATTCGCTGCCGAAACTTCTATCAGCTGATCAAAAGGCGACACTCCCTTACGCATCTTTTCTGAAGTGATGATCGCATGCGCCGATACTAGTTCAACATCATCATTGGTGAATGCTTTTGAATAACATCCATAATCGTAAGGCTTGCCTTTGATTTTAAGGAGCTTGTATTCGGTATAGTTATCGTAGCCCTGCTTTTTATGGACTTCACTCGCGATCACTTCATTGATGCTCTCCGCGGACGAATCACCATGGTTGCCTTTTATGAGTACCCGGTCACCGTTTCTTATATCCCATGTCTTTTCGAGTTCTCCCTTCAGCGAACTGTTAGGTGAATATGAAAAACTATGGGCGGAGTCAGCATCCCATTTATCAGAAAGGATATTATCCTTGAAATCATTATCGAATAGATTGACATCTTTCCATTTAAGGTCTGAGTCAATTGGCTTCATCCAGTAATAATCAGTCAAACTAAGCCCAAGGTTTCGCAGCATATAATCTGAGGTATCATATATGCCTTTGGCCTTCAGCATTTCTTCGACTTTGCCCTGCCCCAGTGGAATCCTGCGATCTGACCACCACCTCTTTAAATAATCCGGGTAGATCTTGTAGCCTGGAGGCATCAACTCAGGCTCTCTAAACCGCTCAGAATAGGCGATCATCTGTCCATCATTTGTAAAATTGCAAAGTGTGAGGACATCATCTTTTCGCATAAGATAGTATTCCATATCACTCACCTTACTCCCACTCGGCTATGCGCCTGTCCCGTATGTATTCTTCCACACGCCACGTGGCGATCTCATCAATGTAAAAGGTAGTCTCTTCTTTTACCCTGCAAAGCTCAAGGTCTATCATTTCCTCATAATACTTGAACCTTGCGTGATACGATTTATTCCTAACTGAAATCTCAATGTCTATACCTTGCGGTGTTTGTG
>CADAUB010000082.1 GCA_902790965.1 uncultured Eubacteriales bacterium | reverse complement strand
GACTGCGAGATCACCTATCTTGGCAAGAAGGCCCAGGGTACGTGGAAACAAAGCGACAGCGGAAAGATAGTCATCAAGTATGGCGAGGATAAAAAGATAGTCGCTCAGATAAGCACGAAAACAGGTGTGATGAAGGCCAAAGACAACGAGTCCATGGTCTACAAGTTAGAGAAATAGGTATCTATGCTCGCACGATCTTGCGAGCTTGCCGATACTCTGTTTCCCATAAAAACACATGAAGCAACGAATCTACAAATACGATAACGTAAAGGCACTTCTGATCTTTCTGGTAGTGCTCGGGCATATGACGACTGACTACGTGTCTGACTCTCACCTCGTGAGATGGACGACACTTTGGATCTACGCGTTCCATATGCCTTGTTTTATTTTCATCTCGGGCCTGGTGCACAAGCAGTACATAACAGAAGAGAAGGCAGCGCTCGGCATCAAAGGCGAGACGAAACTGAGGCTGGACAAAGTACTGGGATTCTTCCTCTGCGGCTACGCCCTCAAGGTATTCCTCCAGCTGTCCCGCACGCTCATGGGCCAGAACCCTACATGGCACTGGATCGAGGAGCCGGGCATCCCTTGGTATCTCTTCGTGATGGCTGAGTTCGAGTTGCTCTTCTTCCTGATGAGGCGCTTGGACGACAAGGTGAAGCCGGCCTACATGATAGCCGGAGCATTTGCGATCAGCGCGGTGGTCGGTTACTTCCCGATCATCGGTGACGCGTTCTGCCTCTCGAGGATGATCAACTTCCTCCCGATATACATGATCGGCTACTACCTCGACATGAAAAAGTTCCCGGCGATCATCGATCAGAAGAAGTACAAGATCGGTGGCTGGATCGTAATAGCCGCGACTTTGCTGATGGCCCGCTTCGCTCCTTGGGGCGCATACAGCCTGAGGAAGTGGTTTACGGGACGTCGCTCGTACGAGTTCCTCGCGGACTTCTTCGGCAGCACAGCGATCACATGGGGCTGGGCTCTGAGGCTCGCTATATGGGCATTCGCCATACTGCTCTCGTTCGCGATCATCGCCGTGATACCGGACAAGGATCTCGGCTTCGTGACCAAGGTGGGCGAAAGGACGCTGAACGTATACTTCTGGCACAGACCGCTTTGCTACCTGTTCCGCAACTGGGCGGTGCTTCCTAAACTGTGCGTACTCTTCGGAGGCACGTACAACGAAGCAATGGCGGGTCAGCTAAAGGGCCACGCGTTTGGCGGAAGCGAATGGTCGATGATAGCAGCTTATGCCGTATACATACTGATCGCAGTCGCGATGACAGCGCTGTTCGCGCTTAAAATATTCGAGCATCCGTGCAGCGATCTTCTGAAACTCGGCGGGCGCATCGCCGGGCCGCGCAAATAGATTTCTTCTGTGCACCGACATATATCACCGGGCTGCGCAAATAGTCCGAAGAAGCCTACGCTATTAATCAAAAAAGTACTTGCTAATACTGCATTTGCAAGTATATAATAATCGAGCGCGTCAATACGGACGTGCATACCAACTGCGCAGAGTGAATCTGCGCCGCTATAGACCACAGGAGGTGTCAACATGAGAGATTATGAACTTCTATTCGTGCTTGATCCAAGCCTGGACGAAGAGACAAAGGCAAACCTGATCGAAACCGTCAAGGGCGTTATCAACGCTGGTGGCGAGGCCGGTGAGGCTGATGTCTGGGGCGACCGCAAACTCGCCTACAAGATCGGCAAGAACACAACGGGTTACTACGTAGTTATCCCATTCAAGGCCGAAGCAGACCTGCCTAAGGAACTCGACAGAAGACTTAGGATCAACGAGAACGTAATGAGGCATATCATCGTAAGCCAGGATGAAGAGTAGCATCAGGAGGTAAGCTATGAACAGTGTAGTACTTATCGGAAGACTTACCAGAGACCCTGAACTCAGCTATACGCCAAGCCAGACAGCAGTCTGCCACTTCTCGATCGCGGTAGACAGACCGAGAAGAAACGGCGAAGATCAGGGCGCTGACTTTATCCGTATCACTGTGTGGGGGAGACAGGCAGAGACATGTGACCGTTACCTTTCAAAGGGCAGACAGGTTGCTGTACTCGGCAGGATCCAGACCGGAAGCTACAAAAACAGAGAAGGTGCCACAGTTTATACGACAGACGTCGTAGCTGACAGAGTTGAGTTCCTGAGCAGCGGAAACGGCAACCAGGACGGCCAGAGAGGCTCTTATCAGGGCGGCGGTCAGCCTCCATTTGGCGGCGACCAGGGCTTTGGTGGTAACCAGGGCTTCGGCGGTGGCGAAACTCAGGGCACAGGCTTCAGCCCAGCTCCAGAGGGACCGGGAGTCTTTGATGACATGCCGGATACCTTCCAGGCAGCCGAAGATGATATTCCATTCTAAGAAAGGGGAAAGCACGAATCATGGAAAGAAATTCAAGACCGAGACGCATGAATACTGGCATGAGAAGACGCAAAGTCTGCCAGTTCTGCGCTGATCCGGAAAAGAAGATCGACTATAAAGATGCAGAGACTCTGAAGAAGCACATCACAGAGAGAGGAAAGATCCTCCCTAGAAGAGTCACTGGTACTTGCGCAATGCATCAGAGAGCAGTTGCTAAGGCAATCAAGAGAGCAAGAGTAGTCGCGATCCTTCCATTCGACGCGGATCAGTAGATCGAGATCGCATAGAACAGAGCGATCAAGCTTGGAAACAAGCAATTCAATAACAACCGAAAGAGCTCTAAACTGGTACCCATAGAGAGGACAGCACATAGACAGATTTGGCACCTCTCGTGGGTGCCTTTTTTGTGGCATGAGACAGGAGAAAGTGGATATGAGGTTTACTTCGGAGCAGATAGAAAAACTAAAGATAAATCCGCATGTCAGTATAGTTTGCGAGAGGACGGCAGTGCTGATGAGCTCATCGTTCAGGATATTGTTTGAAGTATGGAAAAAAGACAGATCCGTTGATGCGGTCAGAGCTGAATTGAACAGAATCAGTCTGGATAAAATTCTCGGAGATGAGTATTTATCTGCTTTGCTGTGGGATTTTCGGAAGAACAATTATGCGACAAGCATCAATAATGTGAAGGATCATGCAGCAGATGTAGCACTGGCAGCAAGCGGCATATTTCAGCCGAGAGGCAATTCATTAAGCTGGGATCCGGAGGTCAAGAAGGAATTGCTTGAGGCATACCCCCGTCAATCCTTCGAAGAAGGGATAATAAAGCTTGGTCTTTCGCCTAAGATAGTAGGATCACAGAGAATGTCTGCCTTGAAGCAGACGATACGGCAGCGGGAGCAGCGTGCAGCCAAAGCAGAAGCAGAGATGCAAAAGGACGCGGTCGGGACAAATAAAGAGACTGAGCCCAACAACGCTGATGCATATATATACAGTCTCCATCCATATGTCAAGGAAGTGACAGGATCGAAGAGGATCATTATGACAGATATGTTCTTCAATGAAGCATCAGTACTCCGGGATCTTCCGACAGCGGACATCCTTAGGATATATGAAATAGACCCGGTGCTTCTTAGTGCAGCTAATATTTCGCAGATCAGGAACGAACTTGTAATATGGAAGAAAATAGGCTCATTCGCTATTCCGGGTAACGATCAGTCCGTGAGGATCCAGTCGAATCGCATGAACGCTCTTGTGAAGTATACTGACGAACTGTTTGAAGAGATAAAGAAAGCCTCGGTTGGGATAAGTCCGGGCAGTAAAAAGCTCTTGTGCAAGCAGTTGTCAGAATACCCGACATCGCTGAATTATCCATACGGCTACAGTATGAGGGAGATATTAAAAAAGGCAGGCATATCCAAGACGACATACTACAAAGCGCTGAACTGCAGTGGCTATGGCATGGCCGGAGAACTTCGGAAAGAACGGGATGAAAGAGACCTTGCAGTAGTTATGAAAGTCGTCGACTACAAGGGATTTGAGAAAGGACTCAGGCAGATATATATGATGATGCCGGACATAACAGGCGAACAGTTTGCGATCAGCAAGATACGGAGGCTGCTTCGTAATGCCGGGATAAAGACGAAGGTGCGCGGGGAGAATCCTGCCCGGCAGAGAGCACGGGAATTTCATGAAAGGAATACAAAGACGAATCTTCTGAAGCGGGAATTCAGACTGCATCGCCCGAATGAGGTCAGACTGACCGATGTTACCTATCTCGACTACGGGCATAATGATGATGGTGGAAAGAACAGAGCCTATGGCTCATCGTGCATCGATCCGGTGACCGGTAAGCTGCTGGCGTTCAATGCAAGCGAGAACAATGATGTGGAGCTTGCGATGGAGACGCTCGATAGGCTGTCCGACCACCCGACCATGATCGGCGCATTGTTTCATTCTGATCAGGGCATCTTGTATCTGATAGATGAATTTCAGGCAAAAGTTGCGGAAATGGGCATGGTACAGTCGATGTCCAAACGCGGCAATTGCTGGGACAATGCACCGCAGGAAAGCTTCTTCGGGCACTTCAAGGATGAATGCCACTATGAGGAATGTGAGACCTTCGAAGAACTGCAGATGATGCTGGATGAGTACGCATACTACTACAACCACGAGCGTCATCAGTGGAATCGCTGCAGGATGACCCCGATTGAATATGAGGCATATATGGAAGCCATGACCGATGAAGAATTCGAAGCATATATGGAAGCGGAGCAGGCTAAATATGCTAATATGAAGAAAAACGCGGAAAAGAAAGCGATTGAGAGAGCAAAGACGCTCGGTGTGTAGAGATGGGAGACGAAAATGGCAGATAAAGTAAAAAGCGGTATGTACAGGTATGATGATCTGGACTACATCACGGATGAGCCGAAATTCGCAGGCGGACTTGAGATGCCTGATGAAGCATATTACAAGGCGCTGGATATGGGGATGATCACGGACTTGCCCGGAAACGGCAGGCTTGCATATTCCCATGACTTCTATGTGGCAATGTACAAGAAGCTGGAATCCGGCATGGGTTCTGTGGAGGCATACGAATCGCTAGGGTTCGACACCAAGGTGACCGGCGTAGAGAAAGCGTACCAGGCGGCAAAACGGGCCAGAGAAAAAGCAGCGGCCAACAAGTTATACACAGTGGATCCATCCAGCTATGACGGCTCGATCCCACCGGAGGAGATGATGAAGCTGGCGGATCTTTCAAAAGAGGAGCTGATCGCATATCTTCAGGCGCGGAACTATTACCTTGAAGAGCTCGTAGAAGCGCAAAAAAAAACACGATCAGTATTGGCGGACATACTTACATCATCGAAAGCCAAACGGTAACGGCGGACCGCTTCCTGATGCTGGATACATTTCTCAGCCATCAGGATGAGAAGGGGCTTGACTACAAAGTGAAGCAGGCGTGCCGTATCTTCGGCGTCTCCCGCTCGGGCTATTATGCATGGAAAAACAAGCGGGAGAAGCTCGCTGCAAAGAAAGCCGCCGATGAACTCGAGGAACAGGAGCTTATGAAGCTGTTCCGGGAGATCGTTAAGAAGCTGTGTTATGTGCCGGGGAAGCGTACATTCAGGACATTTCTGTGGAGAGACTACAACATCTCTATCTCAGTTAAAAAGTGCCGAAGGATAATGAACAGGATGAACCTTGTGGCCAATAAGCCTAAAAAGGATGCGTACAAGAACAGAGCGACGCATGATCATGAGACGACGGCGCCTAAGGATCAGGTGAAACAGAATTTCAAGGTGAAGCCGAGGCAGGTGGTGCTCACCGACATCACATATCTCTACTTCGGACTTCTCAGAGAATTGTTTTATCTCTGTGTATTCAAGGATGCATATACAACGGAAGTACTCGGCGCTGCCGTCAGTCAGAATATGGACACTGCTCTTGTGAAAGAAGCCTATGATTGCATGATGAAAAAACACGGCTCGGAGCTCCATGAGCCCGGCGTTCTGATCCATCACGACCAGGGATCGCAGTACCTCTCTACCACATTCAGGCAGATACTTACGGATGACGGATTCGTGCAGTCATGCTCGAGAAGGGGCAACAGCCAGGACAATGCGCCGATGGAATCCTTTTTCGGCAGCATGAAGACAAGGATCAATGATCTGGTGGCACTCTGTACCACATACGAGAATGCAGCAAAGCTTGTCATGAACTACATAGATGCATACAACAATGAGCACTACAGATACGAGCTGGCGGGGCTTACTCCGGCTGAATACTACATATATGTAACGACAGGCATATATCCATGCGATGACTATTACGGCGTGAAGCCGGATGAGATGCTGACGGTATCTGAACTGGTAAAACAGCGTATGGAGCATGCTGCGGCGAAGGAAGCCAAAAGGAGAGAACGTCGGGCTGTTAACAAAGCTCGTCGTGATGACGGTGAGATACATGGCAGTGCATATGGTCGGGTAACCACCGATAAAGCACTTGTGCTCAGGCTGATCGGCAGATACGAAGGGGTACAGACGGAAGCAAAGGCATGGATCGAAAAGAACAGAAATGAGATCGTCGAGGCACAGAAGATGATAGACGATCTCAAAAATCTACTTATCCACATCGGAGAGGCAGAGAAGTTCATGAGAACGCTTACGAATGAGCAGCTTCGGGAACTTAAGCAGTCGGAGAACTGGTCGAAATATCCGGAGCTTGACTACAGGCATGAGATGGCGGGTCTCTATGACAATGATCCGCTAAGACGATTCCACGAAGATAACGGCTGGATCTACGGCAGACCGAACCATAAATATGTAGCCTGAGTACGGGCCATGGAAACTATTGAAAACCGACGAGGAGCCATGGACAAGTGTATGGAAAGCACGTTGACAACGGAACCAGTTTAGCCAACATCCTTTCCACACACTTGCCCACAGCCCTTCTTTTAGTGTCGGTTTTCAACAGTTCCCACAGCCCAGCTGCTACGATCCCTGTCATTTCAAGGGCTATGAGGGATTCTGTCTATTAGGAGTCCGCGTTTGTCTGCGCGAAGTCCCTGATTGTCTGCATAAAGTCCCTGATTGTCTGCATAAAGTCCCGTTCTGTCTGACTCTGTGTCCTGGTCTGTCTGCATGGATTCCATCCCTGTCTGCACGAAGTCCTGTTCTGTCTGACATAAGTCCCGATCTGTCGATCGAAACTCCATATCTGTCTGAAAATAGTCCTTGACAGGCGAACCGGTTTA
>CADAUB010000081.1 GCA_902790965.1 uncultured Eubacteriales bacterium | reverse complement strand
CGCTCCTGCTACTTGAACAAATCGTGTCCAGGGTGATTATACCGCTACAGCGGTATAGCCGTCAATTCCTTATGCACTACCCTCTCTCATTGCACATTCCATGCACTATAAAAGTCCGTGGCGCTCTGCATCTGAGTGTCACGGCCTTGTTTCAAACGAATTATGAATTCGCCCCTCACTGTAACGACATATAACTATCTGCAGCTACTTACCCTTATATTTGAGGCAGAGCATCGTAAGGTCATCGAACTGCTCTTCGTCGCCCGAGAATCCATCAACAGCTTTTCTCACTATACCAAGCAGATCCTCAGGACCCGCGCCTGGGTCTGTATTCAGAGCTTGCAGCATCCTCTCAATGCCGAACATCTCCTTATCTGTATTTCTCGCTTCCGGTACTCCATCAGTATACACGAAGATCATGTCGCCCGGCATCATATCCAGTTCGTATTCGCTGTACTTGATGTCTTCCATGCCTCCTAGAATTATGCCGTGGCTATCTTTGTAGATCTCAAATGTGCCGCCTTTTTTCTTTATTGCCGGATATTCATGGCCCGCATTAGCAGCTTTCATCCTGCCGCTTGAGATCTCTAGTATGCCGAGCCATACAGTGACAAACATATCTGAGGTGTTGTTCTTTATGAGCCTCTTGTTGACCGATTCCATTATCTCGGCCGGTGAATTGCCGAGATCCGTGTAGATCTCCAGTATGACTTTGGAGATCATCATGTACAGCGACGCAGGGACGCCCTTGCCGCTTACATCAGCAATGATGAGGCACAGATGGTCGTCATCAACAAAGAAGAAGTCATAAAAGTCTCCGCCGACTTTACGCGCCGGATCCATGGTAGCGTAAATCTCGAATTCGTCCCTCTCCGGGAATGGCGGGAACTTATTAGGCAACATGGATACCTGTATCCTGCTTGCCATGTCCAGCTCATGTGAGATGCGTTCTCTCTCCGCCTCTTCACGCTGCTTCTCAAGCAATACTCTCACTCTCCGGTTGGTATATGACATCAGCATAAAGAATGCAAAAGCCACTCCTGCCGCTAACAGCAGAATCTTGAACCACGCCTGCTCGTGTATCGCCATCGCTTTATATATCTTGACGCTGCTTGCCTTTCTCTCACGGTCCATCGCGTCGCTGATCTCCATATTGAATTGGTACATACCGCCCGGAAGGTTGGTATACGTAAGTGGGCCAAAATCACTGCGGCTTACCGTCAACGACCTTCGATCAAAGCCTGCAAGACGATAGCTCACCTTAGGCTCCGTCAGCGAGTAGTTGTACACGTATGCGTATATGGTTACTTTCCTCGCTGTCGATGGCAATTTGAAATTACCGTCTTCATCAGGATAGTAAAATTTACCATCAGCAGTTATAAACGGAACAGCCTGCTTGAGATCTTTTATATCTTCGAGAGATTCCTCTATATTGACTTGGGTCACGCCCGTGCCGCCTGCTATATACAGATCGCCTTTATCTGTCAGTTCACTGTAAGAATTGCTCGTCGCTATGCAAGGCAGACCGTTGGCGGTGCCATAAAACACAGGCTGAATGTCCTTGTTTGCGATCAGTTCGTCAGCAGACACCACATATATGCCGTTACTGCTGAGCACCCAAACGTCACCCTTGCTGTTTTCATAAAGGTCAAAGTTGTTGGAATATGGGAATTTAGCTACCGAGGTCACCTTGTAATCCTCGGTCATGTACGAGATCGAATTGCTGGTCACGAGCCAGAACACCTTGTGATCCTCGTCGAACTTGATCCGCATCACTATACCTGATGTCAGCCCGTCGTGTGTATCTATGGCCCGCGTGCCTTCATCATTGATCACATATATGCCTCCGCCGTTCGATCCAAGCAGCATGTCCCCATTAGGAGCCTCGCACACTGTGAGGGTCTCAGGGTTTTCTATACCGTTTTCCTTGCTGTAGGACTTTACCACCTTACCGTCTCTGATGATACTCAGCCCGCCGGTGTTAGCGACCATGAATGATCCGCCTTTGGTCTCGTACACCGTCCGGATATGCTCCGACAGCAGCCCGTCTTGCTCTGTATATACGGTAGCAGTCCCGCTCTTGTCGTAACACACTAAGCCCGCTCCGCGCCACGTGGAGATCCACAGTCTGTCTTTGCTATCCCTGATGATAGAGCGTATACGGTTACCCTTAAGAAGTTCCAGCAGATCACGTGATCCAATATCTTTGCCGGATGCCGTCACCACGCGTGTCAGGGGAATCTCCTTCACCTGCGATTCATCATCAAGCGCTATGAGTCCGGTATCTGTTCCGACAAAGAGCCTGCCATCGAGAACGCATGTAGTATTGACTACTTCTTCTTCCAGGCCAAATCGTTCAAATACATTGAAGAATCTGTTGGATACCAATTTCATGGCCCCCTGCCTCGTCGAGGCAAACCAGAGATTGCCTTCGTAGTCTGCCATCACGTCAGTCACAGAGTTATTCATCGGAAGCAATTTCAAATAATGGAAGCCGTTATCGTCTATGACTCCTATGCCGTTTCGCGCACATATCCACAGTCTGCCATCGATCATCTCGATGTTGATCACACTCGAAAGAGGCGATATATCTACGGTTTCTCCTTTTTGGGGGTCGAGGGAAATGTCCGTATGATAAATAGTGGATTCCACTCCACCCACGTAGAGCTTGCCCGGTTCATTAGGATCGGGAAGCACCGTGGTGACTTCTCTGATTTTCGTGTCTTTGCGGGATATATAGTCAACGACTTTGCCGTCATCGATCGTAAAGAAGTCGTCCTCGCTGGTAGTGGCATAAATGAGGCCGTCCTTACCGGAATAGACATGCTCTATATAATTGCCGGCGACCCGCGGATCATCGATGCTGCTGACGATAAAGTCAGTATCAATCATGGAAATACCCGAGTTCGTTCCCGCGTAGATTATTCCCTCGTCATTTTCGGTTATTGAGGTAACTTTGGCACCGGCAAAGCCATCATCTATGCCCCAGAACCTGTAAGTGTCTTCCTGAAGCAGAGCCAGTCCGCTTTCATTGGTACCTATCCACAGCCTGTCACGGCTGTCGACAAAAAGACTGACCACACTACCTATGCCTTTTGTGGAGTCCATTCTGTGGAAGGTGTTTCCGTCATAACGGACAAGCCCACCATAACTACCTATCCATATGAAACCCTCACTGGTTTCCGCGATCGCGTTTGCCTCTGATGTCGGAAGCCCGTTCATGTTGTTGTAGATCACGGCAGTGGTATTTTCACTATGAACGACAGGGTCAACACTCAGCTCCGCAGCCTCGTTTGGCTCGGCGTAAGCATTATGAGGCACTAGAAAAAATGCCGTAGCTAAAGCCAGAAAGCAGCATATAGCCAGGCAAAGCAAATCCCTTTTTCTGTTTGCTATGATCAATTTCGTCATTACCGAATTGCTGAGAGTATGATACACGGCTCTGCGGTTAATTTCCCTTCCTAGTCTGGAATATCTACTACATGTACTATATTATAGCATGCGCAGTTATCCCCCGCCTCATATGCTTCTATGGAAGTCACTCCAGTTCAACCGTCCCAGGCGGCTTGCTTGTAAGGTCGTAGAATACTCTGTTTACATGATCGACTTCGTTTACGATCCTGGTCATCACCTTCTGCAGCACATCCCATGGGATCTCCGCGGCTGTAGCTGTCATGAAGTCAGATGTGATCACGGCTCTAAGCGCGATCGCGTAGTCGTATGTCCTGAAGTCGCCCATGACGCCTACCGTCTGCATGTTGGTGAGCGCAGCGTAGTACTGGCTTATATCGCCTGCCAGGCCTGCCTTGTCGATCTCTTCTCTGTATATAGCATCTGCGTCCTGGACTATCTTTACCTTCTCTGCGGTGACTTCGCCGATGATCCTGACTCCAAGGCCAGGGCCCGGGAACGGCTGCCTCGACACAAGATACTCAGGAAGGCCGAGTTCTCTTCCGAGCTGCCTTACTTCATCCTTGAAGAGCATCCGAAGAGGCTCTATTATCTCCTTGAAGTCGACGTAGTCAGGAAGGCCACCGACGTTGTGATGCGACTTTATGACCGCTGACTTTCCAAGTCCGCTTTCGATGATATCCGGATATATGGTGCCCTGTGCAAGGTAGTCTACCGCGCCGATCTTCTTTGATTCTTCCTCGAATACTCGGATAAACTCTTCGCCGATGATCTTACGCTTCTTCTCCGGCTCGGTAGCGCCTGCCAGCTTAGCGTAAAATCTCTCGGCGGCATCTACCTTTATGAAGTTGAGGTCGAACTGCCCCTCTCTTCCAAAGATAGCGGCTACTTCGTCTGCCTCATTCTTTCTCATGAGACCATGATCAACGAAGACGCATGTCAATTGAGGCCCTATGGCCTTCGCAAGTAAGGCCGCGACTACGGACGAATCAACTCCTCCCGACAGCGCTAAGAGGACTTTGCCGTCTCCCACTTTTTCTCTTATCGCGGCTATCTGTGTCTCCGCGTATGAATCCATCTTCCAGTCCTGCGCGCATCCGCACACGTCCAGTACGAAGTCTTTTATGAACTCTGCGCCGTGCTCTGTATGGTTGACTTCAGGATGGAACTGCACCGCATAGAATCCCCTGCTTTGGTCTTCCATCGCCGCGACCGGGCAATCGTCTGTGTGTGCTGTGACGATGAAGCCCTTAGGTGGCTCGCTTATATAGTCCGTGTGGCTCATCCAGCATACGTTGATATCATCAGCAGACTTTAGGATACCGCCCTTTCCGGTCACTACTACATCCGTATGCCCGTATTCGCTCGTAGGCGCTGACTCTATCTTTCCTCCGAGGCGATAAGCCATATACTGAGCGCCATAGCAGATACCGAGAATAGGCACTCCGAGCTCGAAAATGCCGTTGTCGATCGAAGGAGCTCCCTCTCCGTATGCGCTCTGAGGGCCGCCGGTAAAGATGATGCCCTTAGGGTCGAATTCACGTATATCCTCGAGTGTCACGGACTCAAAGCCCTTGATCTCCGAATATACGCCGCTCTCTCTTACTCTTCTTGCGATCAGCTGATTATACTGGCCGCCGAAATCGATTATGAGTATCCTGTTTTTTGCCATAATTATCCCCTTTTGAAAAGCTTCCGCAGTTCTCTTAATATACCTTGTCTATACTATCCGGATCTATGCCGTTGTGCCTACAATAATCATCAAATTCCTCCGGGAATCTAATAAGCATCAGTTCGTGCAGATGCCCGGTATTATCCTTTGCGCAAAGCACCTGCTCTCCATTACATATACTGCATTTTAGCACAGGAACATAGTCGCCATCAGGGAACTTTGGGTATTTGTTTTTCTCTTTTCTGAACAATGCCATTTATACACCTTGTAATCAGCTATTCTTCTGTCAGCTTGCTATAATATGCCCTTGCCTGATACAGCGCGCCGACTGGATTATGTGCTAGTACTCTGTCCTTTGCTACAAGTGTGGTCACAAGAGCTTTGGAGTATTTGTAGAACAGGCTGTCATGTCCCACACATAGCCCCATTACAACGTTGAAATCAGTACCGGCGCTGTTGAGCACCTCCGCCTGCATGATAGGGTTGCACATTACAGGGCTTGTCTTTGCCATGTCTTCTTCGGTCAAGCCGACACCCGACTTATCAAATGACCCTATCTTGCATACGGCTCCGTATACCTCAAAGCCGTTCTTTCTGAGGATCCTTGCAAGCATCCTGCTTTCTTCGATTAGGCCGACACATGTGGCGATCCCGATCTTTTTGTATTCCATGCGTTTTGCGAATTCTATCAATTCCTCCACTCTGGTGTATCTTAGATAGAACTCGTTCTCGATCTTGGCAGATATCACCGAGACCTTTTTGTTCTCTTCGTCCTCATACAGACGCTTCACTTTTTCTATCGTCTCTTCCGTCAATTTTGTGGTAAGACAGAATTCAGGATATTTTTTATCTCTTGTATGGCAGTTCAGTATGCCGCAGTCCACACATGATCTTGTTTCGTTCATTTCTACCTTGCTCCTTTCTTACAATCCTCTTGTGCGCATTTCATCGGCTACCTTGGAATAACAAGGAGTATCCACGCCGCAGCGCTCACCCATTCTCACTACTTCGTAAATGAGTCCGTCTATCTCGGATGGCCTGCCCGCTGCTATGTCCTTCTGCATGGACGTTGTTGCAGTCGGGTCGCTTTCATCCGTTATCTTCAGATTGACCGGTACTACATCTTCTCCAAATCCTATACCCATCGCATCTGCCAAAGCGGATATCTCTCTGACAAGTCCAATGAAGAGATCTCTCACTTCGCCCGGCTTTTGAGCTGGGCCAACGGATACTCCGTAATAAAGGCCCATCGCACCCTGAGGAGATACATACGAGAATTTGCGCAATGCGTCTCTTTCTATATTATCCGAGACAACTCCCTCTATACCGCTTGAGTCGAGGTCTTCTTTGATCTTGCAAAGGACCGGCATGAGTTTTTCCTCGAGATGCTTCTGGTCTTTCCTAAGCCCGTATACCACCCTAAACACAGTGCCGCTCATCCATATAAGGCCGGGTTTTCTAAGCTCAGTCCATATGTATATGCATCCGTCTAGCACCGTCATATCCGGCAGTGACTTTTGCATTACGGCTCCTGTGCCAAACACGTTGAGGATCGGTATCACGATCGTCTCCGGGCCGGCTACTTCCCTGATGAACGGGATGACGCTTTCTACCGAGTAGCCTTTCACGCACACGAAGATCACATCGGGCGCCTGCTCTTTCGGATAGTCCTCCATGCTGTACGCTTTTACCGGGCTAACGATAAACTCGTCGTCTGGCCTGTGGAGGCGCAGTCCATCAGACTTCATTGCTTCAAGATGTTTGCCTCTCGCGATGAAGGTCACATCTTTACCGGCATGGGCAAGATGCGAGCCGATTGCACCGCCCGTTCCTCCAGCGCCAATGATCATGTATCTCATACTTATCACCTGGGCATCTCGTATTCAGATGCTTACCATTGCAACGTATTCCACTCTTATCCTCAAGTATATATTCAAGGGCTTTCAACTGCAATCTGTCTTGAACGCTCCCGCCACCTACGCTGACGCTTAGAGGTGGGGGATTCCTGCTTCACGGAGAACTGCGCTTCATCCGAAGACTTGGCGTCTTACACTCTCT
>CADAUB010000080.1 GCA_902790965.1 uncultured Eubacteriales bacterium | reverse complement strand
GTATCTCATGGCCTTCGAACCTGTCGAGGAACTTTATCAGCTTTTCCTTCGTTGCAGGGTCTTTGGCGTCTTCGAATACCACGCAGTTGATCCTCGTTCTGAAATTCAGAAGGCCGAAGATCTCATCAGGGCATTCTTTTACATAGTGTTTCAGATGTCTGGATACGTTGATGCAGCTTATGCGGTCAGCGTATCTGTTAAGCACGGCAGCCACGTCCTCTATGGTCTGCCCTTCGCCTACAGGCATCGTTGTGTTGATATAAATATGGTGGCCTTCTTCGATATGGTCCAGAATATCCTGAAGAGCTCCGAGCTCTGCCAGCGGCTCTCCACCGGTGAGGACTATATCATTGTGTGGAAATATCCTGTTCAGAAGATCGAGTGACCTGTAGCATCTCTGAAGGTCAAATCCCGATGTGTCCCTGTACTCCTTCTTGTTTACACAAAACGGACATGCATTATTACAGTCATACGGTACAAACATGGTAACCGTAGGACCGATCTTTGGAAAATCTTTCTTCATCTGTTGTTGTATCCCTGTTATTACATGAACAATTTGCATGTTTTACGCGTAAATAATAGCACTTGAACATCTGTTTGTAAATAAAGCCTGTGATAGTTTTTAAAATAACTTGCAACGCCCCGTTCAGATGTTAAAATAGTATTGCTATCGCAAATAAATAATAACGGAGGCATTGATATGAAAATAGGATTTCTCGGAGCCGGCGCTATGGGCGGTGCCATCATCTCCGGCGCGCTCAAGGCAGGTATCGTAGAACCGAAAGATGTATATATTTCGGATTTTTCAAAGGCAATAACCGACAAATACAAAGAGCTCGGCTGCAATATAGTCGACAGCAATCAGGAGCTCGGTGAAGCAGTCGACATCCTTCAGGTAGCTGTCAAGCCGCAGTATGCAGCAGAGGCGCTCAAAGAGCTTGGCAATTCCATGAACGGAAAAGCTATGATCTCCATCATGGCCGGGCTTACGACAGAGACCATCAGAGAAATGACTGAAGGCGACTTCAGACTTCTCAGGCTCATGCCTAACACCCCTGCCCTTGTAGGAGCAGGAGCTTTCGCTCTTGATTCCAACAGCGATTTTACCGAAGATGAAAAGGCTTTCGCTCAGAAGCTGTTTGAATCCCTCGGCATAGTCGAATGGATGCCTGAGCACCTTATCGATACAGCCTGCGGACTCTCCGGAGCCGGCCCTGCATATATTTATATCGTAATTGAAGCGCTTGCTGACGGCGGAGTCGCTGAAGGACTTCCTCGCAAGACAGCCATGAACCTGGCAGCTCAGACAGTAATGGGAGCCGCAAAGATGGTTCTTGAGACCGGAGAGCACCCTGACTTTCTTAAGGATCAGGTATGCTCACCTGGAGGAAACACTATCGTCGGGATCAGAACACTTGAAGAGCACGGTGTGCGCGGCGCGTTTATCGATACTGTAGTCAAGGCTACAGAGCGCAGCAGAGAGCTCGGCAGGAAGTAAGATCAGAGCAACAAAAAAACAAGCGCCTGAACGGTTTGATCAAAACCGTCAGGCGCTTTTACATTATGGGGCTATAAGCCCCGTCGAGGGCGCGAAGTGCCCGAGACAAGCAACCACCCGCTATGCGGGTGCGCGGTGAAGGTTAAACCAATAGACTCCCCGTTTGCTACAATGAGAGTGTTCAAGCCTCAGAGTAGAAAGGAGAGTCTATGGCAAACAAAAGTTATAGCCTTGCACATACGAAATGGATGTGCAAATACCATATAGTCTTCACGCCAAAATACAGACGGAAGATCATATATAACAAGTACAGAGAGGATCTGGTCGAAATAATGAAAACTCTCTGTAAATATAAAGGCGTAGAGATAATCGAAGGGCATATGATGCCTGATCACGTCCATATGCTCGTAGCGATCCCGCCTAGAATCAGTGTATCAAGTTTCATGGGGTATCTCAAGGGAAAGAGCGCCCTGATGATGTTCGAGCGACATGCGAATCTGAAGTACAAGTTCGGCAACAGGCACTTCTGGGCAGAGGGATATTATGTAAGTACCGTGGGATTGAACGAAGAAACGATACGTAAATATATACGGGATCAGGAGAAACAAGATATGGCAAAGGATAAGTTGAGTGTGAAAGAATATGACGATCCGTTTGCCAGATAAGTCCCTTTAGGGGCGGCCAAAGTGACAATGACACTGAGGCTTGAACAAAGTAAAAGCCCGCGTCTTGAGGCGCGGGTCAGTAAAGGGGGCTTATAGCCCCGGCTCGAACCACCCGTTTTACGGGTGGCGCCGATTGCGCATCACTGGATCTATGAGAAGAGCGCCCCCGCTCCGTATGTGACAGTAGTCACTATCACTCCGGCGATGATAACACCCAGCGTGATGGCCGGCATGGCTCTTTTGAGACGCATGTCCATCATGGCCGCTACAAGCGCTCCTGTCCAGGCTCCCGTGCCCGGCAGCGGTATGGCTACCAGAAGCACCAGTCCCCAGAAAGCGTACTTGAGTACGACCTCCTTATTTTTATCGGCCTTGGCCTCGAGCCTGCTGACGAATCGGTCGAGTCCCGCGCTTATTGTACGCAGCCATTCGAACACCTTTCGAGTAAATACCACAAGCACCGGTATCGGCACCAGATTGCCTATTACTGCCAGTATGAACGCCGTGGGTACGCTAAGACCTGCGATTACCCCGTAAGGGATTGCTCCTCTGAGTTCCACTACAGGAACCATAGACATAAGAAATGTAATTACAGCTGCTTTTAACAAATGTCCCCCTAACTGCATCAGCATTCGCTGATGAATGCCTTGTAGCCCTTGTATGCTTCATAAAGATCGCTCTTGCTGATGGTCTCCCATGGAGCGTGCATTGAAAGCACAGATACTCCGCAGTCAACTACCTGCATGCCGTAAAGCGACAGGATGTAGGCGATAGTTCCGCCGCCGCCCGCGTCTACCTTACCGAGCTCGGATGTCTGATATACAACGCCGTTCTTATCGAGCACCTGTCTTATCTTCGCGAGATACTCAGGGTTCGCGTCGTTGGCTCCGGATTTTCCCCTTGCTCCCGTGTACTTGTTGAAAGCAAGTCCGTGGCCGAATCTTGCTGAATTCTTCTTTTCAAATCTGTCAGCGAAAAGCGGATCATATGCTGCGCTGACATCAGAACTGAGCATTCTGCTGTTTCTGAGGCATCTCACGAGGTTGAGCTCGCTGTATATTCCCATTCTGTCGAGGACTTCTCTCATCATGTCCTCAAAGAAATGAGACTCCATACCTGTAGCTCCTACGCTTCCGATCTCTTCCTTGTCTACAAAGAGCCCGCAGGAAGTCGTCTTAGGATCAGCAACATCGAGCATGGCGACAGCCGAAGGATATGCGCAGCATCTGTCATCGTGTCCGTAGCCGACTATCATGGAGCGGTCGAAGCCTGCTTCCCTTGCATTGCCTGCAGGAACCGCCTCGATCTCAGCGGATACGAAGTCATCCTCTTCGATACCGTATTCGTCCTTAAGGATCCTGAGGACAGCAGCCTTGACAGCATCCTTTTCTTCGCCTTCAAGAGGCTTGCTTCCGATGAGGATGTCGAGGTTCTCACCTTCGATGGCTTCAGCCACGTTCTTCTTCATCTGTGCAGCCGCAAGATGGATCAGGATGTCGCTTATCATGAATACCGGGTCGCCTTCCTTGTCTCCGATGTTGATCGTTACCTTAGTGCCGTCTGCCTTGATGACCACACCGTGAAGAGCGAGCGGAATAGTCACATACTGATACTTTTTGACGCCTCCGTAATAGTGAGTATCAAAGTACGCAAGCTCCTCAGACTCATAAAGAGGATTCTGCTTGAGGTCGAGCCTCGGCGAATCGATGTGAGCTCCGAGGATATTCATTCCGTCTTTTACGATATCCTCTCCGATGTTGAGCATCATGACCATTTTATCCATGTTTACCGCGTAGACCTTATCGCCACTTGAAAGTTTTTCATCATTGGCGATAATCTCTGCGAGATCTCTGTATCCCTTGGCCTTAGCCATTTCAACGATCTGAGCCGCGCACTCGCGCTCAGTCTTGCCGTTGTTAAGGAAGTTGATATAATCAGCGCTCAGTTTCTCAAGCTTCTGAAGATCATCAGCGCTGTATGTTGTCCAGGCATTTTCGTGAATCATTTTTTCCTCCGTAAACCAGAATTTGCGCCCTTTCGCACGCACCAATGAATTGTATCACATCGGCCCCCCTTTTTAAATGCCAACTTGAGCGCTCCCGCCACTTAGTCTGGCGACTTGAAGTGGGGGATTCCTGCTTCAGCGAGAACTGCGTTCTCTTTATCAAGAGCCCGTCTGACACTCTCTCCACAGGCGTAGATTCCCGTGCGACCCACGGTATTTGTTTTGACTTATGTATTATTCTGTCTCAGGATGCAAGCATCTCAAGTCCTTTGATCAGTATGTTGACCGCGGCATTCACGTCGCGGTCATGCTTTGCTCCGCATTCCGGACAGGTCCACGACCGTATTGAAAGGTCTCGCACCTTTCGTTCCTGTCTTCCGCAGCAGCTGCATCGCTGGCTCGATGGATATGTCCCCGGGACTTTTATCAGTATCCCGCCCCGGTCTCCCATCTTGTATTCCAGTTTCCTGAAAAACTCACTCCACGATGCATCAGATATCGACCGTGCAAGTCTGTGGTTTCCCATCATCTCCTTCACGTTCAGATCCTCTATGCAGACGACTTGGTTATCATTCGCCAGTCTATAGGTCATCTTGTGCTGGAAGTCATTTCTGATGTTTGCCACCTTTTCATGTTCTCTTGCCAGTCTTATCCTTGCTTTCTCTCTGTTCTTCGACCCCTTCTTCTTTCTCGACAGCTCTCTCTGGAGTCTGCGTATGCGTTTTTCATGCTTTGAAAGAGTCCTCGGATTTTCTATTTTATTATTCTCTGAATCTGTGTACAGGGCAGTGAGTCCGGCATCTAAGCCGATTTCCCCTCCCTTGTTAGGAAGGATCTCATATTCTTCTTCTACCTGAAGAGATATATAGTATCTGCCGCTCGATGTTCTTGATACTGTCGCACTGATGATTCGGCCTTCGAAGGATCTGGTGTTGACGATCTTCACTTTCCCTGCCTTTGGCAGTCTGATGGCATTATCTTCTATGCGGATATTGTTATTGGTATTCGTCGTACGGTAGCTCTGATCAGTTCTTTTCCTTTTGAACTTAGGGTAGCCCCCTGTTCCGGCAAAGAAGTTATTGTACGCATTGTCCAGATGTCTCAGGCTCTGCTGCAGAGCTGTACTGTCTGTTTCTTTCAGCCACGCATGCTCTTTCTTGAGGTTATTTGCGAGGTCTTTTGCTGTGTCATTATATGACATCGTATCATGACATTCTTCCCACTTTGCCTTCCGCTTCGCGAGGTAGTGATTGTACACAAAGCGGCACGAGCCGAAGGTCTTTGCAAAGAACTCCCGCTGCTCTTTATTTGGATATGCTCTGTATTTATACCCTCTGATCCGCTCCATGATATTCCTCCGAACTAGTGTTCGGATTATATCACGGATTCCCAGTATTTTCAAGGGTTTGAGCCTTAGAACATTTCGCTGGAAACCGCCTGAAAGTGCCATTTTGCGATCCTGATGGACGGTATTCTAACGATATTCACAAATTCTGTTAAATGTCTTATGCCAGAGTTTGTATGATATTGGTATACTTCGGCGATTCATCCCGCTACCTATAGAGGATAGGGGTATTCTCGCGTTCTTATGATAAAAACTGCCCCGCTAACGCGGAGCAGCTTTGAAAAGTTGATTTACATGATCAGTTATTCATGATCGGCATTGACCTGGCGTGCCACATACGATGTGTGCAGCACTTCGTGAGCCTTATGGCTTCCGTATGATCCGAAGTACTCATCGTAGATCTTCTTGATGCTTGGATTCTCGTGAGATCTTCTCAGAGGTCTTGCAGCATCGAGGTCATACAGACCCTTGGCTCTTACTTCACGAACATCGATGAAGTTCTTGATCTTCGATGGTACGTGTGGCTGTCCGCCGCCGTTTACGCAGCCGCCCGGGCAGGCCATGATCTCGATGAATGTGTAGTTCTTCTCGCCTGACTTGACCATCTCAAGAACCTTGCGTGCGTTTGCAAGTCCGGAAGCTACAGCAACGCTTACTTCGAGGTCGCCTACCTTGTAGCTTGCTTCCTTGACGCCTTCAACTCCGCGGACATCCTGGAACTCGAGGAGATCCTTGCCGAGCTGCTGTCCGGTGATCCACTCAACAGCAGTTCTGAGAGCAGCTTCCATAACTCCGCCTGTAGCGCCGAAGATTACAGCTGCGCCTGTGCTCTCGCCCAGAGGATCATCGTATGGCTCATCCGGAAGGTTGACAAAGTCGATACCTGCCTCATTGATGAGTCTTCCGAGTTCTCTTGTTGTCAGAGCGTAATCTACATCAGGAACTCCTGCTGCGGACTGATCGTCTCTGCCGCACTCGAACTTCTTGGCTGTGCAAGGCATTACGGATACGGAAACGATGTCCTTAGGATCGATGCCCTTCTTCTGAGCGTAGTACGTCTTTACTACTGCGCCGAACATCTGCTGCGGTGACTTGCAGGACGATACGTTAGGAAGAAGCTCAGGATAGTAGTGCTCGATGAATTTGATCCAGCCAGGTGAGCAGGATGTGATCATCGGAAGAACTCCACCCTTTGTGACTCTCTCGATGAGCTCGTTGGCTTCCTCAACGATAGTGAGGTCGGCCGAGAAGTTTGTATCGAATACAGCGTCGAATCCGAGTCTTCTCATTCCTGCAGCCAGCTTGCCCTCTACCTCAGCGCCGATAGGCATGCCGAAGCACTCGCCGAGTCCGACTCTTACGGAAGGAGCAGCCTGTACTACGACGTGCTTTGTAGGATCTGCCAGAGCTGCCTTTACAGGAGCTGTAGCGTCTACCTCATGCAGCGCGCCTACCGGGCATGCAACGATGCACTGTCCGCAGTTTACGCAGCTTGTCTCTGCGAGCGGAAGCTCGAAAGCGCTGCCGATGTGTGTAGCGAAGCCTCTGTCATTGGCGCCGATAACGCCGATGCTCTGGTACTTCTCGCATGCAGCTGTACATCTTCTGCAGAGGATGCACTTGTTGTTGTCTCTTACGATCGAAGCCGACG
>CADAUB010000079.1 GCA_902790965.1 uncultured Eubacteriales bacterium | reverse complement strand
CAATGCTAACCGCAAAAGGATAGGCGAGCGCAAGGACGAGGTACTCGATACCTTAAGGGATGGTATTGCCGGCCTGATCAAGAAGAAAAAGATCGACCTCATAGAGGGCGAGGCCAAGGTAATAGCGCCGCATCGCGTGGCGGTATCCGGCGAGGAATACACCGCCGAGCATATTATGGTAGCGACAGGCTCAAAGCCGTTCATGCCACCTATTCCGGGCTCTGATCTGCCGGGAGTGATCGACAGCACAGAACTGATAGAAATGGGTGGAGCTGAGATACCTGAGTTTGTCATCATTGGCGGAGGAGTTATCGGCATCGAGTTCGCAACTATATACGCAGATCTTGGCGACCATGTAACGGTTATAGAAGGCCTCGACAGATTGCTTCCTATCGTCGATAAGGAGATCGGCCGCAGCATCAAGATGGCGCTCGAGAAGAAGGGCGTCGACGTCCACGTTGCATCACCGGTCCAGAAGATCGAAAAGGATGGAGATAAACTTGTCGTTACTCTTAAGAACAAGAAAGATGAAGAGGTGCAGATAAAGGCAGATAAAGTCCTAATGTGCGTCGGCAGAAGACCAAACACAGAGGGCGTTTTCAGTGAAGATCTGCTTAAGGAATATCCGGATCTTGTAGATGCCAAGGGCTTTATCAAGGTCAACGATAAATACGAAACACCTGTAGAGAGTGTCTACGCCATAGGCGATTGTATCGGTGGAATACAGCTTGCTCACGTATCGGCAGCCGAAGGTCGCTGCGCTGTGGCTCTCATGAACGGGGCAGAAGCGACGATCAATATGAATACAGTTCCTAGCTGCATCTACACCGACCCTGAGATCGCGGTCGTTGGAATGACAGCTGAAGAGGCTAAAGAAGCAGGCATCGATGTCGTGACAAAGAAGTATCCGATGTCGGCAAACGGCAAGACCCTTATAGAAGGCCTGGGCAGGGGCTTCATCAAACTGGTCGCAAGGGCTGATGACCACAAGATTATCGGAGCACATATGCTTTGCGGCAGGGCGTCCGATCTGATCGGCGAGCTTTCCGTAGCTATTGGATGCGGGATGACTCTCGAAGATGTAGGAAACATCATTCATCCGCATCCGTCCTTCACAGAGGCCATCATGGAGGCCGCTCGCCTTTAATTCCGGTTACCTGCCGAAGATACATAAGCCCGCTATTATTATTTAAAAAGGGTACAAAAAGGGACCTGCAGTCGCAGATCCCTTTTGAAATGCAATGATTGTTCGAACGATCAATCGAAATCAAATCTCAGATGCGGTTCTCTTGCAGCCTTTGTGTCGTCGAGTCTCAGTACCGGAGTGGTCTGAGGCGCCATCTGGACTGTCTCAGGCGCGTTCTTGATCTTTTCGTAGATCTCGCGGAACGCTGTGATCGCCTCGTCGAGAGTCTCCTTCGTCTCAGTCTCAGTAGGCTCTATCATAAGGGCCTCGTGGACGATCAGAGGGAAGTAGATTGTAGGCGGATGGATGCCGTAGTCGAGGAGAGCCTTGGCTACGTCAAGCGCCGAAACATGAGTCGCTCTGTAGATTGGATCGAGACCGATGACGAACTCGTGCATGCATGTGGTATCGAAAGCGATCGGATAGATGTCTTTCAATTTCTCCTGCATGTAGTTTGCGTTGAGAACAGCATTCTGAGCCACTGTGTGGATGTCCTTACCAATGGTCAGAAGATATGTATACGCCTTTACCATCACGAGGAAGTTGCCGTAGAAGCCTGTCATGTTGCCGATAGACTTTTCAGCTCTCTCGTAATTCTTTCCGTCCTTGCATACCAGGCCAGGTGCGAATGGCGCGAGGAAATCCTTGTATGCGCAAGGACCGCTTCCCGGACCGCCGCCGCCGTGAGGTGTGGCGAAGGACTTGTGAAGGTTCATATGGATAACATCGAAACCGATGTCCGCAGGGCGTACGATTCCGACTACCGCGTTGAGGTTGGCGCCGTCGTAGTAACAAAGACCGCCTGCTTCATGGACGAGTCTCGTGATCTCCATGATGTTAGGGTCGAACAGACCTACCGTGTTAGGGTTGGTCAGCATCAGTCCGGCTGTCTTAGGACCGAGGTGGGCCTTGAGATCGTCGATGTCGACTGTACCATTTTCGTTCGACTTTATAACGATGGTCTTGTATCCGGCCATCGTAGCCGAAGCCGGGTTGGTGCCGTGAGCGGCGTCAGGAACGATGATCTCGTTACGCTCTGTATCGCCTCTGTCTGTGTGGTAAGCCTTGATCATCAGAAGGCCCGTAAACTCTCCGTGAGCTCCGGCTGCAGGCTGGAATGTGACTCCTGCCATACCTGTGATCTCGCAGAGGAATTTCTCGAGTTCGTCGATAAGCTCGTGAGCGCCAGGGACTGTCGATGCCGGCTGCAGCGGATGCAGCTTGGTAAATCCCGGAAGGGAAGCCATCTTTTCATCGATCCTAGGGTTATGCTTCATTGTGCATGAACCGAGAGGATAGAAGCCATCATTGACACCGTGTGCTCTCTTGGCAAGAGCGGTGTAGTGCCTTCCCATCTCGTTTTCGGAGATCTCAGGAAGATGTGCCTTTTTCTCGCGAAGCGGAGCTTCCGGCAGCTTCACAGGAACGTCGCATGCAGGGAAAATATCTTGTCCTCTACCAGGAATGCTCTTCTCGAATATAAGTTTCATATTAGAACACCTCCTTTGCGATAGCTATGACTTCATCGATATCTTCTTTGCTGTTCAGTTCTGTGCAGCACCACAGTATGCAGTCTGTGTCGCAGTCGCCTTCGCAGCAACCGCAGCACAGCTTGAGCCCGCCAAGAATCCCCTTTTCTTCAAGAGCTGCGAGCAGTTTGTCCGCGTCAGGGCATGTCGTTGCGAATTCGTTCCAGAACTCGCCCTCGAAGCAGCGCTTCATGCCGATCTTCTCAAGTTCATCTGCCATGTAGTGAGCCTTCGATGAGCAGAGCTCAGCGACTTGCTCATAACCCTGTGGGCCGATGGTCGCGAGATAGATGCCGGCTCTGAGAGCACACCATGCTTCATTGGAGCAGATGTTGGAACTAGCCTTTTCGCGGCGGATATGCTGCTCTCTGGCCTGGATGGTCAGAACGAAACCTCTGTCGCCCCTTGTGTCTACGGTTTCGCCGATAAGTCTGCCCGGGATCTGGCGCATGTTCTCCTGACGTGTCGACAGGAAGCCGAGGTAAGGACCGCCGAATTCAAGACCGAGGCCGAGAGGCTGTCCCTCGCCGACAGCTATGTCAGCGCCGAGTTCGCCAGGGCTCTTGAGAGCACCGAGCGCGAGCGGATGGCAGTACATTATAAACTTTGCGCCGCCATCGTGAGTTATCTTGCAGAGTTCCTCTGCATCCTCGATGATCCCGTAGAAGTTAGGATACTGCATAAGGAAGCAAGCCGCCTCATTGTCATCAGCGAGAGCCTTGGCAAGAGCGTCCTTGTCAGTGACGCCGTCCTTGGTAGGGATGACTACGACTTTGCTGCCTCTTCCGAATGAATATGTATTGATTACCGTAAGGATCCTCTCATCGATAGCGTCGGATACATAGAATGTGCTGTGCCTTCTGTCCTTGCACATCCAGCAGGCCTCAGCAGCAGCCGAAGCGCCGTCGTACATGGAAGCGTTAGCGATGTCCATGCCTGTGATCTCGGCTATCATCGTCTGATATTCGAATATCGACTGGAGTATACCCTGGCTGATCTCAGCCTGGTATGGTGTGTATGCCGTAACAAATTCTTCTTTGTTAGCGATTGCGTCTACCGCGGATGGAACGTAGTGATTGTACGCACCTGCGCCACGGAAGATTGACCGGAATATGGTGTTCTTTGCAGCGAGTCCCTCGACTTTTTTGGATACTTCGATCTCGCTCAGCCCATCAGGGAGATCAAGATCGCCCTTGACCTTAGCTTCGTCAGGGATCACTTTAAAGAGGTCATCGAAATCCTTATATCCGATCTCGTTGAGCATTTTAAGTTGCTCTTCCTTTGTATTAGGAATGAAAGTGCCCAATTTGATTTCCTCCTGTAATTAGAAACTAAACCGAATACTTGCTGATTGCGGTTTTACTGGCCTCTGTATTCTGCGTATTCATCAGCGGACATAAGATCATCTGTCTCGGAGATGCTTCCCACTTTGATAAACCATGAGCCATAAGGATCGCTGTTGATAAGCGACGCGTCGTCAAGGAGGTCTTCATTGATCTCAAGAACGACACCGGTAACAGGGGAGAATACGTCGGCAACAGCCTTAACGGACTCAACGTCACCAAGAGGCTCGCCTGCTGTAACTTCATCGCCTACCTCAGGGAAGTTAACGAATACGAGGTCGCCGAGCTCGCTCTGAGCATAATCGGTGATACCTACATAAGCGTCATCTCCATCGTAGCGTACCCATTCATCGTCTTTGCTGTACTTCAGTTCTGCTGGAAAATTCATAATTTTGTCTCCTTTTTCTATAGTTAAATTTTATTGATCAACAACTATTTGGATCTCTTGTAGAATGGCAGAGCCACCATCTCGCAGTCTACCATGCGGCCTCTTACGTCCACCTGGCACGGAGCACCGATCTCGCGCGCAGCCGTGTCGACTATAGCCATGCCGTACGAATTGCCAAGGTAAGGCAGGAATGTGCCGGATGTGGTGTGGCCAATGAGCTTTCCGTCTCTGTAAACGTCGAGATGCTCACGGAGAATACCGCGGCCTGTGACTTTGAGCCCGACTCTTCTCTGCTTCAGAGGCTGATCTGCCTCGAGAGCGGCCTTTCCGATGAAGTCAGGCTTGCTCATCTTGATAGCGAAGCCGAGACCCGATGTCTTCGGGCTGATATCTTCGGTGATCTCATGACCGTAAAGAGGCATTCCTGCTTCCAGTCTAAGGGTATCTCTAGCGCCGAGAGCGCATGGGATGAGGCCATCATCTTTGCCTTCCTCCACAAGTGTTTCCCATACTTCAGGAGCTTTGTCTGCAGGCATGTAGATCTCGAAACCGTCTTCACCGGTATAACCTGTACGGGATATCATTACAGGGATGCCTCTGAAATCACCATCAAATATGCATGTGTAATATCCCGCAGGGATGTACTTATCGTCTACTATTTTATGAAGTATCTTGTCGGCGTTAGGCCCCTGAAGCGCGACCTGACCCCATTCATTGCTCGCGTTTGTCAGTTCTACTCCATCGATCTTGTGATCGCACATCCACGCGAAGTCCTTTTCCGTGTTAGCTGCGTTGACCACCAGGAAGTAGTCGTTCTCGCCCCTCATGTAAACGATGAGGTCGTCGACAGTGCCGCCATTCTCATAGCACATAGGGGAATAGCTGGCGCCACCTGGCTTGAGGTCTGTGAAATCATTTGTCAGAAGCATGTTGAGATAGTCCTTTGCTTTTTCACCCTGAACGAGGATCTCGCCCATATGGGATACATCGAACAACCCGCAATGTGTTCTGACTGCCATGTGCTCTGCTTTGACACCGCTTCCATACTGTACCGGAAGGAGGAACCCTCCGAATTCAACGATCTTGCCGCCGTATTTGATATGGATATCATAGAGCGGGGTTTTCTTTTCCATAACCATACACCTCCGTTTGTTTAGTCTGCGGACAGCGTTATGTTAAACGCTGCGCAGATAAATGCTTCTAATGGATTTTCATAATACAAACTTATCTTAACATCCCAAGTTCAGATGGGTCAATCAATCAGCTCATGTATATAAAAAGAATATATATTGTGGCTTTTGAGGCATAGGAAGTAACAATATTTTGTGATTTATTTCTGAAATACCACATCATTCTGTGATAGAATGGTGTGGTAACTTTTTTAGAAATACGGAGTGAATTATAATAATGAACTTTAAAGCAGCATTGATATACGGAAAGCTGATCAATTCAGCGATCAAACTGATCGACAGCTCGAGAGGTTCCAATAAAGCGGGCGAGATGGCTCTGGCCAAATGCCCGGATATGATAAAGCATTTCAAGGGGATAGACCCTTCAAAGGTGCTTTTCATCACAGGTACCAACGGCAAGTCGACAACTACCAATCTTATACACCATATCTTCACCAAGAGCGGGTACAGCGTTGTATGCAACCTCGAAGGAGCCAACCTGCTTCCGGGCATCTGTACTGCCCTTATCAAGGCGTCAGATCTTTCAGGCAACATCAAGGCTGACTATCTCATCTTCGAGACCGACGAGAGATATCTCCACAAGATCAGAGAAAACGTCGAATGCGATAACCTCCTGGTCACCAATATTATGAAAGACCAGGTGCAGCGTAACGGCGACCCTGATTTTGTGTACCGCAAGATCGAAAAGGTAGTCAAGGACTTCAAGATGAATCTCTTCCTGAATGCCGATGAGCCAAGAGCCAGGTCGCTTGAAGACAACGGCGTGAAGGTCATCAGATACGGCGCGGCCAAGCACAGCAAGGCCTTTGTGAAGGACGAAGACTTCCCTACGATGCCTTGCCCTAAGTGCAGACACAAGATCAAATTCAAATACTACAACAACGACATGGTCGGAAGCTTCAAGTGCGTGAATTGCGGATTCAGCAGCGAAGAGCCTGCAGACTACATTTCAGACAACGCAGACTTCGAGGCGAAGACTTTCACCGTCAATGGGTTCAGCTTCAACATGCCATATGAGCCACCGTATATGCTCTACAATTACTCGGCGGCTGTGGCTGCGGCAAAGGAGCTCGGAGGCATCAGCGAAGAAAAGTCGGCTGAGGCTTTCGCGGATTTCAAGAACATCGGCGGCAGACTCGAGACCATCGAATACAAAGGCAAGAAGATACAGTACATGAGATTCAAGCAGGAGAATCCTGAGACTCTCCAGAATTTCATAAATATCATCGCGGCCGACCCGAGCGAAAAGGACGTTGTCATAGGATTCGGAACGGTAGACGACATAACGCCGTTTTACATCAATTCGTTCTATGGCTACGATTGCAACTTCTCTGCGCTGGCCGAAGCAAACGTGAATAAGTTCCTTTGCGTGACCGACACGATTTGCTACGATTCGGCAAATTGCCTTATCTATGGCGGCGTCGATCCCGGTCTTATCGAGATCATACCAACAGATGACAGCGCTAAGATCGCCGAGGCCATCGCGTCACTTAAAAGCGACAATATATATCTGGACATGAAGCTCGACGCGTTCGAAGCTCTCAAGAATTATGTGGAGAAGGAGGCATAAAGTTTGAAAATACACAGTAACGACTAATAAATAAGTATGGGGGCATCAAAAGAAAGCCATCGAAAGGTGGCCTGTCAGATAGCATATGCTCAGCAT
>CADAUB010000078.1 GCA_902790965.1 uncultured Eubacteriales bacterium | reverse complement strand
TGCACTTTGTCTCCGAGTTCGCTGCGCAGTATATTCATCGCCTTCTTCCCGGTGCAGTGCCCCGTGTACAGAGCCTCCACGCCGGTCTCCCCGACCCTTTGCGCGAAAGCCCGCACGTAATCGTCATCCTTGTTGAACAGATGGAAGCCACCGATCATGGCGACCACCCTCTTGCCCGGATAAGCAGCCATCGCCTCGCTTACGATAACATCTGCTCCGCCATGAGAGCAGCTGTTGAAAATGACGATACCGTCATCAAGTTCAAAGACGAGGCTCTGCTCGTGCCTGAAATCATCTGGGATATATTTCATGAAGCCTTGCCTCAGACACATCTTGTCAAGCTCGCCCATCTTCCCGAGCCCCGGCGTAGTATGTCCAAGCAGCCTTATGCCGCCTCCTATCGTCAGATCGGGCTCGGCCTTGACTATCCTATCCGCATGTCTACTCATAATTCCCCGCGGGATCCCGATGTACTCGTGAAACAGCCATTTCTTTTTGTAACAGTTCTCGCCACAGCCCTCGGCCACATATAGCTTTGCGTGGTCGTTGATGCTGAGGAACTTCTCGAGGCCGTTCGCGTGATCGTCGTGTGCGTGCGAGAGCACCGCCATGTCGACACGTCCAAGGTCGATGCCCAGCTTCTCTGCGTTCTTTGCAAACAGAGGCGAAAAACCGGCGTCGAGAAGCACTACCTGGTCCTTGTATTCGATATAAAATGAGAGGCCCCATTCACCCTTGAGGCCGACTCCGTCATTATTGTCTACCAGTACGGTAATCTTCATCGTATCCATAAACCTCCTGATTATTGATCCAAATCGAAAAGTATAAGCCCGCCTTTGTGGTCGTAGCCTGTATCCCAGAGCCGCCTGAAGTCGAACCACCTGTATCCGCTGTATGTAACGATCTTGACCATCAGTGTATCGTTGGCCTTCTCGTAACCGTTGATCAAGAACCAGTGCCAGACGTAATCTTTAAGCATGCGGTCCTTGTGATTGAGTATCAGAGTCGGGATCGGGTATCCGCTGTCGATCTGCCTGATCACAGCAGCAGCGGCCTTTTCATATGGCTCACGCCCGTCCAGCGTATCCATGCTGATGCACGTGACGCCACGATCCTCGAGATATTTCGAATAACCATCGACGAAGATGCTGAGCTTGTCGATGCCCGTCCACCTCGGCCAGAGATACTCCTCCATCATGTGCGCAAAATCCACATAAACGTGTTTTGACAGGTTTTTATGGTCAAAAGGATAAATACCCTCGACGCCCTTGTGAAGAGCGAAATACAGGCTTGAATCGCAGGCCGTCTCTGCCCCGCATCCACCGATGCGCATCATAAACGTGCGGAACCAATCCTGATTGCCGCCATATGATGATCCTATTCTGAAGTGATCAAGTTCGCGTTTCAATGATTGTTTTATACTTGCCGAGTGATTTCCGCCTCAGATCAGTCGTGCCTCGTATCGTCTTCGAAGCATTCGCAAAACCTCGCGGCAAACGATGGCTCCTCGCCGTGCATATACAGATGCGTAGTTTCACCGAACGCGAGCATCCTGAATACCGCGATGCCCTCTCTTCTCTCTTCGGTCACGAGCGTGGTCACCGAGGTAGGAGCAGCGCAGGTATGATGCCAGAGCGGCATTGGTGATACGCCCATAATGTGGCTTAGGATCACTGACTCCACGCCGAAATGGCAGAACATAGCGATGGTATCGTGATTCGGTCTCTCCGCGCGGTAGTACCCGCCCTCGCGACGGTAGCCGTGCTTTTCAATGAGAGCATCAAACTGCTCAGTTACGTAACAGTATTCACTGCCTACATTACCCGCTGTCATGCGCTCATTCTCATACCACTTGTCTTTATCGTAAAAGCGCGGTTCTGCGGTCCAATCCTGCGGGAGCCAATCCCATGAGATCTTCTTGATATCCGGCCTATCCGGCCTGTCGATCAATACATCGAATTCCCTGAGCCAAGGAAGTACTTCTGCCTCACGACCCATCTTCTCAAGAGTGACCTCCGCGGTTTCCTTCGCTCTGCCGTAAGGGGATGTGTAAAAGCTCTTTATATCCTTCTTGCAGAGCATCTCAGCAAGGTATTCTGCCTCGAGCCTGCCGTGCTCAGTCAGAGTATCGTTTTCGTAATCCGGGTCGCCATGTCTAATGATCAGTATCTTCATCGTTACAACTCCATTGTCTCCAGATCGTCTGGGATCCACAGCTTGCCGTGATAGTACTGCTGCCCCTCTTCCATGTACAGCGCCTTCCTGTTTGGGAAGTTCCTGTCTTCGGTATGGTAAAGCAGCAGATTCCTGACCCCGAGCCTCTCGGCCAGCTCGCAAGCGTCCTTCACCGTGGAATGATGCTTCTCATAAGGCTTGAAGATATCCGCCTGGGAGTACAAACAAAACGCCTCATGCAGCATCCATTCGCTCCCCGCGGCGTAATGCTCTAAGTCTGAAGGCAACGGTTCATCTCCGCAGCACGTAAGCATCTTCCCGCCTCCCATATCCATGCGGAAGCCAAATTGCTTCGCCTTCGTGGACTGTATGTCGAAGAACGTTACCTCATGCCCGATGATATCCCTGCTCTCACCATCGGAGACCTCTACCAGATGGAGCTTGTCGTCTATGAAAACGGAGTCCTTCTTCGAAAGCAGCTTGCCCGCCATATCACGGATGAGACCAAGCACCTCGGCATGCGAATAGATGTATGCTTCGCCATCGTACTCTCCATGGCGCATGTACTTACAGATAAGGCGCACTATCCATAAGACCCCAAGCAAATGGTCTATGTGTTTGTGAGTGACAAATATATGGTGGATGTCCCTCCAGTCGTAACCGGCATATTTGATCTGGTGGAAGATCGTGTTGCCGCCTCCACCGTCCACCATGAATAACTGCCCCTCGTCTTCTATAAGAAAGCAGGTGTTGTAGCACTCCGTAACGTGAGCGTTACCTGTGCCAAGCATCGTAAGTTTCATTAATTCTCTCTTTTGGGTGATTATAAGTTGTTATCTATCTAATACAGCTCTGAAGATATCGGTCGATCTCATCGCTGCCTAAGTCTTTGTAGTTTTCGGCGATGCCTCTATGAAGAGTATCCAGGTAGCCGTCACTTGGTGCGTTGAAGTTGTAGACTGCGTTGTTGGTTATAGTGACAACTTCGTGGGCATCTAACATGCCAATAGAAATGATGGTGTTATACCATGCGTCAAGAAGCTGATGCCCGCCGTTCTCCTGGAGCGCGACATGATCGAACTGCTCTCTGGTAATAAGGTATGCTACACCCAGAGCATGGCCCTGCTTTGAGATATCCAGGAAGGAAACTCCCTTCCCTCCCCATGACGCGGAGTTGTTCCTGAAGTACATGTCGTATGGGATATCGTAGGTGGTGACAGCGACCGGACCCGATGCATCCCGGCACGGCTCGTGGAATTTGCCGCAGCCCTCGAACTGCCCGCCTTTGATATAGCACATAAAGCGTTCTCTCAGCATGTTACTGCCGTATGAGACATACCAGACGTAGTTGTCAAGATTCATATTATCGTTTACTTCTTTACCAAGTTGATTCACTAACAGTCTCCGTTATTTCCTTATGATCATTTGAGGAGATCTTCTCCAGGCCCCATCATTGGAATGTCTACAGCTGTAGCATCTTCAAGGTGGAACATCATGAGCTTGTGACCTGTCTCGTCGTTGTATATGCCCCTAAGCTGTGGCATCGATTCAAGGCTGGCTTCTGCATACTTTGGATCTGTCTCGAATACTGCCTTGCCGGTATAGCGCAGCCAGTGGCCGTCAGGCTTCGCGCACGCAATCTCAACTTTAGGATTAGCGAGCAACTGCTTATATACGTCCTTGAAGTCGCCAACTCCAAACAGCACCTTGCCGTCCATCTCCATGTGCGCTCCAAGCGGTCTTACCTTTGGCTGATCGCCATCGACTGTTGCCAGATAGAATACGCCTGCCTCTGTCAGAAAATCGTTTATCTTGCTCATGATTGCCTCCTATTACATGTCATATATGGATATTTGCTCATTGATTGAGTCGCTTTTAGCCTTGCCATAAAAATGGGTAAAAAGCACAGCATAAGTCTTCTTTCCTATGCCCTCTGTTCGTCCAATTTCCCAGAATCTCCTGTATGGTCTACGCTTATCCAGGATTTCCTTTTGTTTTATATTCAACCTTACTATCTTTGTCAGCGATTCGATAGTAGCTGAGTTGAACATATCAAGCATAGTTTTTTCTATTCCTTCAGCTTCATATGTTTCATCCAGGCATATGACAACATCAATGTCTAATGGGGATAAATACTCTTCCATTAATGGCTGCACCAAGGCCCAATCAAGTCCACCCCTAGATGTGCCAAGTTTTGGAAAGGCTATAGATGTAAAACTATAATTCTTATAACTTTCAACAAATGCTTTCAAGCCGCTTTCAACCCACTCAATCCTTGATGGGAACTTGAAGTGAATTTTAGTAGGGAAATTTACAATTATAGTTCCGGATGCATCTTTGTAATAGTCGACCTGACCTACGTAAATATCTCCACATTTACACTTTCTTTCATAGTCCTGATACATATCTGGATATCTCAATCCAAATTCAAGTGCAATCCCTGCACCCATCACGCCATCGCAATTGATAGTATTGACTATTGCTTCTGTTTCAGCATTAAAAACAGTTCCCTTATAATATCTAACCATGTACTAAACTCCAGATGTAAACTGCCCGTCATTATCTGATATTCTACCAATGACGAATCTGCTATCCTCCCCTATTTCTGCTATTGCTCTATTTAGATATCTCTCACTTCTGAAATACACCTTTGTTATGTATTTCGTAGATAGGCGTCCACTTAAAACAACCTCTGCATCTCTATATTTCTTTTTATAGGTTTGATCTGGCGTATACCATCCTCTTTCGAAGATTTCGCCCCATTTAAAATACTGTAAATCGGTGACTGAGGTAACAGGATTACCATAGCTGGATCGCGCTGCACTTTTCTCAAAGAACCAAAGCTGATAATCAAGGAAAATCGAAGGATCAATAACGAGTGCTACCATTTCTGTATTACGTTCTTTGGCTCGTTCTTCAAACCTATATGAAATTGGAGTATTAAAACCATACAGCAATCTTACTTTATCTTTGACAGAAGATGGTGTGTCTTGCAAAACACCTTCCTCAGCAACATCGAATAAATCTATTCTGTTTCTAAACATATCTCGTCTACTTAAGATATACCCCGATGTCATTATGGATTTGAGATTGTCATATGCTGTGTAATGTACAAATCCTTCAAAGTTATAAGTCTTACGCAGATGATCCACGAGCTTGTACCACTCACCTATATTTTTGATTTTTATAGTTAGCCGATCTATTTCTTGATAATAGGAATACTTTGCATCCTTTTCTTGCCGTAAGCTTACCTCAAGATGGGATATCTTCTTACTGTTATTCTCTACTATCAAAGACAGGCTTTTATTTTCATTTCGAATCTTCTTATTTGACTCGCATACTGCCTTATATCGATTATGTAATTCGTTATAGTCCTGTCTCTGTTTGATTGACTTATCACGATATGCTCTTTCCTCTTTAAGCGCAGATTTACAATCAAGTAGTTCCTTATTCAATACAACCATGTCACCACGAAGACGAAGTAATTTTTTCTCGGTCTCTTTAGCATTCTTTATGATGTTCCCCACCTGAATTGCTTTTTCGTTATCCAGAATGCCGCCAATAACATCAGCGCAAAAAACATCTTCAGCTCCAACATTACCGAGCTTCTTTTTGATCCACAGCTTGACTATTAATGGAAATTCATCTGTTAAGTCCTTATTATTAGTAGCGATAGCATGAATAGTCTTATTAGTAAAAGGATTGATCAGATCATTTATAATTATCCTCTTAGAACTCTTTTCATAATGTCCTACGTATGACCATCCCAGAATTATTCCCTTTTCCTTGAGATACTCTTCCTTTTGTTGAGTGTTACTGTCAACAAAATGTCTATACTGTTGCTCTCGTATTTGTTCATCCAAAGAGCCTCTCATAGAACCCTTCATATCAACAATCTCCCTAGTTCATACACTTATACTCTTGTATATCATTATATCGTTACTACACAGCCTAATAAACAAGCAAATCGAATGCCAAAAGTATTAGTGATTAACAATTTAAGAGCCCTTGGCAGATCCAAGAGCTAATGCTAAGAACTATATGTCATACTTCATATCCATCCAGTCCCTCAGAGAAGTCTAGTCTCTTCATGACTGCCACAGTATTGATTGCATCATTGAGAGCATCGTGTGTTCTCTCCGGCTTGATATCGAACTTCCACATTGCATATGACAGAGCAAAGTTTCTGTCCTCCTGAGTGATATGGTCATCGAACACCAGCTGAACATCATAGCATTCCGGTAGCCTTTCTATATTCATCTCATGAATGACCATGTTGTCTTCGAGCATGTATATGTCATTGTTGCTCCGAGTAATGAATGCAGAATCCTCACCGCACCACTCATGGAACTCACTGCATACCACCTCATATGATCTTCCCTGCTCGATGATTTAATGAGTCAAATCTGTGACTTCAGTCACATTCTTATTCATCTTTGTATATTGAACGCTCCCGCCACACACACTAACGCTCAGAGGTGGGGGATTCCTGCTTCACAGAGAACTGCGCCTCATCCGAAGATCCAGCGCCTTACACTCTCTCCACAGGCTTGAGATCCCGTGCGACCCACGGTACTTAGTGTTAGTTTCTACGAGGACCTAAGATGCAAACATCTCAAGACCCTTTTTTAATATGTTATTTGCGGCATTGACATCTCTTTCATGCTCTGTCCCGCACGATGGACATTTCCATTTTCGGACGCTTAGGTCCTTCACCTTTGGTTCCTTTCTGCCGCAGCAGGAACATATCTGGCTCGAAGCATATGTCCTCGGAACCTTTATGAGCATGCCTCCGTGGTCTTTCACCTTGTATTCAAGCTTACGGTAAAGCTCGCCCCAGGATGCATCAGATATGGACTTAGCGAGATGCCGGTCTCTCATCATTCCTCTAACATCGAGATCCTCTATGCAGACGACTTGGTTCTCGCTCGCCAGCTTATGAGTGATCTTATGCTGTATGTCATTTCTGATGTCAGATACCTTCTCGTGCTCTCTTGCAAGTCTCTGTCTTGCCTTCTCTCTATTATTGGAACCTTTCTGCTTTCTCGAAAAGCTTCTTTGCAGTCGCTTTAGCCTCTTTTCGTGGAAAGACAGTGTCTTCGGATTTGGATATATATCCGAGTCGGATGTCGTATACAGAGACTTAAGTCCAGCATCTAGTCCTATCTGACCGCCTGCATTAGGAAGGGCCTCGTATTCCTCTTCTACCTGAAGGGATATGTAGTATCTGCCGCTTGATGTCCTTGATACTGTCGCGCTTATTATCCTTCCGTCAAAGTCTCTCGTGTTTACGATCTTTACTCTGCCTGCTTTAGGAAGTATTATGCTATCTCCGTCTATTGATATATTGGAGTTTACTTTCATAGTCCGGTAGCTCTGCTTGTATCGCTTTGACTTGAACTTTGGATAGCCTCCCTTTTTCCTGAAGAAGTTGTCATACGCTCTGTCAAGGTGTCTAAGACTTTGCACGAGTGCTATGCTGTCAACATCCTTAAGCCATGAATGATTCATTTTCAACGTATGAGAGAGGTCTTTTGACATCTTACTAAAACTGAGTGTATCACGCCATTCTCTCCACAGTCTTTGTTTTTCGTCAAGGTAATGGTTGTACACGAAGCGACAACATCCGAAGGTCTTTTCGAATAACTCCCTCTGTTTCTTATTCGGATATGCACGATACTTATATCCTCTGATGCGCTGCATGATACACCTCTTTAAGAAAAAACATCAGGATGCGTGCCTTGATCACGCTTATCCTGATGCACTCCTGCCTGCAACCGGCCCG
>CADAUB010000077.1 GCA_902790965.1 uncultured Eubacteriales bacterium | reverse complement strand
ATGGCCTTGCACGCTCCGCCGGCAAAAGTGGCCAACACGCCCAGAAGGAGCAACGGGCTGTCATACATTGAATACATGATCAGGCCACTGAGCAGGAACAGAGCTACCGGTATCAAATCAAATGTAGCCAGTCCCATCGTATATTTTCTGTACTCATCTTTCATATCTAGCGTTTCCCCTCAGGTGTATGTTTTCTCATGTATTCGATAGTGCGGTACATGGTAGTACCCGAATATATATCTTCAAGATGGCCGGCAAAATCCAGACCATACTTTTCGCCCATCTCTTTGAGCCGCGTTTCAATTATCTGCTCTCGGTCGGCATCAGCATCCTCAAGGAAATCGTCGAGCGTCATCTGCCTGCCTTCATCAGGTGACAAATTATATATTCCCGCACCGACAAGCCTCACCGGGCGCTTGTCCAGCTGATCCAGCATCGTGACCGTCTCCCTGTATACAGTGCCTGCTTTCTCAGCAGAAATCGCGAGACCCGATCTTGTGATGCTCTTCATATCCGTGTAAGTAAGTTTGAGTGTGACGCCGCTGCCACGGAGGCCCGCCCGCTTAGCTCTCCTCTCGACAGATATAGCCAGGAGCACCAGCACATCTTTCAGAAGCTCGTAATCATCTACGTTTTCCTGGAACGTGACTTCGCGGCTAATGGACTTGGCGTCTTCTGGCTTGTATGTAGTCACCTCGCGGTCGTCGATACCAAACGCGAGATCGGTAATGAGGCGGCCATGCTTGCCGAAGTGATTTATAACATCGTCTTTGCGCTCCTGGATATCCCGCACGGTGTATATGCCTATCTTGTTGAGTTTCTCCGCTGTCTTCTCACCAACCGTGTAGAGCGAACGCACCTCGCGGTCGATCAGAAGGTCTATGAAATCCTGCTCGGTCAGTATCTCGAAATACCCATCGGGCTTTTTCTCTTCACTGGCAGTCTTAGCTGCCGTCTTCGAATATGCCAGCCCTACAGAGCATGAGAGCCCCGTCTCTTTGCGAACTCTCTCCTTTATGGTATGCGCCATCTCACGCGCAGTCTCTATGTTACCGGCGCTGTACGTCACGTCGAGGTAAGCCTCGTCGAGCGCGACAGTCTCCATCTTCACGGCGTAATCGTTCCAGATCGCTCTGATCTGGTGAGACACCTGGCGGTACTTTTCAAAATTGGGATGCATGTATATGCCACGCGGACAAAGCCGGTACGCTTCCTTTATGTTCATGGCAGAATGGACGCCGTACTTACGAGCCTCATAATTGCAGGTCGCGACTACGCCGCGCTCGGTAGGAAGTGAACCTATGATGAGAGGCTTGCCCTTAAGCGAAGGATCGTCTCTCATTTCTACGGCAGCATAAAAAGCATCCATGTCTACATGGATAATGATCTTACGCTTTTTTGCTTCCTGCTTATCAGTCATAAAGTCCTCAGCCTCACTGCTTGCTCTAATTCAGCCAGCCGTCATCCCCTATTGCTCTTTCCTGCACCTTCCGCAGTCGCTGCATCCATTGCAGATGAGCTTCATCGCACATTCCCTGCAGTTGTCGCAGTAATGCTTCACGTAAAGCATGTCTTCAGGCACTGGAAGGCCCCAGCTGTCGACGAGTTCGAATTCCATAGGATTGCCCTGGTAGTTCATACCCGACTTCAGAGCCTGGCTCGTCTGAAGGCGCTTGCCATTCAGTGTATACTGTTTGCCGTCTTTTATAAAAGTAGTGCCTGTTTCCATAAAACAAAAAGTGATGTCCCTCGACTCGCATTCTTCACGAAGGGACTTCACCCAATCGAAATCACACGGCCTGCGGCCGCCATAATTCTCTCCACCGCAGACGACCTGCTCGATTTGCCCGCTGTCTAGATATTTGCCCAGTTTTACCGGGCCGAGTATTGGCGCAACATAGATGCCTTTGTGTTTGAACGGCAAATCAAGTAGCACCGGGATGCGCTGATCTGCCCGCTTCTGATTCTCGGTCGTCACGTTGAGGAATATGTTTCCCCAGCCATCGCCCCAATCAGCAGGAAGGCAATCGGCTATCCTCTCGGGACGTTTAGTCACGAGAATGAAGATGACGTCGCTTCTCATGCGCATTATGTCCCAGGCCTGGCCTCGCCACTCATCTGCTTCCTCGAGGAAGAAATCCGAAGTCATGCAGACGCTGATCTTTTCGCCGCTTTGTATCTTATACCTGCCCTTACGATCTTTGGACAAAGGATAACGGGCGCTGGATGTCAGATAGATCTCAGCGCCGCTTTTATCCCTCATGTCGTCGAGGTAGTACATGTAACAGTTTTCGCAGCCCTCGCTGCACTTGACACATCCGTGCCAAGGATTCCATATATCGTGCAAGTTGTTACTCCGGAAATATGCTTGCAGTGGACCTGGTTACGTAGTTGGTCGGCTACATTGTAGGCCCGCATCCTGCAAAAAAGACAATGGCTGTGAACAAAGCCATAACGATCATAAAATGCTTACTAATAGTCATATCGCATTCCTTTCCCATTATATACCATTGGGCCACTAGTCTGACCCCAGCAAACTCATCCTTGTTATCTACTTAGTCGATTCGCTAAGCGACCTGTGTGACCGGGCCGCCTATGAGATCCCAGCCATTACTCTGCAGATCCATTGCCATGCAACCTTCGAGGCTGTCGATCGATCTTAATTCCATACTGTCGCCATCTTCGCGATAAAGCATCATCTCTGGCAGCTCACCTGTAATAGTCTTGAATACGTCCATAATGAAATCCATGTTTGACTTTTCCATATCCTGTATCATCTCAAACCGCCTTTCTTGTCTGTCCGGCATCACCGGACTTCACTTGCATCCCCTTGATGTCTATAGTCTAGCCGAACGTATGTACTATTTTTGTCCCTTTCGACCGATAAATTCGGCATTTCAGCCCGTATTTCTATTAATAATTCGTAAGAAAAAGCAAGCAAAAACGCCCTTTCGGGCGTTTTCGATAATGTATTGATTCGCTAATCGGACCGGTCAGTGTTTAGAACTCTTCGTCGAAGTAAGCATCACCGATCAAGCATCTGAAGAAGAAGTCGATTATGCCTTCTTCAACAAGATCTTTAAGGTTGTCGTAGTTGTGTATCTCGTGGCGGTATCCCGAGTAGAGCATCGTCTCAACATTGCAACCTGCGTCTGCGAGCCAGTTGCTTACCTGATACACTCCCGCGCCATACTGGCCGACAGGATCCTGGTCACCTGCAATATTGTAGATCGGCAGGTCTTTTGGCACTTTCGCTGCCCACTCAGGGCCGGTAATAACTTCTATCATCTTGCAGAAATCCATGAATGAGCGGTTGCTCGTCGGCTTGGTGAAAGCGTCGAACGGGTCAGCTGCATGGTCTTTCTGAACATACTCATCGTGGCATATCCACTCATTTCCGAGAGTCACGCCTTCATCGCATCTCGCGAACATCCATCCCATCATGACAGAACCGACATCAGGATCAGCCTCTTCGCCCTTGCCATCGTCAAGTAGCTTCTGGATGTATTCCATGCTGTGATCGAGGCCCGGGAACTCACCGGATGTACCGCAAAGAGTTACTCCGTCGAGCTCGTCGCCATACTTAGCGATATAGTCTCTGGCAATGAATGAGCCCATACTGTGGCCAAACATAAAATACGGAAGATCAGGATACATCTCCTTGACCAGCTTTGTCAGCGTGTGCTCGTCCTCCATCATCGTGTGGACACCTGCATCGCCCCAATCGCCCCAGCGATCGTTCTCGAGAGCAGTCTTGCCGTGGCCGACATGGTCATCAGCAGCTACGATGAAACCCGCGTCCATGAAGCTGACTATCATGTGGAAGTATCTGCGTGAGTGTTCACCAAATCCATGGATGAGTTGGATGACACCTGCAGGCTCTGTTGCCGGTACGTAGATCCAGCCATACACTTTGTCCCTCTTGTTGTAGGAGTCAAAACTTATTTCATGAAGCATAAGATCAACCTCTCTTTCCGGGCGCGTGCCCTAAAATATGAAAATGGTTTAAAATGTCTTATTTTGGCAAATACATTTTGCTGAGTATCGCTTCCTTTGCACGGTCCGGCATTATGCGGAGTATCTGCATAAGAGCCTTGTACTCGAGCCCTACCGGCACTCTCGCAGGAGGATCCTTTCGTCCGGCGAGCGCAAGCGCTACTTTGGCCACGCTCTCAGGCGATCTTCCGCCTTGCTCATCAGCCGCCATCTTGGCAACGCTCTTTTCAAGTGTATTGCCATAAGCACTGCGGTCACGTGTCTGCATCTCTCTGGCTGCAGTGAAACCCGTCTTTGTGTCACCAGGCTCAATGATGCTCGCCCTCACGCCGTACTGCTTCATCTCCATTCTCACAGCGTCAGTGAACGCCTCAAGCGCGTACTTGCTCGCTGAGTACTGGCTCTGCATTGGAATGGATACGCGGCCTGCGATAGAACCGATCACCAGAAGCAGGCCTTTGCCCTGACTACGCATACGAGTAAGGCACGGCTGCGCGGCATTGATGGTGCCAAAGTAATTGACCTCCATCTGCTTCCTAGTCAGCTCAGAGTCTGTAGTCTCTGCCGCCCCGGCGACTCCCATGCCTGCGCACAGGATCGCTATATCCACGCCCGGCAGTTCATCCACAAATTCTTTTACCGCTGCTTCGTCAGTGACATCAAGGCGTTTAAGCGTAAGACTTCCGCCTCCTTTAAAGGACTCAGTCCTCTCTTCAGTGTTCCTCGAAACACCTGTGACGCTGCATCCGTTTTTAGCAAACATCAAAGCGCAAGCCCGCCCGATACCGGAAGACGCACCTGTCACAAACACATTTTTACCGTATAAATTTTTCTTGAATTTCATAGCCACTGTCCCCACGCACGCGTCATTATTCGTACTGCTCGGATACCATTTCCAGAAGATCCTTCATCTGCTCAGTGACTGCGTCCGGGCCTACTATCCTGACGGCTCCACCGAGCGAAATGATCCAGCCGAGGAAGTGCGTGCTTACCGCTACCGTGACGACAGTCTGGAAGTGATCCTCGTCCACCGGGATTATGATGATGTCCTTGCCGAAACGGTCGATCAGAACGCCCACCATATAGTTCTCGGCCTCGAGCGTCACCTTGGTCTCCTCGCCGGAGTACATGCCAAAGAGCGACTTAGTGTAATTGGCCAGATTGAAGCCTTCAAACGCAGCCTTTCCCTCTCGTGGCTCGTCGAGCACCTCGATCTGCTTCATCTTGTCCACGCGGTAGTGTGTGACCTTATCGTGCTTTGCGTCATAAACGACGAGGTAATACATCTCGTCATCCCACATCAGCACCCACGGACTCAGCTGATACCACATGCCGTCGTATCTCGGCTGCATCTCCTTGTTGAGATCCCAGTCGTAGTATTTGAATCTGATCTGCTTGTCCGAATTGATCGCCGAATGGATCTTGTCTACGTTGTAGTAGATGCTCTCGTTCATCGTCTTGACGCGGCCCGCGATCCACACCTGCCTGTGGAGCTGCGATGCGTCGTGCTTGCTGGCCAGCGCCTCGATCTTACCGATGAGCTCGCGCGACTTGTGCTCGCTTATGAACTTTGATGACTGCACGGCATCGACCAGCAGCTTGAGCTCAGGCAGTTCGAAGTCGCGGCTGCCGATGTAATAGTAATAGTTGCGGCCGTCCTGCGAGGTGAGGATGTCCAGGCCGAACCTCCTCAGTTCGTCTATATCGCGGTAGACCGTTTTGCGGTCGGCATTCACGCCGTATGCCTCGAGCTTTTGGATGATCTCGGGCATAGTAATATAGTGGTTGTCGTCTGTCTCTTCAAGGAAGATCTTGACGAGGTAAAGCATCTTTTGTTTTTGGTTATCGCCTTTGCGCTCTGCCATAATTCCTCCGGTTGCTCCCTGTGCTACCCGTTCGCTTTCAACGCTGGGGCCGTACTAATCGGCTACGTACTTCTCGATGATCGTCTCTTCAACGAACTCGTCTTTGATCTCACCGAGCCTCTTGAAATGGGCCTCCTGCCCGTGCGAGGTCACAGCATCGGCATCGCGCCACTTCTCCACGAGAAGCATCTCGTCTGCTTTGTCGGCGGACATATAGTAGTCGTACTTGATGTTGCCGGCTTCGGCTCTGCATGCGACATCGATCCCCTCAGACACGATCTTTTCGAGGAACTTCTCTCTCATTCCTGCTTTGCATTTGTATGTGACGTTAAGAACAATCATTTCCTGCCTCCTTGCACTCGGTGTGCGATTTCTAAAGTTTTTGCAATTATTAGTGCATCTATTTGCGCTTGAACGAGATCAACACCTTTCTGAGTTCATCAGGCAATCTTTTCTCGCACTCTGATTTGAGATGCTCAGGCACACCGTAGAATGCTTCTGCGATAGAGCCGGAGATGCATGTCAGTGTGTCGCAGTCTCCGCCAAGCGATACGGCCGTCCTGATGACATCCTCGAAGTCCTCGCCTTCGAGGAACGCTGTGATCGCTTCAGGAACGGTCTCCTGGCACGACTCTACGTGGTGGTAGTCTGGCCTTATCTCATCACAGGTCCTGCTGAGATCGTAGCCAAACTCGTTCGTGATATACGCCTTGATCTCATCTTTGGACTTGCCGTTTCTGGCCATAAATATCGCAGCCGCAACTGACTCGGCGCCCTTTACGCCCTCTGGGTGATTGTGCGTCACTTCGGATGTCCAGGCCGCCACTTTGCGAGTGGTCTCGAGATCATCAAAGAGCCAGCCGACAGGCGAGACTCTCATGGCCGATCCGTTGCCCCAGCTGTTATATGGCTCGCGTTTGCTATGCCTCAGCCAGCTTCCGAATCTGCCACCATATCCTGCGTGAGGATATCTGTGGCCCCACTTGTGCATGCTGTCTATGAGAAGATCCTTTGTCTTCTTTTCGTCGTCGATGACACCGCTGTCTATCGCCTGGCCCAAAGCCTCTGCGACCGCCAGTGTCATAACGCTGTCGTCTGTAAATGATGCTCCCCTGTCAAAGAATGGGAAGTCCTTTGTCTTGTTGCCCCTGTCGAATTCATAAGGGCTGCCTATCATGTCTCCTAAAATCGCTCCGTACATGTGGTCACCTCTCTTTCGTTTTCTCTGTTATCTTGTGACCTCATTCTACTATTTCCCCGCAAGAGTATGGTCGCTTGCCGGGCGACTTTTCGCGAGGGTGCAGATCTGCTGCTGTTGAAGCAGGAATAGCCTATGACTGTTACAGCACATTGACCTGGCACATCTGCATAGTCTTGAGAGCGGCTTCGTGGGATTCAGGAGTCACGCCCGCGCAGCACACAGGATCGACTGATACCTTCACCTCAGGCATATTCGCCTTAAGAAGAAGTGCGTTCGACACCACGCAGATGTCTGTGCAAAGACCGATGAGTTCGATCTCGATTTCCTCGTTCGCAGCGATCTTTGAGATATCCTCCGCAAGCTTCACGCTGCCGAAAGTCGGCTTCTCGTATACAGCCGCGCCCTGCAGCAGTTCATCGATATCTGGTCTTACCTTCCAGCCATCGGTGCCTTTGATGCAGTGCTCGACCGGGAGGTTCTTGCCTTCCTGAGTCTCCAGGTAATTTGGCGCATGAGTGTCCATAGTGACGAATATGTCGTTCTTATCGTACGAGCGTATCTTGTCCTTTACGTTCTCGACGATAGCGACCGCCTCAGGAGTTCCTAGCGAGCCGTCTATGAAATCGTTTTGCATGTCCACTACAACAAGTATCTTTCTCATTGCTTCCTCCTACTGCGTCAAAGCAGTTTTCCTTCTTCATCTTTGTATACGAAGTCTGTCGTACCGCCGCATTTGCTGCACTTGTACGACTTATATCCAAATCCATCACCGAATCCGCCGAATCCCGAGCCAAGATCTGCCTCGCCGCAGTGCGCACATTTGAGCTCGGCGTTTCCGTCACGGTTGTCGACGCGTATGCGTTTGCCATAGTTGGGAAGATC
>CADAUB010000076.1 GCA_902790965.1 uncultured Eubacteriales bacterium | reverse complement strand
TCTGGCCTCGACTCCATCACGGCGTCCGCCAGCATGAGTGCTGTTCCGCTCGGCGCGTCCACCTTTCTGTTGTGATGAGCCTCTACGATCTCGATATCGCATCCCGGGAATTTCGCCGCGATCTCCTTGACTACCTTGGCCGTAAGAGCGACGCCGAGCGACATATTCGCCGACTTGAAGACGGCGATATGAGCGGACGCCGCCTTGATATATTCCATTTCCTCTTCGGTCTGGCCTGTTGTACAGATCACTGCCGGAAGTCCCTTCTCTACGCAGTAATCGACGAGCGCTTTTGTTCCGTCGTGATGCGAGAAGTCGATGAGCACATCGCCCTCTTCCTTGCATTCCTGCGGTGTCAGGTAAGAACCGTTCCAGCCTGTCGGTGTGATGCCAGCCACAACTTCCATATCGTCAGTAGCTTCGACGCACTTGACGACGTGGGTCCCCATAGCGCCATCTATACCATTCACAATTACTCTGATCATATCGCTTTCCTCTTTCTATATGATTCCAAGCTCAGTCATAGCGTTCTTGAGCCTTGCGAGATTCTGCTCTTCCATGCGATAGAGCGGCGATCTGAGGATCGGATCACACCAACCCATCATCGCGAGCGCTTCCTTTACAGGAATAGGATTTACCTCGCAGAAGAGTGAATTTACGAGCTCAAGGTATTTGCACTGAAGATCGGCCGAGCCCTGAATGTCTCCATCCCAGAATCTGGTGCAGATCTCCTTTGTCTCCTTAGGGATCACGTTGGACAGCACCGAAATGACGCCCTTGCTTCCCATAGAGAGGAACGGCACTATCTGATCGTCGTTGCCCGAGTAGATGTCGAGCTTGTCGCCCACCAGAGCGAAAGTCTCAACTATCTTGGATATATTGCTATTGGCCTCCTTGATGGCCGCTACCTTGTCTATCTCAGCGAGCTTCACATATGTGGAAGGCTCGATATTAAGGCCTGTTCTTGACGGAACGTTATATGCGATGATAGGAACATCACTTACGCTCGCATACTCATTGAAGAGCTTTACCAGGCCGTTCTGTGTAGCTTTGTTGTAGTACGAAGTAACTATAAGGCACGCGTCAACGCCGGCGTCGCTCGCATACTTTGTAAGCTGCTTACCGTAATCTGTGTGGTTAGAACCAGTACCCGCGATGATCGGAACTCTGTGGTTTGCCCTTTCGACCGCGAAATCTATGCATTCCTTATGCTCTTCGTCGGAAAGCGTCGAACCTTCGCCTGTCGTACCCGCGATAACGAGCGCGTCGATGCCCGACTCGATCTGCCAGTCAATAAGCTTGCCGTACTGTTCGTAGTTTACGCCGTCCTCTGTCATCGGCGTGATCAGTGCTGTAGCTACTCCTTCAAAAATAGTATCTTTTCTTGCCATTGTTCTCCTCCTCACTCTTATTGATGAATGGCTTCAACAATGAGACGAGGCTATCTTTTGCTCTCCTGATGTTCCCCTGTAACCGTCTGTTCCGTCTGCTAAAAAAATACAGCCGATGCGAACGGCTGCCGAAAAACAAAACAGGATAATGTTCCCGGATAGCACTCCGCATATCTGCGACAGTCGTACGGATATTATTCCGTCCGCCCAGATCGGTTGGGATGCAGCCCTTCCTCACTTCGGCGCTTGCCCCTTTCGTGGTACCTGCCCTGCACGGCTATTGGATACCATTACTGATGACTAAACGCATCCTCTATCTCAATGGGAAAATTTTAATACCTTAACTTGCCTCTGTCAACACTTGATACCCTCATAACGCTTGAATCATAACATTTTTTTACTTATACTGTTCCACGAAAGAAAACGAATAAAGAAAGGATCCACCATGGGAGTAAAAGCACTTAAATTCGGCGGCTCTTCAGTCGCTGACGGAATACAGCTCGGAAAGATAAGAGACATCATCGAAGCAGAACCTGAGGGCCGCTATGTCGTAGTGTCCGCGCCTGGCAAGAGATTTGACGGCGACAGCAAGATAACCGATCTCCTGCTCATGTGCAAGGCTCAGGCAGACAGCAACATCCCTATCGAGCAGCTCTTTCAGGTAATAGAAGACCGCTACAACGCGATCAGCATGCAGCTCGGCATCGATGTGGATCTTGAAAGTGAATACAAGGAGATCCTGAAAAATCTCAACAATGGCTGCAGCAGAGACTATATAGCAAGCCGCGGCGAATACCTTTCCGCCAGGCTTATAGCGGAATATCTAGGCTACGATTTTGTCGACACATGTGGCCTCATACTATTTGACAATAAAGGCAGGCTCCTCAGCGAAGAGACAAATAGCGCGCTTTCAGAAGAACTCGCGAAGCACGATCATGCTGTGCTCCCGGGATTTTACGGAAGCTGCAAAGACAGTGGCGAGATCAAAGTCTTCTCGCGCGGAGGTTCCGATGTATCTGGCGCTCTCGTGGCTCGCGCGGTGGGCGCAGACATTTATGAAAACTGGACGGATGTGTCCGGTCTCCTGATGGCTGACCCTCGTGTAGTTAAGGACCCACTCCCTATCGGGTATATTTCTTACCTTGAGCTCAGAGAGCTCTCGTACATGGGAGCAAGCGTACTTCACGAAGACGCTGTGTTCCCTGTTCGCCAAGCGGGCATTCCAATCAACATCCGCAACACCAACGCGCCTGAAGACCCTGGTACGATCATCACCACAGAAGGCACATACCGTGACGACAGACTTCTCTCAGGTATTGCGGGCAAGCAGCCGTTCACGGTAATCAGCATCTATAAGAACATGATGAACAAGGAGGTCGGCTTCGTAAGAAGGACTCTGGCGGTACTTGAGGATCTCGGCATCAGCTTCGACCACATCCCTACCGGCATCGACTCCCTTTCGGTAGTAATCGAAAGTTCAGAACTCGAAGACAAGCTCGACGAAGTCCTCACGGAATTCGAGCAGCGCCTCCACCCTGATGAGATCAGTGTAGTATCAGACATCGCCATGATCGCGGTCGTCGGAGCAGGCCTTAGCAAGACGATTGGAGCAGCGGCAAAGATCACCAGCGCTCTTCGCGATGCGGGCATCAACATCCGCATGCTCAACCAAGGAATCAGCGAGATCAACGTCATACTCGGCGTCGACTCCCCTGACTTCGAGCCGGCTATCCGTGCGATCTATGACGCATTTACGAAGTAGGGCCCAATTAATTGATGATTGACTAGACGCGGCCAATCTGTTAAATTTCACTTGTAAAAAGAATATTGACTGCCACCGGGTAGTGAGTGCATAGGACACTTGTGTCACATCGTTAGGTCTTAGAAGATGTGATATGAGCGTCCATTTTTTTAAAGACCATATCACGAGGCATATGTTAAAGAGATTTTGGAATTACTTCAGTACATTTGAAAAAATGTTGTGGCTCGTATCGTTCATCGCGGTAGTGTCATCATTTCTGATCTTTGACCGCGAGAACTGGCTCAATCTTGTAGCGTCGGTCATCGGCGTCACATTCCTTATATTCCTCGCGAAGGGAAATCCTATCGGTCAATTCCTCACGATAGTCTTCAGCATTCTCTACGCGATAATCTCCTATTCTTTCGCTTATTACGGAGAGATGATCACTTACCTTGGCATGACAGCGCCTATGGCCTTGCTCGCCCTTATAGCCTGGTTAAGGCACCCTTTCCAGGGCAATAAAGCCGAGGTAGAAGTAAACAGCATCTCAAAAAAAGAAGTCGTATTCATGTTCGGACTTACGGCAGTCGTTACCGCCATCTTTTACTTCATACTGTCGGCACTCGGCAATGCGAATATCGTCCCAAGCACCATTTCGGTCACTACGAGCTTCCTCGCATCATACCTGACATTCCGAAGGAACCATTATTACGCCCTCGCCTACGCTGCCAACGATCTGGTGCTGGTCGTACTCTGGACGCTCGCTACTTTGACCAACATCCATTACATGCCGGTGCTCGTCAACTTCATCGTATTCGCGTTCAACGATTTCTACGGTTTCATCAACTGGAATCGCATGAAAAAAAAGCAGGCGCTAAGCGCCTGATGCTATTCAGCCTACATACCAAGCTTGGCCTTCAGCCCTTTACTATTTTTTATTGAGCACATAGCCCGCTATAGCGCCTACGATACCGCCAAGTATGTGCGCCATGTTCGATATATCGTCCTGAACGAATATGCCCTCGTATATCTGCTGGCCAATGAATATTATGGCCACGAGTATTACTGTCAGAGGCACCTCGCCTTCCTTGAAGCTGGTGAACGATGTCATCATAATGAACGCAAACACCACGCCGCTCGCTCCGCAAAGAGCGATATTAGGAAAAAGGAACCAGGTAACCAGGCCCGTCACGAGCCCGGTCACCAGTATTACTTCAACGATCGCGCGTGATCCGTATTTTTCCTCAAGCATCGGCCCAAGTAAAAGCATGTACATCATGTTACCGATGTAGTGGCTCCAGCCCGAGTGTCCCAGCACGTGTGTAAACATGCGCACGTAAGTGAGTGGCGAAGCAAGAGACGAGTGGTAAGTCATAAACAGCAATTTGTTGCTGAGTCCCGCCGTAAGGTAGTTCGCCACCATCACGCCAAAGCTGATGATGACGAATGTCAACACCACTGGCGAGTTATATGTTAAGCTTCTGCTTTTCTTCATGCTTCTTTACTATGCCTCATTGCCTATTCAACATCGAATACCGCTATGTACTCGACATCTTCGCTGACTTCAACTTTGATCTCGGACTCTGTCGAGAAGTCTTCGCCATTCTTCGTCCACTTGACGAACTTATAGCCTTCATCAGGCTTTGCCTTGATTATATATGTAGTCGGCTGAGCTACATTCTCGGCTACAGACTGCGTAGGGTAATCCTCTTTTAAGATGTCTTGGGAGCTATTCCAACATCAACTCCCCACAAAATTCTGCTATTATTATAGCAGAGGTTGGAAATGGCAAAAACAGTATTGCAAAAGGAAATAGAGAGGCTGCGCAAGGCCGAGCGCCGTTTTCTAAAAGCTCAGCTCAACAGACAGCCTACTAAGCTCGATCATTTTCTCGAGGAAAAAATTCCCCCAAAGCTCGAGTCTACTCTTGACGCGGCCTTTGCCAAGGCATTCTACCTCATCTTCTCGAAAGGATCGTGGCTCATCAGCAAAACTTACTCCGAGGACAAGCTGGTGAGAGAATTCACGCTCGCAGCATTCGAGCTTGACGAGCTCGGAGGGTCGAGACAGATGCGTGGATTCAAACGCCGCGCCACCAAGACCGGTACAGCACACACCATCGTATCCGCTGTCGCCGGCCTCACAATGGGCATCTTCGGTGGTATGCTGCCAGACATAGTGCTCTTCAACGCGCTGGTGCTTCGCAACATCTATCAGATAGCCATGAAATATGGTTATTCATACGATACCGATGAGGAGCGCAAATTCATACTTCGGATCATCGAAGCCGCTATCTCGGATGGCGATGAACTCATAAAAGCCAACAAGGAGATCAACCAGCTGATCCGAAGCAACCTCGCCGATGATGACAGCACTATTGAAGAGCGGATAGATAAAGCAGCTATGGCACTCGCTCATGCACTGCTTCTGATGAAGTTCGTCCAGAAAATTCCTGTCATCGGAGTTGTTGGTGGCGCATCCGATTTCATCTACATGGAGAGGATAAGCGACTACGCTGTGCTCAAATACCAACGGCGCTTCCTCGTCGACCAGATGAGGCTCGGCCGCAAATAAATAAAAACTTTATAATATAATAGTCCCTTCAGTCGCAAGTCCGTGACTGAAGGGACGTTTTATTGTGAAAGCCTTTTCATCTATACCAGCTCAGTTATTACTTTTATGAAGAACAGCACCAAGACCACTATCATTATCGGCTTTACAGCCTTACTGCCCTTCTCATTGAAGAACGAAACACCGATGTAGTTACCTGCGATCCCGAATACGCCAGCTACAAGGCCAAGAAGTATGATCACCTTCCCGTTCAGAAGATATACCACCAGCGAAGTTATGTTCGTAGTCAGGTTGATGGCCTTCGCCGTCCCGTTTGCGTTGCCGAGAGTAAACCTCGCAAAGCTAGTAAGCAGCAGGATCAGGAACGTGCCGGTGCCCGGGCCGTAAAAGCCGTCGTACATGCCTATGACCAGTGCAGCGATACATGCTCTGAGAACGGTCTGTCCCGTACTCAGCGGCTCTCTCTCGACATCGAGGTTCTTGGTCTTAAGAACGTAATACGCCGTTAGCGGAATGATCACAAGCATTATCATCTTGAAGATATCTGCATCCACCAGCAGAGCCAGCCTCGCCCCGGTAGCCGATCCAATCATCGCCATCACGACACAAGGGACCGCGCTCTTCCACGGTATATTGCCACTCAGAGCAAACCTGCTGGTCGAGACGAAAGTCCCCATGCCCGAGCTCAGTTTGTTAGTAGCAATAGCAAAATGAGGAGGAAGTCCCGCGATCATGTAAGCAGGCAGAGAAATGAGTCCTCCACCGCCCGCGATCGCGTCCACAAATCCGCCCAGGAACACGAGTGGACATACTATTAAAAATGTTGTAAGCGTTATTTCTGGCATCGCGTTATATACTATCCATTTTGAAAGTGTATTGCAAGTACCTTCACAAAGCTCTGTCACTGCCCTTTTGCAAGTCTGAAATCTTATCAAGAAAACGGGTCTCAGAATTTAGCTGTGCTATACTGAATTTAAGATGAAAAAGAATAGGCTCCTGAAAATCTTAATAGCCGTAATGCTTGTCCTGATAGTGGCTGCATCGGCATGGATCGTCAATAGAGGCAAGATCGCCAAAGAGATGAGTGATAAGGCCGCTCAGGAGATCCAGGCTGCCGAAGACGAGCAGGCAAAAGCAGAGGAAGAAGCTGCCGCAGTGAAAGAGGCCGAAGAAGCAGCTATAGCTTCGCATGTCTTTGCGCGCAGCGGTTCATCGGATATAGAGGAGCACTCTTTCAAGGCTTACGACGCGGCCATAGAAGCCGGTGCCCGCTACATCGAGCAGGATATCGTTTGTTCTTCCGATGGTGTCCTGTATGTTTCGACAGAGACCAACGCGGTCATCATGACCGGATATAACGGCATGTATGAGTACATAAATTCGGAGACTGTGGATGAGCTGTGTACTGATGCCGGTAACCCCGTGCTTCGCCTCAGCCAGGTATTCGACAAATACGGCAAGGATATACATTACGTTATTGAACTAAAAGACCGCCGCGAGGCGTGCACAAAGGCTTTTGAAGAGCTCGTGGATAAATATGGGTATAGCGATATCATAATCGTTCAGTCCATGTATCCTGAAGTGCTCGAGACACTTGAAGATAAATACCCGGATATGCCTAAGCTGCTGGTCTGCTGGAACCAGGCCGCCTTCGAGAGAAACCTCGACGAGCCGTATATAGATATGTTCTCACTCAAGGCAGATGCCGGTCTCATGACAGAAAGCAATTGCGAACTGACACATCAGAACAAGAAATTGTTTGGCGCGTGGAAACTGAATGATGAAGACTCGATCAAGCGAGCTATAGACATCGGAGTCGACAATTACTTCACAGACAATGCTGCCCTGGCCCTCTCTATCGAGAAGGACTACGGAGTAAAGAATCGCAACTAATATCAAGGTTTGGGGCGGTTGACCAGTAAGTATTCGGTTGACTATTGTACCTCAATACAAAAAATCAAGTAGTTTGTTGTTTTCTTTTAATACATTAATGTTAACCTCAAAGTATTGCGTCAATGTATCGCCAGCGGTACAATATAGACAAGAAAAGAAGAAACCCAAGCCGGACGGAGAACATACCGGAAACGGATGCTACACAGAGTGATCCGGCAAACAAGTAAGCGCGGGGCGCGCGGAATCGGAGGACAGACCAATGGGAAGCTTTAAGAGAGGGCTGTTCCGGTAAAGATACACTGCAAGGAGATGCCTACTTAGCGGCAACCGGGGGTGAGCAATAACCGGACACCAAATCATATCAGC
>CADAUB010000075.1 GCA_902790965.1 uncultured Eubacteriales bacterium | reverse complement strand
TACGACTTTGCCGACGTATTTGCCGTTCATCTTGTGCACGGTAACGACGTTGTACTTGGCCTTCCCCTTGAAGCTCCTCACATCGTAGATGTAGTTGCCTCTGGTTTCCAGGCCCTGCCTCACTAGCTTTGTCTTCGCGCCTTTCAGCTTGACGTACTTCTTTGGATTCAGGTTGCCGTCAAAGATGATGCAGTCATTCCTGCCTTTGAGTCGCCCGACGTAGGTATTGTTCTTCTCGTTATATGCGATCGCTGAGAAGCCTTTGTATTTGCGCCTGACTTTCTTTGGCAGCTTCTTTACCTTCTTACTCAGCTTGATGACTTTGGTTGAGGTGATCGTCAGTGTGTTTGGATCCACGAAGGCCACTCTCTTAGGATTACCGTCTGCGCATGTTACGAGGATGAGATTCTTGCGTGTGTTGAACGTGAGATTGTTTCCGTGGTAGAGCGGAAGTGCTGCTGAGGTGAGCACTACATCCTTTGTCGCCAGATTGACCTTGACGATCTTGCAGTGCTGGTTGTTCCTGTTGTACAGAGTCAGGTATGCGAAGCCTTTGTTGGCGCAGGCGCCTTGGAGCGTATCGTAGCCGTAGAGCTTCTCTCCGGCAGCTGTCCTATAGTCGAAGAACGAATTGCCGTCCTTTACCAGTTCGAGCGATGCGCTGCGGCTCTTTCCCGAGGCTGCGTCAACGTTCTCTACCGGAAGTGCCAGTGTCGATGTTGCGAATACTGCAAGCGCGATCAACAGAGCTGTGATCTTTTTTGTCGTTAGTTTCATTGAGCTATTTCCTTTACAGATATTTGTTCTACGTACAATAATCGCACAGATGAACTTATTATTCAATTTAAACAACATTAACTTTATAAGAGGGCCCCGCGGTTGGAGCCCTCTTTGATTATTGGATTTGTTAGTCGATAAGTGTTTCGCAAATAATTGCTTTACTTCACCTTCACGGTCTTGCTCTTCCAGGCTGAGACGTGTTTCACTTTACCGACCCACTTGTATGCGCGGACCGATACGGTGTACTTCGTCTTGGACTTCAGACCTTTGATCTTCTTGGAAGTCTTTTTCTTGCCAGCAGTGAAGGTCTTGTTGTAGCCAGGGCCCGTCACCCTTATCTCGATGCCCTGGATCTTCTTCTGGTTCTTCTTGCTGACCTTCTTCCACTTGACAGTCACTTTCTTCTTGGCTGCCTTTGGCTTGGAGATCTTTACTGCTGGGAGATCCACTATCTCGGTTTGTCTAAGAGCTGCGATGTTCTCGTTTCTCTTAGCGCCACAGACAGTACAAGTATATGTGCGCACACCATTCACTCCTATAGCCGGCTGCTTTGTCACTAAGCCGCCGTCCCAAGTGTGATTTCCCGTCGCTGGGATCTCTTCGATCATGGTGTCTCCGCATCGTGTACACCGCATTGTCCTTTGGCCTGCAGTGCCGCATCCAGGCTCCACATAATCGACATCGTCCTCGACCTGCTGGTAATCGTGACCGAGAGCCTTATCTGTTCTTGTCTCGGTCTCTCCGCAGACCTCACAGGTTCTCTTGCTCGTCCCGGTTTCAGTGCAAGTAGGCTCTTCTTCTACTGCCCATTCTGACCATCTGTGCTTGGATGGATCGGCCGGTGTTTCAACTGATGACATATCTGTTATCTCAGTCTCCCCACTCTCGTCCATAAAGGCTTTGCCGCATTTCTTGCATTTATAGTACTGGATACTGCCCTTATCCTTGCACGTAGCTTCAACGGCAGCGATGACTTTCATGTCGTGTACATGGTCGATCCCGAGGATATCGTTGATTAAAGCCTCGGCATCTTCAAGTTTCTGGAGGCCTTCGGCACTGACTTTTGCTTTCTGAGCCTTAGTCAGTGAATCGTATTCCCATCTGAGATCAGCGATCATGCCTTCGGTCTCATCAGTAAGCGTGTCCGCTGTCATCGCCTGGATGGCTTCAACATCTATGGCCTCAAGTTTTGCGGAGAGTGCGTCGGCCTTTGCCTGATCGGCAATATCTCGCTTCACCTGTTTGATATGCGCCTCGGCTGCTGTGAGTCTGCTGAGATTATCTACAAGCGACTTGGCTCCTGTCGGCAGGGCTTCATAATTGGCTCTTGCCGTGTTGACTTGGTTCTCGTATGCCTCGTCTACCGCAGCTTCAGGATCGATCGCTGCTATCTCTGCTTTCACGGCTGCAACAGCAGGGTCGTCGCCATACACTTCATTATTCATGAAAGCGTCTACTTCCGCGATGAGCGCCTCTATCTGAGCGCATTTTTCGCTTCCAAGCAGATTCTTCTGATACTTTGTCAGGCTGTCATAGTTGTTTTCGAGCTCTCTGACTTGCATGCAATATTCCTCAGTAAGAGGATCCGGCTTAGAATCGATGAGCGAGTAATAGAGGGCTTCAACGTTGTCCGCTATCTTCTGATCTGTCGTCTGCCCGTTCGGAACTACTGTGACCTGATGCATGTAGCAGAGGTTGCTATACCAGTACTTGTTGCCGTAACTATCATGAGAAAGATAAGAACTGCACGGTCTCAGTTCATATGTGTACTCTCTTCCGTTTTCGATATCTGTATCGTCATCCACGAATTCGTAAGAAGTCTTTCCTGCCTCTACCGGAATGGTAAATACTACTCGATTATTTCCACCCCAAGTCCTAAGCAACTGATAGAAAGATGCTTCGTTTGCACCGGTCTTGTGGGTCCATCTAATCGTGACCTTTCCATCTCCCGGTATCACTTCCGGATCGATAGGAGCAGGAGCAGCGCTGTCAGGGATTATTGACGATTCATCCAGCCAAGTGAATTCTGTGATATTGCTAGCAGGACCGAGTCCTGAATTATATCCATACGGACGAATCCGCAGCCTAAGGACCTGCCCCCTTAAATTCCTAAAGTCGCTATACCTGCTGCTAGGTAAAGAATCGTCATATTGCCAACTCATGATGGCCGCGCCTGTGGAATTGCCAAAAGCGCCGGTAGTGCTTTCGTTTCCGTAATACTCATCCTTCAGCTCAACTGATGACCAGTCAGAATCGTTAGCCGGATCCTTATCCACGGTCTGATACTGCAGGACATAATAGACCGGTCTTCCGCCCGAAGCAGGAGGTGTCCACGAGATGATCACATCCCCTTTTACGTTTCTCGCGGAGAAGTTCGAAGGCGCCTCCGTAACTTCCGTTCTGGATGTAGTCTTCACATCTCTTGTCACGCTCTTGTGGCTGACTCCGTTACTATCCAGCGCGACCACGTAGTACTCATACGTTGTGCCCGGTTCGAGACCCGTGTCTGTGCATGTTTTCGTAGCTGATCCATCTATGGTCTTGACTTTTTCCCACTTGCTCAGGTTTGCCCTGCGCCATATCTGGTATTCGCTTACAGTGGTATTATCGTTCTTTAAATCGGTCCAATTCAGTTTGGCTGATGTGTTGTCTTTAGGTTCTGCCTTAAAGGCAAGAGTGCTGACCGGGGTTATCTTTATCGGGGCGGCCGAAGCGGACCCCTTATCGTTGACGGCGCTTATTGTGATCGTATACTCAACGCCTGGCTCGATATCGCTGCTGCCAATAATGAATGACAGGGTATTATCGCTGTAGTCACCCGGTACTTTGTCACCGGAGAGCTCGCTTCCGTTGCTGCCTCTTATAACATAATGATATTCCGCGACTGTCCCGCCTGTTGAAGGGGTCGCCCAACTGATCATGAGCTTGTTACTAAGGTAGCCAAGCGTCCCTTCACGATCCTCAACATCGCACCACGCACTTACATTCTCCGGCGCTCCCGGATTTTCCGAATAGACATTTGCAGGTGGCTCGCCGTTATCGTCATTGTAGATCAGTATGTTAGAAGGCTCGCTCATACCAAGATCGTTGTATGCCACTACCCAAAGCTTATGTGGTGACTCAAAGTCGTTGCTTCCTGATACATGGGCATAATCGCTCTCCTTCCAGGCTATCGACATATCGTATACTGTCTTGTCGGAAGGCCTGCTGATGTAGCGACCATTTGGAGCCTGATCCTGCAGAGGATGTATCCATGTGTTATGCCACATATGTGTATTCGCTACCCCATTGTCTGTTCTGTAAATGATATATCCATTGACCGGGCCTCCACCGCTGCCGGCAGTCCAGCTCATCGTGACGGTATTTCCGCTGACCCTTCCGGTAAGCCTAGGAGCTGCAGGAACAGTCTCGAGTTCATCAGGATCGACGTCGCTTGTGTCTCTTGCGAAAACGATAGTATTACTCTTTACCGTAAGTGAAGGGTAGGCTTTGCTGGTCCAGGTGAGGTAATACTCGTAGTTGCCATCGGCAGTAAGCTCGTCTGTGTAGACTACCTCCTGATTCACCGCAACATTGGTCCATGTCTTGATGACTGAGCCATCTCGATACAGCTTATATGTGCCTTCACCATCACAAGCAAAATCAATGGTAGCATTCTCTCCGTCATAAGTCCTCAGTCTCATCGAAAGTGGCCTGCCACCCGGTACATAATAGTAACTGTCATCCGAGCTGTCTGCAGCGACAGTGAATATATACGGATCTGTCACACGTCCATCGCGGGCATGGCCTATCGCTTTGTAGGTATACACTTTGCCGAATTCGACGCCATAATCGATACCGGATTCGTAATCGCTTTCAGACAGAGTCACTTTGGCATAACTGCTGTCTGCAGAAGCAGCAGGCTTGCGCCATATATCGAAGCGTTCGATCCCTGAACAATCCAGCTCTATATACAGGCCTTTTTTATTGTCTTCTTCATAGCACCATGCTTCATGACTTCTGATATATAGATCGCTGTCAGAGGAAGGGCTGAGCACAAGCATCTCTCCTGCCACGCTTTCGTTCCCGTCGACATCGACAGCTGTGACCATGAATGTAGCGTCTGCGTTATCGCTTACAAAACTGACCCCTGTTTCCCATCTATAATAGGTGCTTCCGTATGCTTCGCGTTCTTCCGCGGCGTTTTGCTGTACCTGCTTGAACAGTCGTCCGTTGCGATACACGTTGAAGTGATGGATATATCCTTCGCCGCTGCTGTTATCGGTCTCGTCTGTCTCAGGGTCTTTCTGTCCGCCTTTGGCATCCCAAAGCCAGTCAATCCCCGTTTCTCCGTCATTTGAATATCCGGATATCCCATATGGAGCTGCAGGAACAGCTCTTCTGGCGGCTCTTGGCGCCGCGCTTACAGATTTGCTCGGATTTCCGTGGAACGGATCGGCGACTGCGCCCGAAAGCACAATGTATGAATATGTAGTTCCATTCTCTGCATAATGGTCTACAAACACAGGATTCGTGAATTGATATTCCCCTGTATATCTGTCCGGAGCTGTCCTCACTGTTGCCAGATATGTATATTCTCCAAGTTCGGGTGACGTTGCCTTGGCATCTCTACCCTCGCGGCGAAATACAGCATATTCGTCGCAGTTCTCAACTGTTTTCCAGGTGATCACGTTCTGCCCATTTCCGGGTTCTGCTGAGATGGTCGTAACAGCAGGATCAAAGAACGGATTGTTTCCGGTAAATGTGACCGATAAAGGCACGGAAATAGTGTTTCCTTCGCACTGCAGCGCGCCTCCATTCGCTACGACCGGATGATCGAGCATAATATTAAGGTCCGCGGTATATGTTCCGGCAGACACATCTCTTGGATCATACGAAATAGTAAATGTGACCGTCTTAAACGGAGGAGCAAATGATCCAATTCTTGCGCTGAATACACCATCCGAAGGTCTGCTGTTCTCAACGGCCAAGTCAAAATCTATCGTGTGATAACTATCATCCATTATAGGATTTGTGAATTTGACTGCGGCTCTTATTTCTTGAGCAGTAGTGTCATCAGTCATCTTGCTCAGATCGTAAGATGAGACCACAAAGCCATTATTGCTAACGGCAGTAACGCTGCTTCCGTTATAGGTCCCGACCGTTACTGCTTCCGCCGCAGCATTAGCTATCATTCCTTTCCCATCTATGCCGATGATCGCGCCCAATATCGGTATTGCAACTACCGTCATCAGTAAAGCCATCGTCATAGACATGACTGTTGATATTATGCGCTTAGTTTTCATGTCCATCCCTCCTCCGGCGTGCGCCGGTCAGCAAGGCAGTCAGCGCGCCTCAGATGGGCGTGCTGTTATCCAATATAATTGTACGTAGTGGCCGTGATGCTACATAGGGTAGTTTTGGGGTAGGTAGGGGGTTGCAGCCTATTCATTTTGTTGCTTCGCTGTTTTGATGGGATTAGAATGATGACATGAAGAGCCAACGAACTGACATTTCGATATGCGCTTTGATCGGCCTGTCGTTTTTGTGGACGGGCTGTGCTTACCTGTCGTGGTTTTATCACCTGACTGAGTTTTATAGCGCTTCTTCGGCAGACATGCTCTCAGAGGTCGTTGGCTATCTCTTCCAGGCGCTTGGGATCGCATTCTTCGCGCTGTTCAAGCGCAGGTCTCCATCACAGCCTGTGCGTACCGATCAGTTTGCGATCATATCGGGTTCGGGCCTTCTTCTAAGCTTGCTCGCATCTCTGTCTCCTTCAGCCCCTGTAAGCTTGGTTTTCGGATATGGTATGAACATCGTGTTCGGTCTTATCGCGGGCATCTATCTCACCATTCTTGCTGAGCGTGCATCTGCGAAGCACGCCGGCCTTATATTCGGCGCAGGCTACGGTATCGGAAGCATTCTTTCATATGTGCTGTCCTTGCCGGGCGAATCAAACTTCCTCACGAATCCATACGTCTTTATTGTATATGCGCTGATCTGTATCTTGACTGTGCTGGTTTTCTCCAGGATCCATAAGGGGGATAATGACGCCCCTGTTCAGACGCGCTATGCGGATGGAGATGTGTCTTCGGAAACTATGCTGAAATATATTCTGCTGCCGGGGCTTACCGTAATCCTTCTTAGCTGCGTAAAGAGTGGCGGCTTTTATTTTCCTGCTGCTGACCTCGGAGACCACAATGTAAGTCTCGAACTTTCGCGCTCATTCTATGCTGCAGGGCTTATAGCCGCGGGGATTCTGAATGACCGCAGGCGTTCCGCGGGAGCGGTGCTTTGCGTTGCCGCCCTGGTCTTCCCATTCTGCTCTATTATTGCGGGAAACAATATCGGCATCAGTTACATGATCTGGATAGCCGGATACATTTTCTTTGGATTTTATTCTGTTTACAGGATCATCCTTTTCACGGACATTTCTAAAAAAGATGTCTCGCTTGCCTGGCTCTCCAGCGCAGGCCTTATGTTTGGACGCATCGGTGACGCTGCCGGCGCCGCAAGCGGGATACTTCTCGGAGACAAGCCTATAGCTCTTATAACTCTAATGGCTGTTATGTTTGTGCTTTGTATTTTCATGTTCTTCCAGCTCTATCATGTTATGTACATGCCTGCCAAGGTCGAGCCTGATTACATCATCCAGTTCGCATCGCAGTATGGACTCTCACAGCGAGAGAGCGATCTTATGCGGCTTATTCTCGGGGGCAATACAAACAAGGAGATCGCTGAGAAGCTCTTCATCTCTGAGAACACCGTCAAGTTCCATGTGCGCAATCTGCTACGCAAGACTGATTGCAAAAAAAGAAACGAGCTGCTTTCGCTGTTCGACAGCTTCCGCAGCCCGCAATAATAGTCTGTTTCTCTTATGCTCCGAGACGTTTGCCTCTCTAAGTCCGGTCTCACTCATCATCTTCTGCCACCGATCTGGCCGGGGCCACCTCCATTCCAAACATCGCGAGCGCCTGATTGACCTTGTCGAGCCTCACTGTCTCTTTACCCTGCTCGAGTTCTCTCACGAAGCGAAGGCCCAGGCCGGATCTAAGCGCGAATTCCTCCTGAGTAAGGCCAAGTTGCTTCCTTTGAGATTTTACGTACTTTGCTATTCGATTCATCTGATATTAACTCCATATGCTGTGATCATGGTTGTATGAAAACAATAACACCCGATAGGGTATAAGTCAATGAAAACAATAACACCCGATAGGGTATAAGTCAATGAGTTCTGACTCTATTTGTACCTTATCGGGTGTAATATGCTAAATGTAGGTATTTCTATACCCTTTCGGGTATATTCAAACAAGCGTGAATTTGCTATTCGGTCTCTTCTTCGTCCTTTTTGCGGATGATGAATACCACCGCGAGGATTATGGCCAGGGCGGCTGCGATCAGCGCCGGCACAGCCCAGGCGTGATCGAAGAACCCGAGCTTCTTTGACCCGTCAGTCTGCTTGCCGGGTTCTCTCCACTCGAGCGTGACAGGGTCTCCATCCTTCAGAGTAGGCTCGAGCGGGCCGCCCGA
>CADAUB010000074.1 GCA_902790965.1 uncultured Eubacteriales bacterium | reverse complement strand
AGATACATTTGCGTTATGCGGCGATAGGCGTAACAAAGCAATTTCCGCATAACTATGTATTTTGGGAACTCAGAAGGTAGTTTCTCTGAAACAAGACAGCACAAAGTCCGCTGTTTTTGGTGACATTGGCTGACCCTCTGTGATATAATCGTACGGCTAGTGCGAATGGCACAGCAGACTATTTTCAAAGGATACAGCATGAAAGACATCGAAATCAGAGAATTATTCAGAAACACAGAGGCATATGCCGATAAAGAAGTAACAGTAGGCGGATGGGTCAGAGGCAACAGAAGCTCTAACCAGTTCGGCTTTCTTTCGGTAAATGACGGCTCGTTCTTCACACCTGTCCAGGTGGTTTATGAGGCAGACAAGCTTGCCAACTTCACAGAGGTTTCCAAGTTCCGCCTCAGCGCTGGCGTAAGAGTCACCGGCACATTGGTGCAGACACCAGACGCCAAGCAGCCTTTCGAGATCAAGGCAGAGGAGATAGTGCTCCTCGCCGACTCGGATCCTGATTACCCACTTCAGAAGAAAAGACACTCGATGGAATTCCTCAGGGAGATCGCTCATCTGAGACCGAGAAGCAACACATTCTCGGCAGTGTTCAGAGTGAGAAGTGTCACGGCGTACGCTATCCACAAATTCTTCCAGGAGAAGAACTTCATCTACGTCCACTCGCCTGAGATCACATGCAGCGATGCTGAGGGTGCCGGCGAGATGTTCCAGGTAACGACTCTCGATCTTGATAATCTTCCAAGAGACGCCGAGGGCAATATCGACTACAGCAAGGACTTCTTCGGCAAGAAAGCCAACCTCACAGTATCGGGTCAGCTCGAGGGTGAGATCATGGCACTGGCGTTCCGCAATATATATACATTCGGGCCTACGTTCAGAGCCGAGAATTCCAACACAGCCAGACACGCTTCGGAGTTCTGGATGATGGAGCCTGAAATGGCATTCTGCGATCTTAACGGCAACATGGACATCGCCGAGGAGATGATCAAGTACATCATTAGCTACGTTCTGGAGCACTGCCCTGAAGAGATGCAGTTCTTCAATAACTTCATCGACAAGGGCCTGCTCGAAAGACTCGACCACATCGTAAACTCAGACTTCGCTCGTATCACATATACCGAGGCTGTGGACATCCTCCAGAAGTCGGGCAAGAAGTTCGACTATCCGGTAGAGTGGGGCCTCGAACTCCAGACAGAGCATGAGCGCTACCTCACAGAAGAGGTCTTCAAAAAGCCGATGTTCGTAATCGACTATCCAAAGGATTGCAAGGCCTTCTACATGAGGCTCAACGACGACGGCAAGACAGTAGCGGCTATGGACATGCTGGTGCCGGGAGTTGGCGAGATCATTGGCGGAAGCCAGAGAGAAGAGCGCTACGATGTGCTGCTTGACAGGATACACGAGCTTGGGCTCGACGAGGACACATACGATTGGTACCTCGACCTTCGTAAGTACGGCGGCGTTTACCACTCGGGTTACGGTCTGGGCTTCGACCGCATCCTCATGTACCTCACAGGCATGAGCAACATCAGAGACGTCCAGATGTTCCCACGTACACCTGGCAACGCTGAATTCTAAAGCGTTCTGTAAAAACGTTAGTTAACGGTTGGCGAAAGCGGCCGGGTTAATATAAGGATATACAAGACAAAACAACATACATTCCAGGAGGACAAAATGAAAGGCTATTCAAGCGACAAGATCCGTAACATCGTGCTGCTCGGTCATGGCGGCACAGGCAAGACCACTTTCCTTGAAGCGGGTCTGCTGAAGACAAAGGTCATCAGCAGACTGGGAAAGGTAGAGGATGGTAACACAGTATCCGACTACGAAAAGATGGAGATCGAAAAGGGATACACCATCAACCAGACACTCGTTCCTGTTGAGTACAACGGAACAAAACTCAACTTCATCGACACACCGGGATTCTTCGACTTCGCAGGAGAGGCTAGAGCAGCTCTTTCGACAGGCGCTACAGCTATCATCATGGTAGATGCTTCCTCCGGTATCCAGGTAGGTACAGAGAAGGCTTGGGACCTCGTTAAGGAATACAACGCTCCTGCTTTCTTCGTGATCAGCAAGACAGACAAGGACAACATCGATGTAGACGGCGTTGTTGCTGAGCTTCAGAACAAGTTCGGAACAGCATGCGTTACACTCGACGACAAGGATGCCCTTAATGAGGCAATCGCGAGCGCAGACGAAGAGCTCATGGAGAAGTTCTTCGAAGGCGAGGAGTTCACTGAAGAGGAGTTCGCAAACGGACTCGCTACAGGAATCAACAACGGCGACATCATGCCTATCCTCAAGGTCTGCAGCCTTACAGGCGACGGCATCGAAGAGGCGCTCGACGCTCTCTGCAAGTACGTTCCAAAGCCTGAGACAGTAGTCACAAAGGCAAAGGACGATAGCGGCAACGAGATCGAGATCAAGTGCGATCCAAACGGCGACCTCGTGCTCTTCATCTTCAAGACACTCGCTGACCCATTCCTCGGCAAGATCTCATACGCCAAGGTAGTATCCGGAACACTCAAGTCCGGAAGCGACGTATACAACCCACGTTCAGAGAAGGCTGAAAAGCTTGGTTCCATCTTCTTCGTAAGAGGAAAGAGCCAGGAGAACACAGATACAGTAGTTGCCGGCGACCTCGTAGCTCTCGGTAAGCTCCAGAACACAAAGACAGGCGATACACTCTGCAGCAAGGCTAAGCAGGTAACTATCGATCCTATCAACTTCCCTAACCCTTGCTACTTCGTCGCAGTTGAGGCTGCTGACAAGAACGAAGACGAGAAGATGGCTCAGGGCCTCTCCAGACTCATGGAAGAGGATCCAACATTCGTACTCGAGAGAAACGCTGAGACACATCAGACACTGCTCGGCGGTCAGGGAGACATCCAGCTCGGAATCATCCAGGCTAAGCTCAAAGACAGATACGGAGTCAGCGTAAACGTTGTTCCTCAGAAGATCGCTTACAGAGAGACTATCAAGGGCAACTCCGACGTTCAGGGTAAGCATAAGAAGCAGTCCGGTGGTGCTGGTCAGTACGGTGATGTACATATCAGATTCAGCCCATCCCAGGAGGAAGGCCTCGAGTTCAGCGAAGAGCTCTTCGGTGGATCCGTTCCTAAGAACTACGTACCTGCAGTTGAGAAGGGACTTCTCGAGTGCATGGACAAGGGCCCTCTCGCAGGCTGCAAAGTACAGAACATCAAGGCAGTCCTCTACGACGGTTCTTACCACGAAGTAGACTCCAACGAAGTATCCTTCAAGATCGCTGCTTCGCTCGCATTCAAGAAGGGTATCGTTGAGGCTAAGCCATGCCTGCTCGAGCCTATCATGAAGCTCGACATCACTGTTCCTGAGCAGTATGTAGGCGCTGTAATGGGCGACCTTCCTAACAGAAGAGGCGTTGTACTCGGTATGGATCCAGTACCGGGTGGATCGACACTCCACGCTGAGGTACCTCAGGCAGAGACATTCGACTACGCTATCGCGCTTAGATCGATGACACAGGCTAGAGGATCCTTCGACATCGAGTTCGCAAGATACGCAGAGCTTCCAAGCAACCTCGCTGACAAGGTAATCGCTGCGTACAAGGCAAGCCAGGAAGAAAAGTAAAGTAGTTGCGACTTTGTCGTAATGACTGAAAGACTGAGCGCCCGTTGAGGCTGTTAGAAAAAGTAATTAGAGCCTCTTTCCTAAGTGGGGAAGAGGCTCATTATTTGGGAAAGGGCAAGATAATGGCAAGGATAAACAGTACGAATGCCTCTGAGCATTCATATCCGGTCTACGGAAGACAATTCAAATCATACAGGTGGTACAAGCCGATACTGGTGTTCATCCTGTTTGCGATCATTTATCTGATTCTGGGAATGATATTGACTTTTGCCGTAGCTGCAGTGTCCGGCGTCGGATTGGGTGGAGTCACCGGGGAAACGGCGACCAACATATTCTCAGACAGCTATGATGATATGGATCTCGCCAACACGTGGCAGAATGTCGTGAGCCTTGGCTCCGTCGCACTGATGATCCCGGCGCTTTGGCTGGCATCGAAGATCGTGCGTGACAGACCGTTCTCGTCGTACTCATCGTCAAGAGGCGGCTGGAGCAGCAAGGTGTTCTGGAGAGTATTCCCTATAGCTTTCCTGTGCATCTCCGCCCCGATACTTGTAGACAATCTGCTCATCGAGCACCGCCTCGACGACTTTCAGATGAAGTTCACCATCGGTAGCCTGGTAGTGCTTACCATACTGGGGCCTCTTCAGTGCATCGCTGAGGAGTACGCGTTCAGAGCGCTTCTGATGCAGACCTTCGGATCGTGGTTTAGGATACCGGTGATCGCGGTAATACTCCAGTCGGTAGTATTCGTAACGATGCACCCTTATGACACGCTCGGCAAGGTGGAGATATTCATCACCGGAATGGTATTCGCGGTCACAGCCTGGCTCGGCAGAGGCATCGAAGTGTCGGCAGCCTTCCATATCTGCAACAACATGACGATCTTCTACCTGCAGGGCCTGAACATGGCAACGATATCGTCGGATTCGACTCTTGAAAGTGTAATATTCTCGTCAGTCTGCGGCATCGTCTACACGCTCATCATCTTCATCATCAGCAAGAAGACAAACTGGTTCAATAAAATCAGGCGTAATGACGTAGCTCCATGGAACGAAAAGTACGATGCTAAGATAGCCCGCAAAGAAGCCAAGAAGGCTGCAAAGGCTGCAAAGAAGGCCGAGAAGAAGGGCCTTACTGTAGAATTTGAAGAGCAAGGAGCGCACGATGAAAGCGCTCCGGGAAAGCACTTCAAGCACGAATAAGCTGATCACGAAATAGACCAAGAAGAATATAACGAAAACCGCTGTGGACCGATATCCTCAGCGGTTTTTTGGTGCGATCAAAAGCTTCAATTAACTCGCTAGATTGGAGCAGGTGACGCCTACGCGGCGGAAGTTCAGCATTTGAAATTCTCCTTCAACATCTTATGCATAAGCTCCTCGAATTCCAGAACATAAGCCGGATACACTCGATTCTTCAGGCGGACAGATTGGATAGAGAGTTTTTCTTCCAGGTTGTTGATTCGGAATATATGAAGATATTCATTCGGACCGGCGATCTCGTTCCATCTATTTACATGCGAGAGCAGCATTATAGGGACAAAGGCGGCACCAAGGCCTTGTATGCACATAAGTATTTGCGAGGAGGTGTCACTTATGTAGTATCTGACCCAAGGCTCTATACGCTCCTTGTTTAGATGCGATGTAAGCAGCGTGTTGACCGAACTGGTGATGTCACTGAAGATGAATGGTGTACCTTGAAGACTTTTCAGATCGACGGTACTGTGCTGATCCAGTTTTCTCAGATCGGAGGCATACTGTTTGAGCAAACCCGATGAGGCGACGACACGAAGATCGTCCTCGCAGAGCGGGGTGTAATCGAATTCCTGATGGAAGGTCGGCTCGATGCCCAGAAAGAGATCGACCTCTCCGTTAAGCAGTTGCTGCTCCGCGTAAGAGGTATCCTGCAGAGAAAAATGTATGTCTACGTGAGGATACATACGAGCGAATTCCGGCATCACCAGTGGCAGTATAATCTGCGCACGTGATGCGTTGATGCCGAGAGTAAAGCTTCCCTTGGTCTCCTGAGACCGCTGGGACAGATCGTCGTTCATCGATCGCTCTATAAGCTGCATTTGCTGAAGCGACCGGAACATTGCCTCGCCAGCCTCGGTCAGCTGAAAATGAGGCTTTCTTGTAAACAGTTTAAGACCGTACTTATCCTCTAGTTTTTTGATGTGCTCGCTTACAGCCTGCTGAGAAATAAAGGCCTTCTGAGCGGCTTTGGTGATACTTTTCTCTTTCGCTACCAGTAGAAAGATCTCATAACTCGTCTGCATATCGCCCTCCTGCTGATCCTAACTCAATTCCTGATATATACATACCACAAGGAAATGCTTGTGTAAAGTCAATTGTTAACTGTTTGCGCCTGTGAAAGTCTCTTGCTATCATCATCCCTACTAAAAGGAAGCGTGTTCTATAGTGGAACTGTGGATTTAAGGCGTTTAGCGGTAGGGGGACGATATGAGAACAACGAACAGGACAAATTGGGGGAATGTATTAAAAATAGGAGGATGCTTCGCGTCGTGGTGCATCGGCTCAGGCTTCGTTACCGGCGCGGAGACCAGGCAGTACTTCTGCTGCTATGGTGTTTACGGGTATATCGGAATGGCGCTCGCCATGTTGCTGCATCTCTATCTGATCAACAAGTACTTCAATCTCGGCTATGAAAAGAAGTACACCGACCCTTTGCAGGTATTTGACTATTACTGCGGCCCTAAGCTCGGCAAGCTGTTCCGCGCTCTGGGCTACGGACTTCTGTACGCCGCGCCAGTGGTGATGATCTCGGGCTTTGGCGCTACAGTTTCGCAGTACTTCAACGTGCCAACTCAGGTAGGAAGCATCATCCTGGCCGGGATCTGCCTTATCGTTATACTGCTTGGCCTAAAGCGCTTGGTTGAAGTCACAGGCGCTTGCGGCCCTATCATCGTAGGGCTGGCCCTCGTTACAGGCATCATCTATCTGTGCCAGCACGCGAGAGGCCTCGCGGAGGGCATCAGGATAGCTCCGACCCTCGGAATGCCTCGCATCGCACCGCACTGGCTAATAGGCACTCTGTACTACACAACATGTACTCCGATGCAGGCTGCTCCGTTCTTCGTTGCGGTAGCTGCTAACGAGAACAACAGAAACGACCTTATGAAGGGCGGCGTGGTAGGCGTGATCATGTATCTCCTCGGAGCTGCAACCATGACTACGGCGAACTTCTCCAACATCAAGGTGCTCAGCCAGTTCTCAGTACCGAATCTCGAGATCGCGAATTCAATTTCTTCGACTCTTGGATTCATATTCGTTATCGTCATCTTCCTGGGCATCTTCTCTTCGACGGTGCCTTCGATGTTCACACTCATCAAGTCGATCACCAAGGAAGAGCACACTTATAGGTACAATCTAGTCGCTGCTATCGTGGTGGTCGCATCACTGCTGTGCTCCATGCTGCTCCCATTCGACACATGGCTGGGACTGGTCTACGGAGTATACGGCGTGATCGGTGCCGTAATGGTGCTGTTCATAGTATGGAAAAGCTATCGTGAAAAGAAAGCGAGGAAATTAGACGCAGCGTAAGGAGGTGGAATTGTGAGTAGTTTCAAGCTTGCATTGATCCAGATGGATTGCGAATTCTTAAACGTTGACGCCAATTTAGAAAAAGCAGAAAAGAAAGTCCGAGAGGCCAAGGCAAACGGCGCGGACATAGTCTGTCTGCCTGAAGCCTTTAACACGGGGTATTACTGTCTCAATTATCCTGCCATGTGCGAACTGGCAGAGCCGTTGGATGGCAAATCGATCACAACTATGCGGAAGCTGGCGCGGGAACTTGACATATATATCGTGGCTCCAATCCTGTTCCTGGTAAGGCCGGGGATCATTGAGAACACCGCTGTGCTGATCGATGGAGCGGGTGAAGTCCTCGGTACCTATTCGAAGACCCACCTGGTGGGAGACGAGAGGTTCTATATCGAGAGAGGCACCCGCTACCCCGTGTTCCATACCAAGTTTGGCCCGGTTGGGATCCTGATATGCTATGACATTTGCTTCCCCGAAACTGCAACGATACTCGCCAACCGTGGCGCAGGCATCATCATCTGCCCGGCTGCATGGCGAGGAGGATCCTACTATAAAGAATGGCTTGATATAGATGCCGCGGCCAGAGCTCTGGACAATACCCTGTTCGTAGCTCTCCTCAACAGGGTAGGAGCTCTTCCTAACTCACCGTTTTGCGGAGGCACTCAGGTAGTGGGGCCGACAGGAAAGGTGCTTGAACAATGCTCTTCTGATGAGGAGGAGATATTGTATCAGGTCATAGATCTGAACGAGGTGATCAAGACCAGAGAAGATAATACCGTACTGTTCGACAGGCACCCGGAAGACTACTGGCCTCTGACAAATCGCTGATGACGAGGCGGCCACGCAGAATAGTTTCAAAAGCAAAATGAGTCCCCGGGAGAAAACATTACAAATTGTAATAGTTAGTGTAAAGTTTCCGTTGGCAGAAACGGACAAAAAATAAAAAATGGGAAGCAGGAACTTCCCAAGCATACTGCAAATCTTTAAGATGTTAATAACGACAAAAACATTTAAGGAGATTGCGGTATGTCTATGAGTATTGTATGCAAGGATAAGGTTTCGTTCAAGGAAATTGAGAAAGAAATTTATGCAGCACATTGCAAAATGGCCAGAGAAGATACGGCTGCTATCCTGAAGATGCTGGATGAAGAGCTGCACGAAACCAGAGATAGGTCTGAGTACAGGGATAAAGGCCTCCGTAAGACAACGATCAAGACAGTCTACGGAGAAGTCGAATACTCAAGACATGTATACATCGCCAGGACCGACAAAGGAAAGAATGCCGCAGTCTACCTTCTGGATAAAGAACTCGGTATGGACACGATCGGCCTTATCTCAACAAACCTTGCAGAGAAGATCGCAGAAGCAGCAACGGATGTGCCGTTTAGGAAGGCAGCATCTCATGTGAGCAATACGACAGGACAGGTAATAAGTCACGCGGGAGCATGGAATGTGGTCCAGGCGATCGGAGAGAAGCTGGCGAAGGAAGAGAAACTGCTCGTAAAGGAATTTCATAACGAACAGACCCGAGGCAACAAAGAAACTCCAATACTGTTCGAGGAAATGGACGGGGTCTGGTTAAAGGCCCAGGAAAGCGGACGGAAAGCACCCGGCATGGAAGTAAAAGTTGGTACCATGTACGAGGGCTGGAAAGACACCGCCGGCAAAAGGAGCACACTTGCGGAAAAGACCGTGGTAGCCGGAGTAGAGAGAAGTGAAAGCTTTCATGAGAAATGGGAGGCAAAGATCCAGTCGATCTACGATCCGGAAAAGATAGGACTCAGGATATTGAACGGTGATGGCGGCAGCTGGATCCACGATGAATATGATGCAGGAGCGCTGCAGCAGTATGACAGATTCCATGCTGTGAGGCTGATCCGGCAGAAGACATCCCATGATGAGGCAAAAGCAGATATGCTGAGACTCCTTAGGGAGGATAAGATCGACGAATTGATCGAATATGCAAGGATGTACTTCGACAGCATCTCGACTAAGGAAAATACTCCTGAGGAAAATGCAGCAGAAGAACTTGCGGATTTTCTTGAAGACCATAAGGACGAGCTCGCAAGATACAAAGCAAGAGACATGCACATCCCGGAGCCACCTGAAGGTATCCTGTACAAGAATATGGGAGTACAGGAAAACCAGAACTGCACAGTGATCACTCTTAGGATGAAAGGTAAGAGAAAGCGCTGGGCAGAGAAGAGCGCAGCCAATATGGTCAGACTACTCTATTACAGAGAGAACAAGGACCTTATGGATGCGGTTGACCGCTACACTGACGGCGTAGTATGGACAGAGCCATTGAAAGAAAAGCTCAGCAAGCCACTAAGTGCTGCGAAAGTGCCATTGGTGGAAGCAGAAGGCAACAACAGATATTACGACACATTCAACGTGCATCTGCCGATCTTGGATTCATCAAATCCAAGGACAGTGCAGGTATTCAAGCGAATGATCTTTTAGGCCATGGAAACCGTGGATAACCGCAGCGGACCATGCACAGCCCGCCGAAAACTAAGGCAAAGCGGTTACCCACAGTTCCCACAGCCTCTACGACTAACGATCAGACTGAGGGATAACGATAGAGTATGGACTGAGAATGGGAGCGGGAGCAGAGTCAAGGACGCCAGCGGCGCCGCGTAGCGGTCATGATCCTTGACGGCGCGACACGGAGCATCCTCTTCTGCGTCAGCAGCGGGATACACGCTGCTGGCCTGCCCTCCGGCGAGGAACTCATACGATCGAGAACTTCCGCGAGCCCTGTTTCATACGAGCGGAAGTTGACCTGGAGAGGAGCTGAAACGACGACTTTTTAAAGATTGCAGGAATCCTGCCAACGATTACTTGACACAAAC
>CADAUB010000073.1 GCA_902790965.1 uncultured Eubacteriales bacterium | reverse complement strand
GTTCTTTGTAGTACGAAGCCGCTGTGCATACTCCACCGGTTATCAGAACTATAGCCATGAACAATCCAAAACACCGTATGATATTCTTTTCGAAAAGAAATAATACAGTTGATAATATTGCCACGAAAACTACGTCTGTAACTATTGCAAGTTTTAATCTTTCTGTATATTTCATAGTGCTTGCATGTCCTTTTACTTTTCTTTTTTCTCTTTATAAGGTTTTATCGCCGCAACAAAAGCATCTAGGAAATTGCCTTCGCTCCAGGTATTGATCTTGAAAAATGCTGCCTGGCTGCCACCTGATGCTGTAGCTATTACTTTCACGCCTTCACTGTATTCAATCAGCATAACATTAAGGCTGACTCTGTTTTCCCCGAGGACCGCATATCTCTCATAGGTACCGACCCAATATTTAACAGAATCTGCTGTTCCTGTTATCTCTTCTTCCAGCGTTATCGTAGAACCCATCCTTGACTCGTTATGTTTGATGTATGCTACAAGCTCGTTTAAAGATCCGCCTACAGTTGTTGTATATTTTGCCATGTCTACACTCTTTCTATTCTGATGACATCTATGGAGCATTTGTGTAATGAGAATTTACCCCAATGCGTGACATGTACCCGAGGTGTCAACCCATTGAATTGACTGGGTCAGACCGTTTCCGAAATTCCAGATTATACCTGTTTTTGTCGTCTCATCGGCAAATGGGGTAGTAACCAGGGTAGAATGGGGGGGTCCTTCACACAGTGTATCCAGAAGTGTATCCAAATGAGTTATCCAAATGCTGCATTTCCTCATTTAGTGGAAAAATCCATATATACAAGTCAGCCTCGTAGGCCGCATCAAAATCCTGCTTTCCCAAGCTCGTCCATCAGCGCAGGCCTTCGTTTATACTCCTGTTTCCATGTTGCAGCAATAGCCATTGCCAGCTCCTTGCCTCCGTCATAACGCCGTATTTTGCGCAGGTTAGTGACCAGAAAGCGATATTGTTTCCGGTTGGATGTATTTCCAATCGCGCCACGGACATAATCCGCATACATATCCCTTATCTCGTGCGGGAACTCTGATCTCAGATCTTTCTCATATCTCTCAAGTGTACTGATACTTCCTGTACTGAGTATCTCTTTCATAAGTCTGTCATATAGTTTTTCTTCCTGCATGAGATCAAGCCTGACCGTACTACATGTCTCTGAATCAAGAATTTTTTCACGCATGGCTATCCATTCTTCATCAGAGAAGCTCTCTTTTAGCCACTTTATATAATCTAGATCTTTCTGATAACAGTTCAGCACCTGGAATGATAGTTCCTCGATCATTTCTTTCTTCATATCCTGCGAGGCAAAGAAATGTATCAGTTTGCGACTGTATGCACTGACTGCAAAGGAGTTCTCTGCATCTCTCGTCTTGCCCTTCTGAAGCAGTCCAATTGCATAGTCTACGTCACGGACTTCATATACAACCTCTGCATATCTGATCAGGATTTCCGGAAGGAAAGTGTATTTTTCCATATATGAGAGCATCTCGCTGCGAGGTAGCTCCAGTTCAATCATCGTTTCTATCCTGTTGTTGATATTTCTGATCAAACTATATGTTCTCCATCCGTTATGGTTGATCCTATAATCTTCCACGCCGTTTCTAATGACCTCATCGAGTTCATCAAGTCTCCTAGTCAATAGTCCTTTTGTGTGGAACCCTGTCATACGGAAGTCTTCAAGGTAATCCTCCATATAGTCGTATACATTGTCATTGCCTATATGATCGCTGAACCAGTCATACATGCGTTCCTGCTGCATATCTGAAGACTTTTGTACTATCTTTTTCCAGAACTCACAGCATTCACCGGCTCCGATAGCTATGTCGCCATCATCATCGATTTCAGCATTACCGATGGTCAGGAACACATAGCATGTCAGTTCAAAGGCTTCTTCCAGCATACCCCTGTCGATCAGCGGTTGAACATTGCTGCAGAGGAATTCTATAAGATCGCCTATAAAGTCTGATGCATTCCTCCAGTCGATGAATCCGGATCTGTCACTGTGTTCATATTCTATATTATCTACCATTTTTCTCAGCTTCAAAATCAGCCTCTCGTCTATGTCATTCGAATACATTGCGGCGATTCTGTTTTTGAGAGACTCATCATTACACGCAAGCTGGTACAGCATTTCTCTCATCTCGTCCTCAGACATAAATGAAATGTACTGCTTCAATTCCTCTCTCTCAGCCTCAAGTTTGCTGAGCCAAGACGGTTTTTCCTTTGGTTCATCATTTTGGGCATGCCAATTATCTATATACTCAGCATCAGTCTCTTGTTCCTCATAGGCTCCTGCGTCTATGTCCTCAGATTCCTCTGTCAGGGCATATAGTACAGCTGCCTCATGCTTACAATAGTTACCATCGGAAGCATATGGACAGTCACAATCCATATCCGCGATCCTTCCATCGGCCAAAGTGATTGTCACACAATAATCCTCAGTCCCTGCTACAGTTGCGGAAACCGCTCCTTCTTTATCATGGAGATTCCAGACATTGCCATCGAGATAGTAATCGTATCCGCGGCTCAATATCCTTGCAGCAAACAGTTCTTTCCACCTTACCTTGCTATAGTCACCCATATACATCACCTTATATACATTTATCAAACTGAAACACTATTGCATTATTTGAGCTTTATAAGAGCCGTTGGTGACTTAGACTTTCCATCTCTGAAAATAACGCCAGATTCAATCAGGGGATTAATCACTTCTGTCAGGAACTGGCTCCTGCTACTGTATTTAGTATATGATTGCAGTTCTTTTACCGACTTTGGTCCGTGCGTTCCCAGTATCTGTACTATTTTCTCCGTATCTGTTAAGGTAGTATCTGTAGTTATAAAATCGTCTTCGCGGTAAACCCGGTCATATAAACACAGATTCAGAAATCCCGGATATATTGATATTACCGGTTGCAATCTGTCATCACTGTCCCTATAGCTCTCGATCATCGTCTGAAATCCAGTTCCACTTCGTTCCATAAGGTTTGCTACATCCAGACATGCAGCTATGATAGTATTTCTCCTGATTGACGGGATGGATCCAAGAGGATATTCTTCATAGCTCCTTGGGAGAAGCCATGATCCCGGGGAAACGATCTCTATTCTGTCGCAATAGATGTCAATGTCTATCTGTGTTCCTGCAATTGAATAATCTCTATGAGCAATCGCGTTTACAAGAGCCTCGCGTATCGCTTCCTTCGGATATGCACGTATCTCTTTCCTTCCTCCATTCTCTGACTTTTCCCATCCTGTCTTTGTATTTCTTTCTATGAAGCTTATTGCATCTTTGAAGACTACAGCTAAAGAGCCCTTATATCTGCCCTGATCCAGGACCGTTCCCGTCTTCTTCTTATCTTTCCATAAGCGGCAGCATACAAGTGAGTCTTCTCCCTCATATTCATCAGCAAACATATTGAATCCGGATTTAACGTATCCATCTTTTGATACTATCTCTTCATTTTGCAGTTCTTTCATTGTTGGAGCTGATTTATCGAATCTATATTCACAGCACAGCTCGATATACTCTTTCCATTGGCTCTCATCATACTTGATATCGGTCGTCTCATTATCTACACCGTGCTTTCTTTTATGTAACGCGATGATTTCCTCAGGTGTAGCCGGTGTGGTATATCCATCGCCTTTTGTATACACCGTTTCATTGAAATCCCCTTCACGATATCTGACTATTGAGTCGGCTTGCACAACCTTAACGCCTAAAACAAACTTTTCGGCATCTACGTCCACGCTGCGCATCATATACTGAATCCTTGCATGCGGAAAAATATGCCTGTCATTGATCAGAGCTATCAGGTTCTTTGTTGTATCGATTACATCAAGACTTAATCCAAAAGCCTCTCCGCTATCAGATACTCCAACAAACAGTACCCCTCCTGTGCCATTTGCATATCCGACTATTGTTTTAGCCCATTTGACAGGATTATCCGGATTCAAAACAGCTTTATACTCATGATTCAAGTCTTCGGTTATTACATCTGGATACAGTTCTTTAATGTGCATTTCCACACCTCCACATTATTTGAAAAGATGGTATCAAACATTATGGAACATTGCAACGACATTACGGTAACATTGCGATAACATTACGACATCCGCAATGTTATTATAATGCTGTTCATCAACTACGCAATAATCTGTGCAAATCCAGCCCCACAACAAAAAGGCGACCTATTGCCGGTCGCCCTATCCTGTTTGCATATATTCTATTATAATGCTGTATATTTTGGGGTAGTAAATGGGGTAGTAAAATAAACTGTTATATTCTTATACTACCTTACAAAGACACTCTGTAATATTTAGCTCTTGAACAGCACGAAATTGTGCGATCGTTATTATTTTGGAGACAGAGAACCGTCCCCTGTCTCCTTTACGATTATTTCTTTTACGCTGAAGGTCTTGCCGGACAGCACCGTCTTTCTGAAGCTGCCGCAGGAAGGGCAATAACCTTTGTGCTCCACGACGTTGAATATCTCGTCGCAGTCATCGCATTCCGCGAGACCCGGCACTGTGTTAAGGGTCAGCTTCGCTTCCTGCAGGATGGTCCCCTTCACGACCATGGGATAGGTCTTCTCGAGATACTCGGGTATCACAAGAGACAGTTCCCCGTTGTCGCAAACGACTTCATCGATCCCATCAACGCCGTTCTCCGCAGCGAATCTCTCTACCGTGCGGAGTATCTGCCTGGCGATGCCTATCTCATGCATTTCCGCCTCCGCGTCTTCCCAGCTGCTTCTTCACCATTCCCGCGCCGATGCTAGGAACGTGAGTGACGATCTTGCCGAGCGTTCCGAAGTACTTGCCGTTGCCGGCATCGTAGACCTTCTCAAGCTGGATCGCGTCGAACTTGCAGTGTGTGGTGCAGATGCCGCAGCCCACGCACATGAAGCGGTCGACGACGGCGGTGCCGCATCCGAGGCATCTGCCGCATTCTTTCTTCACCTGCTCTTCGGTGAAAGTGCTGCGGAGATCGTCGAACGTGGTCCTCGCCTTCTCACCGCCCGGACCTGCCGCCTTCTGACGAGGCGCGTTGTCGAATCCGACCGGATCGATCTGAGCTGTCGCCGTGTCGAACGAGCTGTAGTCTCTGTGATCGCGGCCGAGCTCCTGGGTCTGACCTTCGTGGACGAAGCGGTGGATCGAGATGGCGGCTTCTTTTCCGGCCGCGATGGCGTCGATGGCGAACTTCGGTCCCGTCACGAGGTCACCTCCGGCAAACACGTCATCGACGGAGGTCTGGCCGGAAATGCTGTCCGCTCTGACAGTCCCGTTCGCATTCACGGACAGCAGACCCGCAGGGTCGATGCCGCCGAGTTCCACCTTCTGGCCGGTCGCGCTTATCACGCATGTCACAGGCGCCTCGAAGAATTCTCCGGTACCCACAGGTCTGCGGCGGCCGCTCGCATCCTTCTCACCGAGCTCCATCTTCTCGAGTCTGAGCGTCTCGGCTTTTCCGTTCCCGGCAACCTCAACAGGGGCTGCCAGATAAACGAATTCGATGCCTTCCGAGATAGCTTCTTCGACTTCTTCTCTGTCAGCAGGCATCTCCTCTTCGCTTCTGCGGTAGTACACCTTTACATCAGCGCCCAGGCGCACGGCCGACCTGGCAACATCGAGAGCCACATTGCCGCCGCCAAGTACCGCGACCGAGCTCCCTACCTCAGGCTTTTTATCCTGATTGATCTCCCTAAGGAAGTCGATGCCTGAAAGCACTCCCGGAAGATCCTCTCCCTTTATTCCAAGCTCAGCGCCCTTCGAAGCGCCGATCGCCAGATAGAACGCCTTATAGCCTTCCTCTCTCAGGCCGTCGAGCGTCACGTCCTTGCCGAGCTCTACGCCGGTCCTGAACTCGACTCCGAGCTTGTTAAGGATGTCGATCTCGGCGTTGATGACGCTCTTGTCGAGCCTGAACGAAGGGATGCCCAGCGTCAGCATGCCTCCGAGCACTTTTTCCTTTTCAAATACTGTAACCGGATACCCTTTTATAGCCAGATAGTACGCGCAGCTGAGTCCAGCAGGACCTGCGCCGATCACAGCGATCTTTTCCGTGAAAGGCTCGCCCCTCTGATTCAGCATCTTCGGCACATAGCGATCCTTGGATCCGAGCTCGCGGTCCGCGATGAACTTTTTGATCTCGTCGATCGCGACCGGCGTATCGACGTCCCCGCGCGTGCAGGCTTCCTCGCACTTCTTGTTGCAGATGCGTCCGCATATGGCAGGGAACGGGATCTCCTTCATGATCAGCTCCTGGGCCTCATCATATCTGCCTTCAGAAGCCAGCTTAATGTAGCCCTGTACCGGAACGTGAGCAGGGCAGGCCGACTTGCACGGCGCTGTACCTTCAGGCATCACGTCTGTACGGTTGATGCGGAAATCCGGATTATACCTTTTGCTCGTCCAGAGCGTGTTGCGTGCTGTCTCAGCAGGACGCGGCTCGTTAGCCGGCCTGTCGCAGAGCTTCTGCCCCAGCTTCACGGCGTTGAGCTGGCAGTTCTCCACGCACTGTCCGCAGGCCACGCATTTATCCTTGTCGACCCTGGCGACATAGTTGGTGCGGATCGCGTCAGGAGTCCTGAAATACGATGCGATGCGGAGCGCGAAGCATGAGCAGCCGCAGCAGTTGCAGATCGCGTTCGCCTCGTCATAGCCATCCGTCACGTTCAGCTCGTGCACTAGACCGTTGGCCTCGGCCCTCCTGAGTATCTCGTACGCCTCTTCCTTGTCGATCCGGCGGTGAGCGCCTGTCTCGATGAAGTTTTGCGCGTTGTCGTTGAGGTACATGCACATGTCGTCTTCGAGATGTCCGCAGCCCTCGCCCATGAGCCTGCGCGAACGCCTGCATGAGCACGGTCCGACCGAAATGGTATGCGCCTTCTCGACCAGACTCGCCACTTCGTCATAGCTCGCCTTGTGCGAATTGTTCTCGATAGCGCTCTGCACAGGGATGACACGCATCATGTTCATGCCCGCGTCCATGAACGGAGCCAGCATGGAGACCCTCTTTCTGGTGTACTCCTCGAAGCACTCGGCCAGTACAGGATGAGCTTCGCACTGCTCTCTGTTTGAAAGCACGCCTTCCATGATGCCCGGGACCCAGATCGGATAGTAGTAACACCTCTTCCCGTCTTCCATGCGCACGCGCGCCACGCCCGCCACCTGGAGCTTGTCCAGCTGCTTCTGCGTGAATTCGACGTCCTTCTTCGCTCTTCGCGCGATCTCCTCGGGAGTCCTGCTCGCATTGAGCCGCATGTGCATCATGATCTCGCACATGTCGTCATCTACAATAGGCTCAAGGATCTTGTACTCCGGGTCGTTGTAAGTTATGCCGGTATAAGTCAGACTCTCGAGGCTGACCTTGGTAGCCAGCTTCAGAATATTAGGTCTGTGTGCCATATGATCACCCACTCTCGCATGCTAATTGTCAACTTGTTTAATGACATTATAGCAAAAAAGGAGGAGAAAAGGGACGGTTCTCTGCCTCGCATTTTTTTGCATAAAAACAGGAGACAGAGAACCGTCCCCTGTCTCCTTCTAGTAAAGTTTAGCTCCTGCCGGGATCCTGTCGTCTACTAGCAGGAGGTTGAGCATCTCCTCGCCGTCATACTCGTTGACTGCGCTGATGAGCATGCCGTTACTGTACTGTCCCATCATCTTTCTCGGCGGAAGGTTCACGATCGCTATCGCTGTCTTTCCAACGAGTTCAGAAGGATCATAGTACTTCTTGATGCCGCTGAGGATCACTCTGTCCTCGCCGGATCCGTCGTTGAGGACGAACTTCAGCAGCTTGTCGCTCTTCTTGACCTCTTCGCAGCTCTTGATCTTGACCGCGCGGAAGTCGCTCTTGCTGAAGGTGTCAAAATCGACGAATTCTTCGAACAGCGGCTCGATCTCAACCTTGCTGAAATCGATCTTGACTGTCTCCTTCTTCTGAGCTCCGCCCTTGCCTTCCGGCTTCATTACAGGGAAGAGCTGTACGTCTCTGATGGTAGCGCTGTCTGTGAGCAGCATTACGAGTCTGTCGACGCCGATTCCGATTCCGCCTGTAGGAGGCATTCCTACCTCGAGGGCGTTTACGAAGTCAGTATCCATCGGATGAGCTTCATCGTCGATACCGAGATCGAGCTGTCTCTGCTGCTCGGCGAATCTCTCGTACTGGTCGATTGGGTCGTTCAGCTCGCTGAACGCGTTCGACATCTCCCATCCGTTGATATATGACTCGAATCTTCTTGTGATGCGAGGGTCCTTAGGGTCCTTCTTGGCCAGCGGCGAGACTTCGAGCGGATGTCCGCAGACGAAGCACGGTCCGTCGAGGAATCCCGGGATGTCTTCGCAGTAGTCCTCGAACATC
>CADAUB010000072.1 GCA_902790965.1 uncultured Eubacteriales bacterium | reverse complement strand
TAGCAGCGTGGTTCATGATAGAGATAGGCGGATACCTGGCGAACCGGGGATGAAGTGCTATATGCAATCAGAAGATTGTATCGATAATCATACAAAAAAAGTATTGGACGGAGAAACTAGTTAATAATATTTTATAACGCTAAAAGTGAATTAGGTCTTTGTTTAAAGAAGGAGGCAAGTAATGAACAAAAGAGATGTCATAAAAAGATTCATGGCGTTTCTTCTTTGCGCAACGGTGGCTTTGACTTTCATGCCAACACTGACGCCGACTTTTGCTGACGAAACTTCAGATGAAGTGACAGCAACAGTGCAGCAGACCGACGAGAAGCCTTCGGGGGAGGAAACAAAGCCAAAGGTTGAAGAAGAAACAAAGAAAACAGAAGAAGCGCCAGCGGCCGTTGAAAAAGTAGAGAAGGAGACGGTTGAGCCGGATGCTGCATCTAAAGAAGCTGCAGAAGCAGCGCCTGAGTCCGAGTCACCTAACGAGGAGAGCCAGGTTTCAGAAGATGGTTCCGAGGTTGAGGTACAGGAATCTGAAGAAGGCCTTGTCGTAAATGAAGGGGAGGGTGACGAGGCAGAAAAAGAGCAGGAAGATGCTTTAAATAAGGAAGAGATCACATTCACAGGAAGTGCAAACTCTGTAAATGTAAGTGTTACGGCGCAGCCTGGAACATTCCCGGCTGGTACAAAAATGAGTGTAACAGCTGTCAGCACGGCATCGGTAGAGGATGCTGCTCAGGCAGCAATAGGCGGAGAGACTTCAGTTATCAAAGCTGTCGATATCTCGTTCAGCTGCGATGGCAAGGAGATCGAGCCTGCGAAGAGTGTTTCAGTAACACTTTCTTCCGCGGCCTTCGGTTCCGGAGAAGCTCTTAACATCGTTCATGTTAAGGATAACGGATCAGCCGAAAAGATAGCTGCTAATTTGAGCGGTAATTCGGCGAGCTTCAAGTCAGATGAATTTTCGGTATATCTTGCAGCTCAGGCGGCAAACGATGTAAAGGTCAACGTTAAGGTCCATGTCTATGCATGGGATGAAAACGGTGAGTACTATGAAGCGTATACTGCTACTAAGTCAAATCTGGCTTCCGGGGTAGCATCTTGGTACATGCCTTCTTACATGGATAACAAGGTAACCAACACGACCGTTGAGAAAGATGGTAAAAACTATAAGTTCTCTAGTGGATGGCTCTACGAGGATGGATCAAGGGTCCCAGAGACAAAAGCGGATGGTACCGGAAGCGGACTTTATTATGTCGTTTCATATGAAGATGCAGTCGCAAAAGCGGTAGATGGTATCGCAGAGTATTCGATTTACGCGGAATACAGGCCTGACGTCCTGGTTACGTTGAATTTCAATGATATTAGGCATAACACCGGTGATATTACATCCGCAACCACTAGCAACACGCTCTCTCCTGGTAATGGTTGGAACTTCTCAAAAAAGAAGATGGAGCAGGCCACAGGCCTCAGCGTCGGGACTGTCATTTCCTATATGGGTTATGAATACACATATACCGGCGAATGGAAAGATGATAATGGGAATATCATAGATGCTTCAGCGGCGATCTCTATAAAGAATGCTGATGGAACAACAGAGGGCAATAACTACTATTTGGATGAGGACACAGTTTTAAACTTCTCTCCAATATATACAGCGGAAAAGATCAACGGATTCGATTACAAGTATGTAGATAAGATTTCAACCGGCTCGGGATCATGGTCTAATGCGGACGCTTTTGACTACAAGAGCAAGTTTGGAGAACTAAAGCACACATACAGTGATCCTTCGGTTAAGACCCCTGTAGAACATTACATGTTCGAGTACTGGCAGCTGGATAAATATGAGTACACATATGCTGATGGGAGCACAGGTTCGAACACTCAGCGGATCGGGGATAAGTTCACGGCTGGACAGAGTGATACTTTCAGTCTTGTTAGCGGTGACTCTCATGGGATGATCAAGGAAACAGAGGTTGTTGTAAACGCCTACTGGCAGCCATCTGTAACTGTAAGGTATCACTACAACGGCAATGTGGTCGAAGTCGTGAAGTTCGCTGACATTGAAACATACCCAGACGCAGAGTCTAAATTTGCCGAAGAAGGAATTGGTTACTCTGCAGACGGCAATACTCTGACTATCGATGGCGAAGAGTATGCTGGCTGGTATGCCGATGAAGACGGTAATACACTCGCGGATGCGAAGTATGATCTGCCTGAAATCACGAAAGAGAAGGTTGATCGTACAGTCTACGATGTTTATGCAGTAAAGCAGATCACGGTGAAAGCTGCTGACAACACTTGGGTATACGATGGAACAGAGCATAGCGATAACGGCGCTACTGTTACAGCCGGAAAGCTTATCGGTAGTGATGTCATCGAGGCAGAGAACACAGGTCGCATCACAGATAAGGGCACTGTGGATAACGAGATCGGCGAGATCAAGATCACAAGAGACGGCGAAGACGTTACAAAGGCTTACAAGATAGCGTTTGAAAAAGGAACTCTGGAAGTCACACCTGCTCCTCTGACGATCACGACTCAGAGCGCGACGAAGAGGTATGACGGAACTGCTCTCACAAGACCTCAGGGTACGATCAATGGACTTGTTAATGATGAGTCCGCGACAGCGACCGGTACAGGTTCGCAGACAGCAGTCGGCTCCAGCAGGAACGGCTACAGAATCAGCTGGGATACAGCGAAGGAAGAGAACTATGAGATCGTGTCGGTAGATCTCGGTACACTGACAGTAACTGCTGTTCCGGGTGGTGGCGATGACGACGGCGACAATCCTGGCGGCGGAAACAACCCAGGTGGTGGCGGCCCTGGCGGATTCGTACCTGCAGCGGGCGGAACAGCTCCGACCATAGCGGAGAATCCTGTCCCACGTACAGCGCCAACGACAAACATTCCTGATCCTGCTCCACCTCTCGCTGAGGGAGTATGGGCGCTCGTCAACCTGATCGCAGCGATCCTCACAACACTCGGAGCTATAATCGCTCTCTTCCGCAGAAAAGAGGAAGAAGACGAGGAAGCTGAGGAGAACATGGACAAGGTAGAGGCTGAAGACGAAGAAGAGGAAGATGACGACAGGAGCAAGAAGATGCTTATCGCCAAGATCGCGGGAGCACTCGCCGGAATAGCGGCTCCGATCACATTCATCCTCACTGAGGACATGAGCCTGCCGATGGTAATGATCGACAAATGGACAGTCCTGATGCTGATTATACTGGCAGTGCAGGTAGTAGCAGCTATCTTCAACAAGAAAGCCTCAGAACTCGATGATGAAGAGGAAGAGGAAGCAGAAGCACCGGCTTACTAAAAAAGCGCTGAAAGATAACAGACAACTGGGAGGCAGCCTTTAAGGCTGTCTCCTGTTTTTAGTTGGCAGGCGCCTGGAATATGGTAAAATCAAAAATGTGAAAGGGATAATAGAAACAGCTAAAACATATTATGACAATCGCGAGAGCCTTATATACACATATCGCGGCAGAGTGTTTATGCGGGGCGATGAGTTGTACGACTCCGAGAACGATAACCGCGGCAGGATAGACTGCTCGTCGTACGTTCATCTGGCGTTATTGGGAGTGCCATATGACGAGAGCCCGTACGTCACAGGTGATGTGGAAGGCTTTTTCAATACGCCTTGTCCGTGGTATCCGGGCTCGCAAGGTGGCGAAGTGATGAGCATAGCCAAAGTATTTGCGGCAAACTCAGAGCGCGGGCGGGATATTCGTCGCTCGAGTGGACTCGCGAGATACTGCAGGGAGCACGGCTTTGAACTATCTCCGGATGATTCCGGCTCGTACGACGGAGTGCTGCAGCCAGGCGACCTGGTGTTCTTTGAAGCAGCTCCTTCAAGGCTAAAAGAGTACATCTATTACAAGATATGGCTGGCCATCGCGCACGTTGGCATCGTTGCCGAGGATACGCGCTATATGATAAACGCGACCGGAAGCAGCAGGCACGAACTCAATGTGAAAAACGAGGCGATCAGATACACTAGGATCGCGGATAAAGGTGCGCCTGTATTGGCCGCAAGGATCAAGCAGGACGGCTCATCGTAACAGAAAAGAGGGCGTCATGAGGAAAAAGGTAAGACTGATCGTGAATATTTGTATCGCGGTCATGGTAGCCGGGGCCTGGCTCGGCATGCTCTTCATTGGCGGAGGCGATCTCGCGGAGAGGGGCATAGGAAGCATGAAGTACTTTACTGTGCTGTCCAATCTGTTCTGTGGCATAGTCGCAGTCGTGTGGCTCATCCATGAGAGAAAGGGAGGCAGTGAGTCGGTAGAGCGGCTGAAGTATATAGCTGCTGCTTCGGTGGCACTGACTTTCGCGGTCGTGGTGCTGTTCCTCGGGCCGCTGTATGGCTATCCTGAAATGTTCGCGGGAGCAAATCTCTGGCTCCACCTCGTGGTGCCTGTCACCGCTATAGCCGAGATCATTTTTCTTTCGGACGCTGTATATACGAGGCGCGATAACAACTTAGCGATGATACCGCCTCTTATCTATGGCATAGTCTATGTTGCTAACATTCTGATCAATGGTATCGGCGAATGGCCTGGTACGAATGACTGGTATCTGTTCTTCAAATGGGGCTACCCTGTGGGCCTAACGATTTATGTGGTAATAGCGATAGTGACTTGGCTGCTTGCCTTTATCATGAGAAAGGCGCAGAGCAAAATGAAGCGGAGCAGGGCCTCTTAGCATTTGGAATCAGTCATATTCCAGATGTGTCTAGAAAAATGAACCTCTACTGGCGGGAGCAAGATCCCGCCTTTTTTAAACCATCATAAATAGCGTCATTTTTCAGAAAAAAAGTGATATTCGATGTCGTAACCATTGACGCACGCCTCAAATAGAATATAATTCAATTAACAAGAAGATACCGTGCGCCTGCGCCCGCGCCTCTAAAGCGACGCGGCTCGAAATAGGCGTAGACATATCAAGAGGTCATGGATATGAGCACCGAAAATGTACTTGTTGTAAAAACGCTGGGAGGCTTTGAGATCACCTGGAACGGACAACACGTCTGCTCCGGTACAAAGGCGCGTGATTCTCAGACCACAAGATTGCTCCAGATAATCCTGCACTACAGAGAGGCTGGGGTCGAGCGCAATAAGCTCGAGGAAATTCTTTTCGATGAGAGCAATACCGAAGACCAGGCCCATATGTTCAGGAACATCGTTTATTATGCCAAGAAGAGGCTTCAGTCCGCCGGCGTGCCGGGCAATGAGATGATCATCTACAAGAACGGCCGCTATTATTGGACCGATGCGATTCCGGTGTACGAAGACGCGACGGAGTTTGAGAGGCTGTGCGAGGAAGCTTTCGCCGAAGACGATAAAGCCACCCGTGCCGCGCTTCTTCGTGATGCCTGCCTTCTGTACGACGGCGAATTTCTGCCTTATCAGACGGGGCTTCCGTGGGTGATACGCGAAGACCGCCGCTACAGAGAACTCTTCTGCAAATGCATGGACGAGGCCGTCATAGTTCTCAGAGAGCTTAAAGAATACAGGACTATAGAAGAACTCGGCAGGCACGCTTCATCGATCAACCCTCTGGCAGAGTGGGAATACGTCACCATGGAGGCATTGATCTCCATGGAGAAATACGAAGAAGCCAGATCGCTTTACGAGAAAGCCGAGAAATACTACATGAAAGAGCTCGGCACCAAGCTGTCGGCCGATGCCGGCGGCCTGATCGATAGGCTCGGTGGTGCCATAGGATACAAGTTTAATATCATCGATGAGATACAGTCAGATCTATCCGGCCACTCGGACAAAATACAGGGCGCTTATGTATGCACTTACCCGGTGTTCCGCGGCATCTATCAGCTGATGGAGCGTCTGATCGACAGGACGGGTCAGTCGGCATATCTGATGCTGTGCACGGTGGTAGACCCGGCAGGCAAGCCGATGAGAGACGGTGCAGTGCTGAGCAGGCTGTCCGAGAAACTCGGCGAAGTCATCGTGAGCACTATACGTAACAGTGACGTCGTGTGCAGGTACGGCAAAGGCCAATATCTTGTGCTCCTGATGAACACCACCGCGGAAAACTGCGTTACTGTTGAGGACCGTATCAACAGAAAATTCAGGAGCGTGAATCAGCGCAATAAGATAGATTATCACGTGAGCGTAGTCACATATGATCCGTTCATTGAATAGACTTTGGATTGATGCAAGGTGACTGAGACTGGCGTGTGATCGCTGAGGCTTAGGTGATGTGGCTGAAGCTAGCGTAAGATTACTGCGACTGAAGCCGAGGCAGGGTAGCAAGGGAAATGACTATGGAAAGTAAAGAAATCAATAGAGAAATAAATAAAGAGATCGATAAAGGAGAAGGCAGTGGCGGCGGAGGCGGCAGCCAGGCGTATATAGGGACGCCCGTGGGCGTCGTCCTGTGTGTAGATGCCTTAGGTAGCGATGCCGCAAGCGCTGGGAAGGCCGGGATCCTAAACGATATAGATGCTCTACTTTGGCACGGGTACTCTAAAGATCCAATCAAAGTAAACGTACCAGAGCACATGCTCCGCGCGATGGAAGATCTTTTCGAGCTTATCAATTATCCACGTGCCACCACGACCCAGCGGAGCTTCTCGCAGGAGACACCGATCTATTCACAGGGCACGCCGTCAAGCGTGGAGAGATACCTTGAAGACTTTGAACTGCTCGATAAGAGAGGCAAACTGGCGACTTTCATTATACGGGTGCAGCAAAGACAAAACAGCAACTGGCAGGGCCGCATCACATGGGTAGAAAAGGGGCGCACCCTCAGGTTCATCACCATAATGGAGATGGTAAGGCTGATAGAAACTGCACTGAAGTCATGCTCCGAGTGATCCTTCCAGGTACTCGGCGACACAACGGAAAAGTGGCCAGGAAACAGCAGAATTATTCCCAAAATGGACGAATGCATTGATGTACCGTGTTGTATCATACAACCAAGATACAGGCGCTGCAGCATGTAGCGCCATTAGGCACATCTAGATTCAATAAATAGCAAAGCAACAATTAGGGTAACAATATGGAAGAGAGTAAAGGCAACAACAGGCATGGCGACATGGGGACTTTCGTAGTGCGCGTAAAGCAGCATCAGAACGGCACGTGGCAGGGAAAGATCACATGGGTCGACGAAGATAAGAGCGTGAACTTTCGATCTGTATGGGAAATGGTAAAGCTGATGGAAGAGGGTCTGCTCTCATCCGGCGTCATTCAGGAAGACGTACAGACCTGGGACTAAAGACAGGCCGCATAGCCGCGCGAGCATATCGTGACGCCTTACCGGAAAGTCCGCATGGATCGGCATATTACCTAAATCGATCCCGACATCTTAAATATAATAAAGCATCTTATTTGCACCTGAATTGGTATATAATTAATGGCGAATCAGCCAGGCATATACCGAAAGGGTGCTGTTTTATTAAGTCAACGACTCGCCCTGGCTATAAGGGGCGGATAATACATATAATAATGGAGGAATAACATGAAACGAATCGGAGTACTGACAAGCGGCGGCGATGCGCCGGGGATGAATGCGGCAGTAAGGGCTGTTGTGAGATATGGTATTTACCACGACATGGAAGTCTACGGAATCAAGAGAGGCTATGAAGGCCTGATCGACGGAGACTTCGAGAGACTGTACAGACGCTCGGTCGGAGATATCCTGCAGCGCGGAGGCACAGTGCTCAAGACTGCAAGAAGCGAGCATTTCGAGACTGAAGAGGGAATGGCAAAGGCCTACGCTAATCTTAAAGAACTGAAGATCGAAGATCTGGTAGTTATCGGAGGCGACGGATCGTTTACCGGAGCAAAGGAACTCTCAAAACAATTCGGTGTGAATGTCATGGGCATCCCGGGCACCATCGACAACGACATGGCCTACACAGACTACACTATCGGATTCGATACAGCTATCAATACAGTTCTCGACGCGATCACACGCATTAGAGACACCAGTTCTTCCCATGAAAGGACAAGCATCATCGAGGTAATGGGACGCTCTTGCGGAGACATAGCACTTTACGCGGGACTCACAGGCGGCGCGGAGTGCGTGCTTCTTCCTGAGATCGATAGCGACCTTGAGGCTATATATAAAAAGGTAGCAGAGGGCATCGGCTCCGGAAAGCTGCACAACATCATCATCAAAGCTGAAGGCGTTGGCGTAAAGACAGAAGATCTGGTGAACATGCTGAATGAAAGGACTGACAGAGACGTCAAGCTGGTAGTGCTCTCATACCTCCAGCGCGGCGGGTCCCCAAGCTTCCGCGACAGGATGCTGGCTACACAGTGCGGCATGAGAGCGATCGAGCTTATAAACCTCGGCGAGAGAAACAGAGCCATCGGCGAAAGAGACGGCCAGATCATCGATATGGATATCACCAAGGCTCTTGAAGCGAAGAGGGCAGTTGACCTCGATCTCTACAAAGGCGTAGATATACTGAG
>CADAUB010000071.1 GCA_902790965.1 uncultured Eubacteriales bacterium | reverse complement strand
CGAGCGCGAATACCATTACCATTGACAGTGTGATCATCAATACTTTTTTGATCAAATTCTTCATCTTGTTACCTCTGTGCTTTCTATATTTTCGCTGTATCTTGTAACTTTTAACCTTTGTCCCTGATTACCTTTATTTATATTGAAACTTTTTACTGCTCCTGCAGAAGCAGACACCTTATGTAAGCGATCTGCTTTCTTACGGATGCCGGGCTTGTACCGCCGGCCGAATTTCTCCTTTCAACACATGTCTTCAGTGACAGTCTCTCATGAACGTCCTCCTCGATAAGAGGCGAGAACTGTTTGAACTCTTCGAGCGGAAGCTCCTCCAGCGCGCATCCCCTGCCGAGGCAGTAGGATACGACTTTGCCCGAGATGTTGTACGCATCCCTGAACGGAAGCCCCTTTACTACCAGGTAGTCGGCAAGGTCGGTCGCGTTGACATAACCCTTAGTCGCCGACTCGTACATGCTCTCCTCGTTGACCTTCATTACATCCACCATCTCGATGAAAGCTTCGATGCAGAGCTTGACTGTCTCGACTGAGTCGAACAGCGGCTCTTTATCCTCCTGGATGTCCTTGTTGTATGCGAGCGGCAGCCCCTTGAGCACTGTGAGAAGTGACATCAGGTTGCCGTATACCCTTCCGGTCTTGCCCCTGCAGAGCTCAGCTACATCCGGGTTCTTCTTCTGCGGCATGATCGACGACCCTGTCGTGTACTCATCTGGAAGCTGGATAAAGTTGAACTCGGAAGTCGCCCACATGATGATCTCTTCGGAAAGCCTCGAGGTGTGCATCATGATGATCGACAGAGCCGACATCAGTTCTACGAAGTGGTCCCTGTCAGAAACGGCATCCATGCTGTTCATAGCGATACCGGTGAACCCGAGGAGGCTTGTCCATGCTGTTCATAGCGATACCGGTGAACCCGAGGAGGCTTGCTTCGTACTGCCTGTCGATGTTGAATGTCGTGCCTGCGAGTGCGCAAGCGCCTATCGGTGACCTTTCAAGCATCCTCTTCTTGCAGTCCGCGAGCCTGCTCTTGTCCCTCTCGAACATCATCGCGTATGCCATGAGGTGCTGAGCGAATGACACCGGCTGAGCATGCTGCATGTGGGTATAGCCTGGCATGATGACTTCCATGTTCTTCTCGGCTTTATCTGCAAGTACTTTCATGAGTTCGCTGAGAAGGTAGTCTACGCTGTCTATCTCTTCGATGCAGTACATCTTGGTGTCGAGCGCCACCTGGTCGTTACGGCTCCTTGCCGTGTGGAGCATCTTGCCCGTGTCACCTATGCGCTGTGTCAGGACCGTCTCCACGAACATGTGGATGTCCTCGGCTGTCGGATCGATCTGGAGAGCTCCGGATGTGATATCCTTCTCGATGCTCTTGAGCCCCCGGACGATGGCATCAGCCTCTTCTTGCGAGATGATATCCTGATTGGCCAGCATCTTAGCGTGCGCTATACTGCCGGCGATATCTCTCTTATACAATCTCCTGTCAACAGCGATCGAAGAGTTGATCTCGTCTACCAGATTTGCGGTTGTACCGGCTGTCCTGCCTGCCCAGAGTTTATCCATTATCTTACCCTTGTTTCCTTAACTTTCTTATTATCTGTTCTGTCCGATCGACGGACTTAGTGAAATACTTTATTTATTGAGCTTACCCTGTCGTAGTTCGCTCTACTTCAGCGTTCCATTATCGAGCAGCGCCTGTACCAATGTCGGCAGTCCCCAGATGTTGATGAATCCGGCCGCCTGAGCCTGGTCGTAATCTGTCTCGCCGAAGGATGCGAGCTCTTCTGAGTAGAGTGAGTAAGGTGAAGTCATTCCCGCCGGGATGATATTGCCCTTGTAGAGTTTGATTTTAACTTCGCCTGTCACGTTCTTGTTAGCCTCGTTGGCGAAAGCTGTCATAGCTTCCTGGAGCGGTGAATACCACTTGCCGTTGTACAGCATGTCCGCGTAGTCGACAGCGAGCTTCTTCTTGAGGTGTAGTGTCTCCTTGTCCATGGTCAGCATCTCGAGCTGATCATGAGCGAAGTAGAGGATAGTTCCGCCCGGAGTTTCATATACGCCGCGGTCCTTCATACCGATCAGCCTGTTCTCTACGATATCTATGATCCCGATACCGTTGGCTCCGCCTACCTCGTTGAGCTTCTCAATGATCTTTGAAGCTTTCATCTTCTCGCCGTTGAACGAAACAGGAGCGCCTGCTTCGAATCCGAGAGTGATATATGTTGGCTCATCCGGTGCCTGCAGTGGAGATACTCCCATCTCGAGGAAGCCTTCCTTTTCGTACTGAGGCTCGTTTGCCGGATCCTCAAGATCGAGACCCTCGTGGCTGAGGTGCCAGAGGTTCTTGTCCTTTGAGTAGTTGGTCTCTCTTGAGATCTTGAGAGGAACATCGTGTGCTTCGGCGTAATCGATCTCTTCGTCTCTGGACTTGATATCCCACTCTCTCCATGGAGCGATGATCTTCATTCCCGGAGCCCACCTCTTGATCGCGAGCTCAAACCTTACCTGGTCGTTGCCCTTGCCCGTGCAGCCGTGGCAGATAGCGTCGGCGCCCTCTTCGAGAGCTATCTCAGCGAGCTTCTTGCCGATGACAGGTCTTGCGAAGGCCGTTCCAAGCATGTAAGTCTCATACTTGGCGCCCATCTTGACCGAAGGAATGATGACCTCGTCTACCATCTCATCTGTGAGGTCCGCAACGATCAGCTTGCTTGCGCCGGTCTTGATAGCCTTTTCCTCAAGCCCATCAAGTTCATCGTTCTGGCCTACGTTGCCAGCTACAGCGATGATCTCAGGATCGTTGTAGTTCTCTTTGAGCCAAGGAATAATGATCGATGTGTCAAGTCCGCCTGAATACGCGAGTACTACCTTTTTGATGTCCTTCTTTTCCATTTGCGTTCCCCTCTTGGTTATTGCTTTTAGGTTTGTGTGAGTTATTATTCATTCGAATGAATAATTATATAATGGCATCATTATAAGTATTCACGAATGCGGTGTCAAGGCGTAAGCGCGTAAAAATAACGGTTTTTTCAGCATTTTTTGCCATTATTCTTGTTCTATTATTGATACAATACCTTTTCCTCGATGAATATTTATGCAATATAATTCATCCCGACTCGTTTTTAAGCTAAGCAGCAAGGATTTCAAGCAGCTTTATGGTAAAATGTGTTCAGCAAAAGAGACGGTCATATCAGAAAAGGACATAGGTATGGATTTAAATGGAAAAGAATCGGCGATGGTGGATGTTATCGCATCGTTCATCTCGCATACGAGCATCAGACTGCCTGATGACGTTATAGCCAAGCTCGAAGAGATGCGCGCGTCTGAGACAGAGGAAAGGGCTCTTCAGATCTACGATCTGATGTTTGAGAATATGAGGCTCGCTCAGGAGCTCAAAAGACCGACATGTCAGGACACGGGTGTGTTGCAGTTCTTCGTCAGGTGTGGAAGCAACTTCCCATATATGGGCAGCCTCGAGGAAGTGCTGAAGGCATCGGTACTTAAGGCCACAAAGGACACCCCGCTTCGCTACAACGTTGTGGAGACTTTCTCCGAGTACAATACCGGAAATAACACAGGCTCCGGGGTGCCTTTCATCATGTGGGAGATACTGCCGGGAAGAGATGACTGCGAGATCTACACATACATGGCGGGAGGCGGATGCTCCCTGCCAGGTCAGTCAACAGTTTTGATGCCGTCGGAAGGCTATCCTGCAGCGGTCAAATTCGTGATGGACAGGATCACTACATACGGTCTCAATGCCTGCCCTCCTCTTCTGGTAGGAGTCGGTATAGGAGCAACATCTGAAACAGCCGCGCTCAACGCTAAGCACGCAGTGCTCCGTCCAATTGGTTCTCACAACGAAAACGAAAGAGCCGCCGAGCTCGAGAAGATGCTCGAGGAGAGCATCAACGCTGTAGGCTTCGGCCCTCAGGGCATGGGCGGCAAGAGATCTGTCATGGGCGTCAACGTGGTCAACACGGCGCGTCACCCGGCTACTCTCGCGGTGGCCGTCACGGTCGGATGCTGGAGCCACAGACGAGGCCGCCTGGTGTTCGACAAAGACTTGAACTACAGATCGCTTACACATTCGAAGTTTGACGGAGGTGCGCTGTGACAGAGATAAGAAACGGAAAGAGAGTGATAATCACTCCGGTATCCGAGGAGGACATCAAGAGCCTACGCATCGGAGACACTATATATATAGAAGGATATATTGCGACCGGAAGGGATTCCGTGCACGAGAGAGTAACGGGTGAAGGCAGAGATATGCCTGTGGATATCCGAGACGGCGTGCTGATCCATGCCGGCCCTATAGTAAGGGACAGGGGCGATGGGCATTACGAGATGCTCGCCTGTGGCCCTACTACGTCCATGAGGATGGAGAGCTTTGAATACGACTTCATCAAGAGGACGGGTGTGCGCATACTCATCGGCAAAGGCGCCATGAAGGAAAACACCGAGGCAGGCTGCAAGGAATTCGGCGCGATACATTGCGTATTCCCTGCGGGCAGCGCTGTGGTGGCCGCCAACTGCGTGGAGGAAATAGAGAGCGCGGACTGGCTCGACCTCGGCATGCCTGAAGGCGTGTTCAAATGCCGCGTAAAGGAATTCGGCCCGCTGTTCGTGACCATAGATACAGAAGGAAGGAATTTCTTCAAAGAGAAAAAAGTCGAATACGAAAAGATCAAGGACGAAGAAGTCGAAAAGATCAGTTCCAAGGTGGGCTATATACTATAAGCGCATCACAGCCGCAAATCACTTTTCGATGCTGCCAAGCTCCGATTAAATAGACAAATTGAAGTCAATACTAATCGCACAAAAAGTCTCCGCTAATCACCAGGATAGCGGAGACTTATAAATTTAACTTATTTATTTTACCTGCGTGCCACACCAGTCTTGCGGGCCGCGTTGGCAACTGCCTCTGCGATCGCAGGGCGCACTCTTGTGTCGAAAGCCTTTGGTATGATGTGATCAGGAGCCAGTTCATCATCAGTTATGATGCCTGCCAGTGCCTCAGCGGCAGCGAGCTTCATCTCTTCGTTTATAGTTCTGGCCATGCAGTCGAATGTTCCGCGGAATATTCCAGGGAACGCCAGCACGTTGTTGATCTGATTTGGGAAATCCGATCTTCCCGTCGAAACGATATATGCCCCGGCTTCTTTTGCTTCGTCTGGGAATATCTCAGGCACAGGATTGGCACAGGCGAAAATGACCGGCTTTTCGTTCATCGAAGCTACCATCTCTTTTGTCACAAGGCCAGGCCCCGATACGCCAATAAAGATATCTGCCCCCTTCAAGGCATCAGCTAGAGTTCCCCGCTCGCCGCTAAGATTAGTGACCTCAGCCATTTCATCCTTGACCGAGTTCATTCCCTCAGGGCGGCCTTTGTAAATGATACCGCCTCTATCTGTCATCACGATATTCTTGAATCCATATGTAAGGAGCAGCCTTGTGATGGATATGGCGGCAGCCCCGGCGCCCGAAGTGACGATCTTCACTTCTTCTTTTTTCTTGCCTGTGAGCTTTAGGGCATTTATGAGGCCGGCCAATGCGATAACTGCAGTACCGTGCTGGTCATCGTGGAAAATAGGGATATCACATTTCTCTTTGAGCTTGCGCTCTATTTCAAAGCAGCGAGGAGCTGAGATGTCTTCCAGATTGATACCGCCGAAGGAGCCCGATATCTGATACACGGTCTCTACTATAGTATCTACGTCTTGGGATTTGATGCATATCGGAAACGCGTCAACATTTCCGAAAGACTTGAACAGCACGCACTTGCCTTCCATTACAGGCATGCCTGCCTCAGGCCCTATATTGCCAAGGCCAAGGACAGCCGAACCGTCGGTTACGACCGCGCACATGTTCCAGCGCCTCGTAAGTTCGTAGCTCTTATCTGGATCTCTTTGGATCTCAAGGCAAGGCTCTGCAACTCCCGGTGTATACGCCAGCGACAGGTCGACATCATTATCTACCTGCACGCGGGAGATGACTTCGATCTTGCCCTTACACTTCTCATGCAGCTTTTCCGATTCTTTTGCGTAATCCATAATTCCCCCCAAGCAATTGAGACGCGATTCGACGTGTGCTTTGTTCTTCTATTTAGTACGCGTCTAGTTTCACAAAATGATACTTCATTGTCAAGAAGGAATAGTCAGAAATTTGAAACAGCAGGCAAAAGATATCAGGAGCCCTAGAGCTCCTGATATCCGCAATGTCCTGTTCCGGGCCATTTCTCTGACCGCTTCTTCGCATTCTCTTACGCCAGATTGAGTCTCTTTTCCATAAGGTACTTGCAGACGAAGAAGTATATCGCTGCGAATGCAAAGGAACCTATCAATGCCGGGAAGAATGCCTTGGTCAAATCCAGGATACCCTCTGCTTCATTTAATCCTAAGCTAAGGAGAGTTGGCATGAACAGTCTTCCAACCATCGCCTCAAACATCAATACAAGTATGTAAGCTCCGATCGACGCGAGCGTCGTGTGATTCGATGCTTGATGGCCGATGGTGATCGCTGCGTATATCTGCATTACTGTTTTGACTACGGACGCGATAAGCAGAATTATGAGCTCCACCGCGAATAGTCCAAAGTGCTTAGGCAGCCATACGTTAAGGTCGACAGGATCGATCAGGTTTATATCATATCCATGGATGCCCGCTATAATCATTGCGCCGAGACCAATCAGCAGCGCCGTTACGATCGCCACCAATAAGGTCACAACTACCCATACAGTCGCGGAGATCAGCTTGTTGCCTATATGTTCTGCTGCGCTGACAGGCAGCACGTGATTGAAATACGCCTCATCTCCAAGCAGGCTGTTGCTATATCTCTGGACAATCAGTATGACTGTCATTACCACGATTGCAGTCGTGACTACAGTATAAAGAAGCCCAGTCAAAACAACTATGAATTCGCTTTTCGATTCAGCCGCCTGCGTCGACAGTCCTAAGAACAACGCCGTCACTGCCCAGGCCGCATAGAGTGGCAGCATCTTGCGCCCCATCGCGGGGATCTCGTATTTTAGCAGTTTACCTAACATTTGAACACCTCCCTAAAGAGCTTGTCTATGCTTTCGCCCTTCTCTTCGCGGATCTCATCCGCGGCCTTATGAAGGACTATCTTTCCGTTATGGATGAATACGACATCGTCGAGCACCGACTCCACGTCAGCTATCAGATGAGTGGATATGACGACCACCGCATTCTCGTTATAGTTTGAGATGATAGTGCGAAGTATGTAATCTCTCGTCGCAGGATCGACCCCTCCGATCGGCTCATCGAGCAGATACACATCGGCCTGTCTCGCCATCACCAGGCAAAGCTGCAGTTTCTCCTTTGTGCCCTTTGACATCTTCTTCATGGTCTGCTGACGATCGATGCCCAGATCGTCCACCATAGCCTCGGCCTTGAGCCTGTCGAAGTCCGCGAAGAAGTCTCCGTAGATATCCATGAGCTGTGATGCTGTCATGTAGTCTGGCAGCGCGTTTCTGTCAGGCAGATACGCTACCACCTTTTTTGTCTCCACCCCGGGCGCATTGCCATTGATGCTCACGCTTCCGGAGGTCGGTTGTAGCAGCCCATTCAGTATTTTTATAAGCGTCGTCTTGCCGCTTCCGTTCGGCCCAAGCAGTCCTACGATCTGCCCCTGCTCCAGCGAGAGCGTGACATCATCGAGAGCCGTAAGATCGCCGAACTTCTTTGTCAGATTGTTGATCTCTATTCTTGACATTTTTCTGATTCCCTTCTCCTATATTTTCTATGCATTCTGCGTTTCACTAATGCATTTCCTTCATCCATTTATCAACGGATGTTTTGATTGCCTTATCATCCATTCCGATTTTGCGAAGCTTTTCGGTGAGTTCCTCAAAATATCTCTTTGCAAGTTCCTCATGCAGTTCACTAAGCACGGCTTCCTCCTTCGTCACGAATCTCCCGCTCGTACGCTCTGAATAGACAAGGCCTTTTCGTTCTAGTTCTGCAAGCGCCCTCTGCATGGTATTCGGATTGACCCCGGCATCTACTGCCAGGTCCCTCACAGAAGGAAGCTTGTCGCCCGGCTCGTATGCGCCGCTGGCGATCCTCATGGTCATCTCGTCTATTATCTGGGTGTAGATCGGGATCCCATCTCTAAAATTCCATTCCATCTTTAAAGCCCTTTTCTGAATTCCTGGTTGTAATGTGTGCGATTCATCCCGCTACTTACTGCATGGAGGTAGGGGTATTCTCGCACAGTTTTGTAAATACTGAATATATTCCGTAATATGTATCGATGTTTTTGTATTACTGTATTAACTACTTAGTACAATAATACATCCGTGCCACATTGTCAAGCCCTTTCAGTTTTTTGAAGAGACGTCTCTAAAACAAGTAATCCATCTCCCCATTTGTAATCGCATTGATCCTCTGCTTTTATGCATCAATATTGCTTGTAGTGTATAGGAGTGCTGTGTGCCTGAACGGGATAGATCCTCGATGTTGCTACACAGGGTGTAGCAACGCCGTGTGCAAACTAGCGGTACACGCCGTGTGCAAACTAGCGGTACATACTCGATGTTGCTACACAGGGTGTAGCAACGCCGTGTGCAAACTAGCGGTACATACTCGATGTTGCTACACAGAGTGCAGAATCTAGAAGCCCGGTATAGGAAAATGGCGGATGGCGAAGCGACAACTTAATAAAAAACGGCAGCTGACTAAGAGGTAAGTTAACAAATTAAAACGGCGGCTATCGAAGCCGCCGTTAAGTGTTTTTGAAATTGTTATTAAGTTTGGCCGGTGGTATCGGCCAGAAGCGTTGGATCTCGCTTGCCTACTTTTCTTCCGGGCCTTTGAGTTCCTCGATCTTAGCGAGGATATCCTTCTCTTTATACAGGAAGAAAAGGCATGCGCCGGTCATACATGTGATGAACGCAACGAGAGCAGTCAATCTGTATGCTTTCTCCGCAACTTCGACCGGTGTATCCTTGAGGCTCGCTACCGCTGTCATCGATGTGAATACAGCAAGCGCGATGGCCTGGCCCATCTTGAACGCGAATGTACGCGCCGCGAAGAACATGCCGCTTCTGTCCTCGCCGGTCTCGAGTCTTGAGAGTTCGGCAACGTCAGCAACGCAGGCCTGTGGGAGGATTCCCAGAATAGCCATAGGAACGGATGCGCAGACCGCAACGATGAATCCCCAGATGAGTCCCTCTCCGCAGAGGAATGTGATGAGGAATACAACCGAGTATGCGAAGAATCCTGTGATGATAAGTCTCTTCTTGCCGACCTTTGGAGCCAGCTTGTTGACGATAGGATACTGGCATACGCTGAGAGCGGTCATTGTAGCTGTCAGCACGAATGTCCAGGAGTCTTCGATCTTCATCAGCTTGGTCTCATAGAAAGCGAGGCCTGTCTGGAAGAGTGTCAGCGCGAAGAAATAGATAACGTCGCTGTATACGAAGCGGCGGAACATGCCGTTCTGGAAAGTCTTGAGCAGCGATGAGAATGCAGGTGTATCGCTTGGCTTTGCTTCGAGATAGTCGCGCTCTTTGATGTAGAACGACGGGATGAGCATTGCCACGCAAGCGATCGCCGACATGATAGCTACTGCCAGTCGGATCGAGCCCGCCTGCCCGACAGCGCCTTCGAGGAAGCCCGCTACGTTAGGCAGCATGTAAGAGATCGAAAGTCCCGCGATGTATGTGAACGAAATGTATGTGGAAACGTTTATCCTGTGTTCCTGCGTATCGCCGAGCTCTGCGATCAGAGCGTTATACGGTGTGCAGAATATGGTCATGAACAGGTAGAACACGATCATCAGGATGAACACGAGCGTGTTGTTGAGCCCGATGCTCGATGTCTGAGGGATCGCGAACAGTGCGATCGTGATCAGCGCGAACGGTATAGCGATCGCCTTCATGAATGGTATACGGCGGCCGCCTTTGAATTTGGCCCTGTCTGACCAGCCTGCGATCAGCGGGTCACTTATCGCGTCAAATATACGACCAACAGCGAGTACCAGTCCGAACAGAGTCAGCTTCAGGAAAATGTGATCCTGCGTGATAAAGTCCGCGAAAATTCCGGTATTCGGGTTCTGCGCGTCTGGTGTGCCTGTGTAGTAATACACCATCCAGTTCGAAACGATACCTGCGAGCAAGCTCCAGCCGAACTGTCCGATCGCGAAGATCCAGAGCAGCTTGTTTGTAATCGGTTTCTTTTGCATTTCTAACCTCTCAACCTATACAATACCTTCTTATAATACCTATACTCTATTTCGCCAGCGCATTAACGCGCTTCGATAAAAAGTATCATTGCATGCCCGGTAAGGTTAACAATGATACCCATATCCTATCATGACGCCGTGCTTTGTAGCAATTATTTGCAAAATCGAAGCGCCTACATTATTTCGAATCGCTCGAATCGTTCGAAGCATTCGATTCTTTCGAATCCTTCGCCTTTTTCGAATCTTTCAATTTTTTCACGCCTTTATAGGCCTGCTTTTGCTTCTCAGCTTCTCTTACTTCAGGATCCTGCAGACCCTCGAGCAATTCATCGATTTTATCTCCAAGCGACTGTTTGTCTTTCTTGGCCTTCTGAGCATCTAGCTTTCCTGCGCCCTGAGTCTTACTCAGCTTTTCCTCAACGGCCTTGTCAAAGGCGTCCTTTGTCTTGTTATCTGAATAATCATCATCTTCGTCGAGATCGGCGAAATCCTCTATAGTGATCAAGGACAGAGTCTTTTCGTCCACATTCTCAAGATTCGAAACCCTTGAAGCCTGGTTGGTGATGATCTTTTCAAAGAGGTTCCTGACCGCTCTGGCATTGGCGAAGTTCTTGTCCTTCTCGGCCTCCATCTTTATGATCCTCTTGCGCGCCTCTGCCTCAGCATCTTCGGTCAGCTCGTACTGATACTTTTTGCACTGCATCATGAATATCTGCTGAAGTTCATCGGCCGTGTAATCAGGGAATTCGAAGAACTTGTTGAACCTCGACCTCAGGCCCGGATTGCTATTGATAAAGTCGTGCATCAGCTGTGTATAGCCTGCAACTATTACGACGAACTTGTCGCGATGATCTTCCATCGCCTTGAGGATGGTGTCGATCGCCTCCTGGCCGTAGTTTTCGCCCTCCTGATTGAGAGTGTATGCCTCGTCGATAAAGAGCACTCCGCCCATCGCTTCTTCAATCTTCTTTTGAGTCTTGATAGCGGTCTGCCCGACATATCCGGCAACAAGGCCCGATCTGTCCGTCTCAACCAGCTGCCCGCCATCGAGTATACCGATCTCCTTGTAGAGCTTGGCGAGTATGCGCGCAACGGTAGTCTTGCCCGTGCCCGGGTTACCCGAGAACACAAGGTGAAGCGACACAGGGACCGCCTTCATGTCCTTTTCCTGACGCATCTTTCTTACTTTTGCAAGACCGATGAGTTCTTCCACATCGTGCTTGACGCTCTTGAGTCCGATCAGTTCCTCGAGCTCTTCCATGCCGGACTTCTCCGGTTCTTTTGGCTCCGGCTCTGCATCAGGCTGCGTAGCAGTTCTCTTTTGTAAATCATTCTCGGTAACTATCTCGGTCTCAATTACCGGCTCGGCCGACTTACCTTCTTCTACTGTCACAGGTTTGATGTCCTCAAAAGTAACAGGCTTGCCGCCTTTAGAGGAAGACTTTCCCCCGGCATCGTTTTTCGCGGAATCATCCCCGCCCGTACCGTAGAAGTCATCGTACATTGTCTTTAAACCATCAATCATTGTATTTATTACCTTCCTTTTTTTTCTCGCGTATTTGAAGGTCACGCTTCAGTTTTAGTTTTTTCCGGCAATCCGGTATATCTGAATCCAACCATAGTCTGATCGTCGAACTGCTCCGCTTCTCCGGCAAATTCGTCGACAGCTGTCTTGACCGCACTCAACACCTCGGTCATCTTAGCATCTTTGTTTTGGTTGAGAACGTCCAGCATGCGATCGGTACCAAACTGCTCTTCGCTGGTGTTTATCGCCTCAGCGATACCGTCGGTGTACACGTAGATGCAGTCGCCCACTTCCAGCTTGAGCTTATATGATGAGTAAGTCATGCCTTCCATGCAGCCAAGAGGCAGACCGTGTTTGTCCTTCAGCAGCTTGTACTGACCATCTCCGCTCATGACAGCAGGATACTCATGCCCAGCGTTGACACACTCGACCTCCCCGGTCACGAGATTGACGAATGCCATCCAGACCGTGACGAACATCTCCGCCTCGTTGCCTTCGCAAAGCTCATTGTTGACCTTTTCAAAGATCTCTGTTATCTCACTTCCGGTCTCCGCAAGGCTTCGGATGGCAGTCTTGCTCTGCATCATGAAGAGCGCCGCCGGTATACCCTTATCCGATACGTCTGCTATGACTATCGCAAGCTTTTCCGGCCCGGCAAAGAAGAAGTCGTAGAAGTCTCCGCCAACTTTCTTAGCAGGTTCCATAGTGGCATAGATCTCAAAGCCGCCATGCACGAAATCGAAGTTATCCGGAAGTGCCGATGCCTGGATGGTGCGCGCCAGCAGGAGTTCTTGTTCGATACGCTTCTCCGCCGCGTCGATATACCCCTTCAGGGCGGTGACCATCTCGTTGATGTCATTTGAAAGCGAAGCGAACTCAGACGACTCGTAAACGGATACCTGCTCGTTGAAGTCTCCATCGGTGATCTTCGCAAGGGACTGATTGACCAGCTTGAGGTTGTCTACAACTATCATCTGCACAAGGAGCGAGACCAGGATGTATATTACAGTGAACAGCAATATATCCGCGAGTATCGTCTCGTAAGCCAAGCGGTCACGGTATTGATACATCTCGCTGTCTGGCGTCATTACCATCAGACTATATCCATCTCCGAGGTCGGTGTTTAGGCATGTCCATTTCTCATTTTCATATGTTTGCCTGTAGATGATCCCGTACCTAGTGCTATTATGCATATCAAAAAGCTGCTTGTCTTCGCCCTTCCCCGTATGGGATCCTGTAACGATCTCACCACTTTTGTTGAATACATCAAAGGCGCCCTTGCTTCCGACATGTTCGTTGAGATATGAGAAATCCGCATCATACTTCCTGATTTGATAGAAGTCTTCGGCTATATCCTGACTGTCAAGCTTAAGCTTTGCCTCACCTTCTTGCCTTGCAGACATGCTCTGCAGATTGAAGTTGAACAGGAAACTGACGATAAGAACGACCATGGTGACTATGAAAAGCCATGTCTGGAATTTGTGAGATACCGGCGTTTCTTCGTCTGAAACCTCAAGCCAACGCACCCTCTTCTCGCCGCTCAGGTAGCGGACCATTTCGGCTACTGCAGCAAGACCGATCGCGCTGAACACGATCATCGGAACAGAGCAGGTCTTTACCACTTTAAACGCCATCTCCATATTGCTCCTATGCGAGATGAACACAACGTACATGTGGAAGACTTCTATTACGGCTCCAAGGAAGAACGCATACGCTACCGAAGGCTTCTTTCCATTGAATATGTGTTTATTCATAAACGCAGCAAAGAAGCCCGCGAAGCATGTCGAAATGCTACAGGCTACCGTTGTGAATGAACCCACGCCGAAGTGGGCGCCTACGATATATCGTTCAAAGCCTCCGATGAGACCCGCAGTGATGCCCGCGACTGGATGGAAGAATAAGCCGGCAATCATAGGCCCGAGATCTCGGACGTTAAGGATCATATCACCGTAGTCAACTCCGAAATGGGTCGACAGGATAGCAGTGAAGCCATATATGATTCCGATTCCGAGATATGTGTCCCACTCGATATTCTTGCCCTTCACGGAACGCCAAAGCACCCATGTCAGCAAGACATAAAGGAGCGTTATTCCCGACATTTTCAGGATCATTTCCAGCATTATCTATTCCCCAGTTAACCAAGGTTTACATTACTAAATTCAAAGTTTATTGTACCACGATTTGTGCTATTCTGTATACGGAGCTTGTCGTACGCGACAAGCGAAACCCCAAACGCGGAAGGTGAAATGACACTGTATGAGAAGCGATAGATACAAGGAAGAACCTGTAAAAAAGAAGAAAAGCAAAACGCTGCTGATTGTACTGATCGTAATTGCGTTGCTGCTGGCCGCGATCGGTGGTCTGGCAGCCTATTCTTACAAAACGGCCAAGGACTCCATATCCCTGACTCTGACAGACAACGACTTCAAAGTTGAGTTTGGCGAAGAGCATGCCGCAATGGACTATGTAGCGGAAGCAGAAGGCGAAGTAACGCCGTCTGCGAAGACACTGGATACCAGCAGCATAGGCGATAAAGAGATAGTGTACACTGTCGTAAAGCCTGTGTTCGGAGGCATACTCAAGCCATCGGGGGAATATACCCTGCGCTACAGCGTAGTCGACACAGTAGCCCCTATGATGATCCACAGCGGCGATGGAGCAGTAGTTGAGCGCGGTACAGAATTCGATCTGGATACCGTGGTTGCCTATGGAGATAACGCCGACCCTGAGCCTGATGTAAAGGTGGACGGCGAAGTAGATATGAGCAAGAACGGCAGCTACCCTCTTCACGTGACGGTCACTGATGCTTCAGGCAACAAGACCGACTGGGATCTGACCGTGGAAGTAGCAGACTCTGCTCCTACGTATGAGGATGACCGTGATCGTACAGCCTTTGCGGATTTCGTGAAGACATATAAGGGTGAAGGCAAGACTTTCGGTATAGACGTTTCCGAGTGGCAGAATGACATCGATTTTGAGACGGTGAAGAAAGCCGGCTGCGAATTCGTGATCATCCGCGTGGGCTACAACCTCGAAGGAAAGTTCAATTACGACAGCAAATTCGAAGAAAACTTCAAGAACGCAAAGGCCGCCGGGCTAAAGGTGGGCCTGTATATGTTCAGTTACGACAATTCAGCAGAAACCCTGACGGCCGCGGCCGATGAGGTGATCAAGAAACTTGACGGTGAGACTCTTGATCTTCCTATCGCCTTCGACTGGGAGGATTTCGCCGCATTCCAGACTTACAAGATGAGTTTCTATGATCTTAACAAGCTCTACGATGTATTCGCAAAGGAGATGAAATCAGCGGGCTATGACACCATGCTTTATGGCAACCTCATCTCTCTCAATAACGTATGGGCTGATAAAGACACCAGGCCGATTTGGCTCGCCCAGTACGCCGATAAGCCGGATTACAAAGGGCCTTACATGATGTGGCAGGCGAGCGACACCGGCCGGATCGACGGAATAGACGGCGATGTAGACATGGATATACTGTATTGATATAGTAATTCTGTTGCAAGTTGAGGGTATTGGTATTAATATACATAATCAATAGACAGCAAATGGCGAGATTTTAGTATAGGAGAATGCCATGATCAACAGTGAATATGTAGAAATGCTCGAGCACAAAGATATAATCTTTGAGCTTGCCGCATACGCAAACCAAAGAAGAGCCGAAGTAGGCCCTGAAAATGTATTTGACTTCAGCCTTGGTGGTCCATCCGTCCCACCTCCGATCGAGGTGCATCAGGCGCTGCAGGAACTGATCGAAGAAGGCGATATTTCCGTCATGCATCGATACACTCCTGAGGGCGGGCTGTTCGAGACCAAGTCGATGATCGCGAAGGATCTTAATACCAGATTCGGATCGTCCTTCACTGCCGACAATATCTTCATGACTTGCGCGGCAAACGCTTCCCTATCTCACGCCATGAGAGCAGTTGCTGTGCCTGGCGAAAAGATCATGACATTCGCGCCGTGCTTCTCCGAGTACGAATACTACGTAAAGGGTGCCGGATGCGAGCTGGTTATAGTGCCTGCGGACACGGAGACTCTCAACATCAATTTCGACGAAGCATGGAAGATGCTCGATGAGAACGTTGCAGCGGTGCTCATCAATTCGCCTAACAATCCGAGCGGCAAGGTATACGACACCGAGACAATAAAAAAGCTGGCTGAGCTTCTGACAATGAAGTCAGCCGAGTATGGCAAGGCGATCTACCTCATCAGCGACGAGCCTTACAGGGAGATAGTATTCAGCGACACAGACTCGCCATTCATTTCCAATTATTACGACAACACGATAGTCTGCTATTCGTTCAGCAAGTCGCTGTCGCTTCCGGGCGAGAGGATCGGCTATGTTGCCGTTAACCCAAAGGCAGATAACGCAGACCTTTTGGTCAGCATGTTCGCACAGATATCCAGGACATCCGGCCACAACGGAGCCCCTGTCATCTGGCAGAGAGTTCTGGCAAAGATACTTCCTTGCACATCGGATCTGTCCGTATATGAAACAAACGCCAATCTGCTCTATAACGCCCTCACCGAGTATGGCTTCGAGGTTGTAAAACCAGGCGGCTCATTCTACATGATGCCTAAGATCCCGGGCGGCGATTTGGACGCTTTCATGAAGAAGGCGCTCGATAACGACATAATCGTAGTACCGGGAGATGGCTTCATGTGCCCTGGACACTTCCGCTTAGCATATTGCGTTCCTACAGAGAGAGTGGAGAGGTCTCTTGAGAGATTCAAGAATCTGCTGTAGTTTTTGAAGGTCCGCTTGTTTTGGTCCGACTAAGATCAAGGGCAAGCAGCAATCAAATACTGATATACAAAGATATACAAAATGGCCGCCCCGTGATAATAATTCGGAGCGGCCCTTTTTTACCTTTTATATGTTTGTATGTTGAGTGAATGTTGTGGCGACATGGAGTATCCAAGTCACCTTTGCTTCAATAAACGATAAGATCGGCGTACTCGGCGTTCGCGGCTTCGATCAGCTTATCCGGTTCGAGCACTATTTGTACTCCGCGCTTGCCGGCCGAGAAATATATCTTTTCATAGAGGCTCGCTGTTTCGTCAATATATGTCGGGAAAGCTTTCTTCATCCCTATCGGTGAACACCCTCCGCGGATGTATCCTGTCAGGCCTTCTATCTCCTTGACGTGTATCATCTCTATGGACTTGTTGCCGGATACCTTAGCGGCCTTCTTGAGGTCGAGTGATTCAGCAACAGGAATGACGAAAACGTAGAACTCGTTCTTTTCGCTCCTTGTGACCAGGGTCTTGAAGAC
>CADAUB010000070.1 GCA_902790965.1 uncultured Eubacteriales bacterium | reverse complement strand
CTACAGCAAACGAGACAACTGTGACTACTCAGGAAGAGCAGAACGTTGAGACTGCTGAGGAAGAGGTGACCGAGTCCGATGTCGTACTTGAGACTCAGGCAGATGCATTCGCGATAGAGCCTAACAAAGTTAGCATCGAAGTCGGAGGTAATCCTGTAACACTTAGAACGAACGCTCCTGCTGACACTACTGTCACTTGGGAGTCTAGTAACGAGAGTGCAGCCACAGTTGCCGATGGTGTAGTTACACCTGGCAATGTAAGTGCAGAAACTACGGTAACTATTACTGCTAAAGCAGTGGTGGAAGGGAATGAAGTTACGGCAACTTGTGAAGTAACGGTTAAACCTGCTGCTCCTACTTTTACATCAAATCCTGTCCTGACAACAGATAAGAAATACAAGTCCGGATATGAGAGTGCTCATGACAACGGCTATTACCTGTATTTTACTGATTCAGGTAAAGGTGCCACTAATTATCAGATTCTTTGCGATGGCAAAGTGATTGTCAACAATGCTAAACCTTCTAATGGCAGCAATAATAAATACGAAGTACTCGTTCCGTCCGGATCACATAGTTATGTTGTAAAGGCTATTGGTCCTAACGGCCAGACTGCGCAGTCTGCTGCAAAGAGCATCAGCATTTCTGGTGTCATTACAGAGACTCATTCATATGATTGGTACTGCAAGACTAAGAAAACGGTGAAGGCCGGTGGAGTGACTATTCCTAAGGGCACTACACTTCCAGCCGTAGGAAGATCCCCTAAGAAGATCAAGAAGTTCAAAAACCCTAAGAAAGTACAGGTAATCTATAAGGGTAGAAAAGTATGGGTGCCATATAAGTCTCTTAAGGGCGGTGTAAAGGCAAGAGTCAATGTAAAGCAAGACTACAGCCGTTCGCTCAAGGAGTACATGGTAAACAGTAAAGACTTCAGCAAGAAAACGAATGAAGGCAGCGCAATTAGAGGCAGAGCTATTACCAGCGGAGATAACACTCTTATCTGGGCATGCCTGTATACGCAGAGAGCTTATACTTTCAAGAAGTCTGGTGGCAAGTGGGTTCTGGATCATTCAGACAGAATCACAACCGGTAAGTTCAGCCACCCAACCCGCTCGTCCGAGACATCCGGCATCTACACTGTGAACAAGAAGAAAGCCGGCAAGGTTTGGATGGTTCAGCAGAATGGTAAGCGTTACTACTTCACACACGCTTCTTACATCACAAAGGGTGTTTCGTTCCACACAGGTACATGGTGGGCTAGCGGTAAGAAGAGAGGCTCCGTAGTCAAGAACGGAAAGCCTGGTACTTACGGATGCATCAGAATGTACACTGACGGAGCTAAGTATATCTTCGCTAATACTACTCTGAACAGGACTGGCGTAATCGTAACAAGATTCGACTGATGCCGATGAGACTAGTGAGTTAATATCTGTTCTTAGATCAACACATGGGGGAGACGGTTGAATGACCGTCCCCCTTTTTTCAATGGGGAGATACTGAAAGGGCATTTTATGGTATAATTTCAATACCTATGGGCATTAAGAAATTGCTGACTCAAACGAATAATATTACCAGGAGCTCGTACGTCTGGAACACGATAAACGCGTGTGTTTCGGCGATGGTATCTCCGGTGCTCACGATAGTGCTCACCAGGGTGAACGGGCTCGATGACGCGGGGGTGTATTCTATAGCTTTTGCGGTAGCCAATCTGTTGCTGTTTTTAGGGCAGTATGGCTTTCGAAGGTTCCAGTCATCCGATGTGACGGAGCGCTATAGCTTTCCGGAGTATTACGGTATAAGGATCATTACCTGCGCAGCCATGATGATAGCGGCCCTTGTGTACTGCGTGTACGGAAGCGTTGTCAAAGGCTACACCGCTGAGAAATTTGCAGTCATAATGCTGGTCTGTGTGGTCAAGCTGGTGCAGGCATTTTCGGATGTTATACATGGCAGGATGCAACAGCTCGGCAGGCTGGATGTCGCAACGAAGTCGTCGTGCTTCAGATACGTGTGCGAGATACTCTCTTTCTGCATATGCGTGGTTCTGACAAAGAGCCTGCTTACGGCATCGATAGTTTGCGCTTTGACCTCTATATTCGTATTCTTTATCACGTCATACAACGTGGGTAGAGATTACTGCGACTACAGGCCATCATTTGAGAAGGGCGCTATGAAGCGGCTCATGATAGAAGGCTTCCCGCTTTTCCTGAGCCTCTTCCTCAATATGTATATAAGTAACGCGCCTAAGTATGCGATAGATTCATATTTGGACGAAAAGACACAGGCGCTGTACGGACTGGTATTCATGCCGGCATACTTCATAAGCCTGGTGGCGCACTTCATATTCAATCCTATCCTCAAAAGTTATGCCGAGGTGTGGACAGAGGGGCGCGTCAAGAGATTTAGATTCCTGGTGTTTCGGCAGTGCGGAGTAATAACAGGGTTGACCGTACTGGCGATGATCGTAGCAGCTACGATAGCTATACCTATCCTGTCGTGGATCTATAGTGTAGATATCTCGGGATATAAAAGGGAACTGTATGTGGTCGTGATCGGCGGAGGCATGCTGGCGTTCTCAGTATTCTTCAATACGATCATCACGATCATTAGGCTCCACAAGACACTGCTTTACTCATACGGAGCGACAGCCCTCGCGGCGCTGCTGCTTTCAAAATACTTTGTAGTTAATTACGGAATCATGGGAGCTGTGACTATGTACGCGGTGCTGATGACAGGACTCGCTTTAGTGCTCGCCGTGATAACTTTCATCAAGATACAAAAGGAAATGCCTGGCGCTACTGACGTGGCATAAAACTTTGTTAGATAAGAAAGGGTCCAAGATGAAGATACTCGTTACCGGAGCAGCCGGATTCATAGGTAGTAATTTCGTATTCCATATGCTTAAAGAGCATCCGGATTATGAGATAGTGGGTCTCGACGCGCTCACATATGCAGGCAATCTCGAGACGCTTGCGCCTGCTATGGATAATCCAAAGTTCAAATTCGTCAAGATGGATATTACTGATGCAGCGGCCATCGATGAGCTCTTCGCTGAAGAGAAGTTTGATATCGTGGTCAACTTTGCGGCGGAGTCTCATGTAGACCGTTCGATCGAGGATCCGGGACTTTTCCTGCGTACAAATATACTCGGAACGCAGGTGCTGATGGATGCTTCGATCAAGTATGGGGTAAAGAGATTCCATCAGGTGGGTACAGACGAGGTCTATGGCGATCTGCCGCTCGACAGACCAGATCTTTTCTTCGTCGAGACGATGCCTCTTACGGCATCGAGCCCTTACTCAGCAAGTAAGGCCTCGGCAGATCTTCTGGCAATGGCATATCACCGCACATACGGACTGCCTGTTACCATAAGCCGCTGCAGTAATAACTACGGGCCTTATCAGTTCCCGGAGAAACTGATCCCGCTGATGATCGCCAACGCAATGGCAGATAAGCCGCTCCCAGTATATGGAGAGGGTCTTAACGTCAGAGACTGGCTCTATGTTGAGGATCACTGCAGAGCGATCGACATGATACTCCACGACGGAGAAGTGGGCGAAGTATATAACATCGGCGGCCACAACGAAAAGGCCAATATCGATGTCGTTAAGATCATACTGAAGCAGCTTGGCAAGCCTGAGAGCCTGATCACATTTGTGACAGACAGAAAGGGACACGACCAGCGCTACGCGATCGATCCGGCCAAGATACACGCTAAACTCGGATGGCTTCCTGAGACCAGGTTCGAGGATGGCATCCGTAAAACCATACAGTGGTACCTCGATAACGAGGCCTGGTGGAAGAACATAATCAGCGGAGAGTATCAGCAATATTACGAAAAGATGTATGGAAACAGATAAGCATCTAAAACTCGAAAAGCGAAGTGCTGAATACAGCATTGGCAGGCAGCTGCTCATTTACACGCTGCTGTTTATTATTGCGGCCTTGGGAGCGTATTCCTTCTATCTTATAGGGCACTCTGTGTTCGTAACGAATAGTAAATCGGGAAACAAGGATGGCATCACACAGATCATCCCTTCGTATATCGCAGTCAAGCATATCGTACAGGGATTTCTGGCGGGCGAAGGATTTAACGCATGGAACTGGAGCATAGGTCTTGGCGGTGACAATTGGAACATGTTCGCTTCCAAACTGGCAAATCCATTCACATACATGATCATAGCGTTCCCTGAGGACAAGATAGATTTGGGATACACTTTAGTATCGGTCTTCAGACAGTACTGCGTGGGAGTCGCGTTCCTATTCTTCGGAAGGAAGGTCAACCTGACAGGGAATCAGAACATTCTTGGTGCGCTTTGCTATGCGTTCTCGATGTGGATGTTCATGACTATACCGGATCAAGCGGGCTTCAACACGGCAGCGCTTCTGTTCCCGCTTTTGATGCTCGGCTGCGAAAAGATAATCGACAACGAGTCGCCACTCATATTCATCATATCCGTATTCTACTTCCTGACCGCAGGCGTGGTCTGGGGATATGCCTCGGGAATAATGATAGTCATCTATTTCTTCCTGAGGATGATAATGAAAGGCGCTCTTAAAGAGCCTAAGGAATTCTTTGTAACTACAGGGAGATTCATGCTTTGCGGCATCGCGGGCATACTGGTCGCATCGTTCTTCGTATCCGAGATACTGATGAGTATGTCGGCCGCAACAACAGATACGGGCTCGGGCAAACAGACATGGTTCTCGCTTTATTCATATTTGACCGTGCCAAAATCCCTGTATATGCCGACTAACACAGGCGCAAATTCATACAGTGGCATTGGCCTTCCGATAATCGGTGTCGTGCTTATGCCGATGATAGTCAAGAAGGCGTTCAAGGGCAAAATCGAAGCGATCATGGCTTTCGCGCTGCTTATTGGCACTCAGATCCCAGCTGTCTGCAGAGCCTTCAACGGATTCAGTTACCCGTCAGGGCGCTGGTTCTATATGGTAGCCTTCTTCACCGCCTGGGCAGCGATAACGAACTTTGATGTGGAGACTTTTAAGTCTAAGCTCTCTTGCTTAATTATGGAACTGTGGCTGATCCTGACTGCGGGATGGGTCCTCGTAAGATATATGTATCTTGAGATGGACTCGCGTAAGTCTGCGCTTGCGGCAGGGGCAGGGCTAATACTTGGAACTGCCATTATCATCATCGGGCATATAAGAGCGGTGATGATGAGCAAGGAAGAAATGACAAAAGCCGCAAGAACGGTCTGCTCCGTGGGATTGGTGCTGATAATGCTTATAACTACGGCAGATATAGCTGTGATAGGCGTGTTCGATAGCTTTACTCATGCGCACGACGGAGTAAGCGGACATGCCCATACAGGTGAAAGTTACGGCGCAATAATGGAAACGTCTGAGGCTTCAATAAGAGAAGTACAGGAGAAGGATTCCGACTTCTACAGATACAGCAGGATGGGTGGTTACTACGGTGTTCGCACTTCGGGCACTATGGTCAACTCGAGCATCGCTCTTGGTACAAGGCCAATATACACCGGCTTTTCCTCTGCGCCGAGTGCCTGGCATGATTTCAACAAAGTAGTTGGCAATTGCAGCGGTAATTACCGCAGGACCCTCATCGATGGTAATAACAACAGAGCAATGCTGGATTATCTGATGGGCGTCAAATACTTCCTGGGCAGTCCAACGGATACGAGTATAAAGAAGAACAGCAGGGCATCGATTTACGTTCCTTATGGATATGGCGCGGCCGAGGATGCCAGTGGGTACGAACTTTTCACAAATAGCCATTGCATGGGGCTCGGTACAAGCTTTGATCAGTTCATCACAGAGTCTGAACTGAAAGAGTACCCTGTCCATCTTCGCGAGCAGGTATTGATGCAGACTGCAGTAGTACCAGACAGTTATGTGGATAAACTCGGAGGAGTCAAACATGCATCAAAAGATGACATCGCGACTGTAATAGAAGAAAGTGATATCGAACTAATCTCGGCGGATGGTATTACTGTAGATCCTGAGAAGAAGCAGATAGAAGCGAGGACTATAAGTAGCTTCATTGAGGTAAAGACCGGAGATATAAAGAACAGGCAGGTGTTCCTCTCTTTCCGCAACCTCAGAAGGCAGGCCATGGGCTACGAGGAGTTCACCAGATTTATGACAGGTGGATATCTTCCGGATGAAGAGTACCTCCTCTTCAAGGATAAGCTTGCCATAGCTTCCTATAAGAACGATCCTAGCTTTAAGATCACGACTATATGCCAGCGTGAGTTCAGGGGTGAGCAGGCGGAAGTAAAGAACAACGCAAAAGATGAGGCGTCTGGCGTTAGGAGTTTCAACGATGTTGAGGACTTTGACATCAATCTCGGTTATTTCGAAGAGTTCCCGGGAACTGTAAAGTTCAACCTCAGCAATCCGGGCCTCTATACCTATGATGATGTCGCTGTCTATGCTGTCCCAATGGACAACTACGATAAGAACGCAGCCACGTTAGATAGCCGTAAATACGATATCAGCGAATGGAGCGACGACTATGTGAAGGGCACCATGACCTGTGAAAAGGATAGCGTCATGTACTTCTCCATCCTGAAGAACAAGGGCTGGCACATATACGTCGATGGCGAAGAAGTCGATAAGATAAACGATGTGAACATATCCTTCACCGGCGCTATGCTCCCTGCGGGGCAGCACGAGGTGGAACTCAAATATGTTTATCCATACAAGTACGAACTTGTCGCAGCGACTCTTGCGGGATTGCTGCTGACAGTCGGAATCATGATACGCTACAACAGAAGGAAGAAGTTGGGAAAGAGATAATAGACGCTAACGAAAGCAAATAATAAAGGAAAGGAGATTCTTAATAATGATAAAGATAAATATCTCACTGGAGGAATCAAGGGTAAAATACAGTGATAGACATGATGGGGCAGTGGCTTTTATGCAGCAGCTCAGAAGAGATGAAGAGGATTTCACCGGCTGGGTCAATTGGCCGAGCGAGATTCCGTCCGAGTGGATGGACGGAATGAAACGCGCCGCCGATGATGTCCGCTCCAAGTGCGACAAGCTGATCGTTATAGGTATCGGCGGCTCGTACCTCGGAACTGCAGCAGTGCTCGAGGCGCTCGGCGGATCAAAGCCGGGTTGCCCTGAGATACTATACGCGGGCAACAACATGAGCGGCTACTATCTTGCCGACTTCAAAGAAGTAGTTGAGAACAACGAAGTCTGCCTCTGCGTAGTATCCAAGTCGGGTGGCACAATGGAAAGCCGCCTTGCATTCAGTGTGCTCAAAGACTGGATGTACGAAAAGTACGGAAGAGAAGAGACCGCAAAGAGGATCGTCGCTGTCACTGACCCTGTAAAGGGTATCCTGAGAGAAGAAGCTAACCATGAAGGGTATGTGACCTTCGAGATCCCGGGCAACATAGGCGGCAGGTATTCTGCTTTCACGCCTGGCATCATGTTCCCACTCGCTGTAGCAGGAGTGGATATAGAGACATTCGTAAACGGCGCTAAAGAGATCGCATCTGATGATGCGTTCTGGCAGAAGGGCCTCGATTACGCGTTGGCCAGATTTGCGCTATATGAATCCGGCAAGGAGATCGAAGTTATCGAGTACTACGATCCTTCGCTCAGACTTATCGGAGAATGGTGCAAGCAGCTCTACGGAGAGAGCGAGGGCAAGGAAGGCAAGGGCCTGTTCCCGGCTTCACTTACTCTTTCGACAGACCTGCACTCCATGGGACAGTTCCTCCAGGAAGGTCACCAGATATTCTTTGAGACCATATTCAACGTGGTAAACAGAGACAAGGACGTCACCGTTCCTGAGTCGGCAGGCCCTGATCTCGCAGGCAGATCTCTGAACGATATTAACGCGATGGCTGTAAAGGGCGTTATGGCTGCCCATGCCAAAGCGAATATTCCAATGATCAAGATCGACATCGAAGAGATGGACGAATATACACTCGGACAGCTGCTCTACTTCCTCATGATGACAGCGGCTGTCACAGGCAAGCTGATGGGAATCGACCCGTTCAACCAGCCTGGAGTGGAAGATTACAAGCAGGAGATAAGGAACCTTTTGGGCCAGTAGGAATACCGGTCTGAAGGGGCCGGAAAGAAAGGGTTATCAAAAGGGAGATGTATAGGAATAAGAGGTTCTTAAGCAGAATACTCACTATGCTGCTGGCAGTGTCTCTTGTGCTGCCGGTGCCTGCTTTTGCTGCGGACGAAGAGCCGGTGCTTACGCCGGTCACCAACAGGCCTACGATCAGCGGCACGCTTACTGCCTATCCGCAGGCCCTGGGAAATGCATATGGGGCGCTTGATCTGAGAGCCATGGCTGGCCAAGGACATGGTGGATACAGCGTAGTAGAAGGAAGCTGCACAGATGGCACATACGCTTACTACATGATGGTCTCTCCTTCGAACCAGAAGGGTATCCTTATGAAAGTAAGGATGAGCGACAATGCGGTAATGGGTAAGTCCTCTGTGGTGGATGTCTATCACGGGAATGGCATTTGCTATGACTCGAAGAGGAATCTGGTCGTTTCCTGCACCTATCACAATAAGAGGCAACGGCTAGCGTTCTTTGATGCTTCGTCGCTACACTTCAACGGCTTTAGAGATGTCAAGTTCACTTACTACAAAGATGCCGG
>CADAUB010000069.1 GCA_902790965.1 uncultured Eubacteriales bacterium | reverse complement strand
TCCGTTGACTGTTACGCTTACTTTGCCTCTATGGCCACCAGCATTGTTCTCAACGCTGATGTTATATACAGAGCCGCGGAACTTACGCACGCAGCTGACTGTCTTGATGTCTGCTGGGAGGCAAGGGTCGACTCTAAGTCCGTCGAGCTCAGGCCTTATACCCAGTATGTACTGGCTGGACGCTACGAACGACCAGGCCGCTGTACCTGTAAGCCAGCTGTTCTTGCCTTCGCCGTGAGTCGCTGCGTCTTTGCCCGCGATCATCTGGCAGTAGCAGTATGGCTCTGTGCGGTGTATATCGCTTATGTCCTCGAGGAACACAGGGTTTGTCTTGCGGAATACGTCAAATGCGCGGTCGCCATCGCCAATCATGGTCTCTGCTACGACTATCCAAGGATTGCAGTGGCAGAATATGCCGGCGTTTTCTTTATATCCAGGTGGGTAAGATGTTATCTCGCCGAGCTCCAGATGGTATTTCGTGTAAGCCGGCTGAAGCACCATTACTCCGTACTCTGTCTCAAGATGTTTCTCTACGCTATCGAGGGCCTTCTTGGCTTCGCCTGTCTCAAGGCCGATGCCTGCCATCACGCACATGCCCTGAGGCTCGATGAATATCTGGCCTTCTTCGCATTCTTTGCTGCCGACCGGAGCTCCGAAAGAGTCATAGGCACGTCTGAACCATTCTCCGTCCCATCCTGCGTCCAGTACGACGGCTGTCATTTTATCAGTGTTCTTCAGAACTTCCTTCGCTTCTTTCTTGCAACCGACGTGCGTCAGTAAGTCGGCGAACTCGATGCCGTATTTAACGTACATGCCAGCGATGAACACGCTCTCAGCGACAGGGCCTTCGCTTGGGCCTGTAGTCTGGAAGCTTTCACCAGGATGCTCCGAGAAGCAGTTGAGATTCAGGCAGTCGTTCCAGTCCGCGCGTCCGATGAGCGGCAGGGAATGAGGCCCGAGGTGTGTAGTCGAATATTCAAAGCTCTTTCTGAGGTGATCCAGAAGGGAAGCTTTGTCATTTTCGTTGCTGTCGTATGTGCACTGCTCGTCGAGTATGCTGAAGTCACCGGTCTCTTTGATATACGCGGAGACGCAAGCGATCAGCCAAAGCGGGTCGTCGTTGAAGCCACTGCCAACGTCCATGTTGCCTCTCTTTGTAAGAGGCTGGTACTGATGGTAAGTGCTGCCGTCAGGGAACTGGGTGTTGGCGATGTCGATTATCCTCTCGCGAGCCCTCTCAGGGATCAGATGGACAAATCCGAGGAGATCCTGGCAGGAATCACGGAATCCCATGCCGCGGCCGAGTCCGCTCTCGTAGTAGCTGGCTGAACGGCTCATGTTGAATGTGACCATGCACTGATACTGGTTCCAGATGTTTACCGAGCGATCAAACTTTTCATTGCCCGTTGAGGCTTTGTAGCTCGAGAGAAGATCTGCCCAGTATGCTTTGAGTGCTTCAAGCGCTGCGTCGAACTTTTCGTCCGTATCGAAGAGGGCGATAAGTCTGTCCGCAGGCTCTTTATTGATGACGCCCGGCGCGATGAACTTCTTGTCATTTTCATTCTCGCAATATCCGAGAATAAAAATGCAAGAATACTCAGCGCCTGGTTCGAGGTGTACCTTGAGATGATGGCTTCCGACAGGGGCCCAGCCGTGAGCTATGCTGTTGTAGCTGACTCCGTCTTTCACAGCGCGAGGCTCGCCGGCGCCGTTATATATGCCAACGAACTCATCGCGGCTAGTGTCGAAACCGCAGATGTCTTTATTAACGTGGAACACAGCATAGTGATTTCTGCGCTCCCTGTATTCAGTCTTGTGATAAATAGTGCTTCCTTCGACCTCTACCTCACCGATGGAGAAGTTCCTCTGGAAGTTGGAGGAGTCGTCCTGCGCATTCCATAGACAAAACTCTACATAACTATATAGATCTATTTCTTTGACCTTCGAGGAATCGTTGGTCAGAGTCAGTCTTGTGAGTTCGCAGTTCTCATTGAGAGGTACGAATACTTCCTGCTTTGCTTCGAGGCCGGCCTTCGAACTTTCGAATACGGTATATCCGAGGCCGTGTCTGCACTTATATGATCCGAGGGAAGTCTTAGTAGGCTGCCAGCCCGGGTTCCAGATGTTGTTTCCATCCTTTATATAGAAGTAATGACCGCCGCAGTCCATAGGGCTGTTGTTGTAGCGGTAACGGGTAAGCCTCATAAGCTTGGCGTCTTTATAGAAGCAGTAGCCTCCCGATGTATTTGAGATCAGCCTGAAAAAGCTCTGCGATCCGAGGTAGTTTATCCAAGGAAGGGGAGTTTCAGGTGATGTTATTACATATTCGTTGTTGATATCGTCGAAATGTCCAAACTTCATTTTTAGTCCACCGTCTTTTGCGTTAAATAGCGAATACGTTTTCGTAACTTTGGTTTTATTATAGGGGTGAACAATACGATTTGTAAAGGTAAAAATAAATTTTTGGCGGAAAAACTGTAAAATTCGGGGAAATGACGGATAAGCTTGTGATCAGTTACGAAAATTACGAAAATTTCTATTGACGAAATCGATTTAGTAAATTAAAATGAAACCACGAAAACGTATTCGCGCGTTTTGCCGAGACGCAGCATGAAAGGGGGTATCGGTTGGTAACTATTAAAGATATCTCCAAGGAATGCGGCGTTTCCCCGGCTACTGTTTCAAAAGCTCTCAATGGTTATGCTGAGATAAGCCCAGAGACAGTCGAGCTGGTCAAGCGAACGGCAAGTAAGCTCAATTACATGCCGAATGCTGCGGCCAGGCTGCTCAAGACAAACAAGTCCAATAATATCGGAGTATTGTTTGTCGATGACACCATGAGCGGTCTGACACACGAGTTCTTCTCGCATATCCTGAACAGCGTTAAGGAAGAGGCTGAAGCCAGAGGATACGACATCACTTTTATAAGCAACAACATAAGCGGACAAAAGATGTCATTCCTTCAGCACTGTAGGTACAGGAACGTCGATGGAGTCGTGATCGCAAGCGTAGATTTCCAAAACCCTGAAGTGCTCGAGCTGGTCAAGAGCGAAGTACCGGTGGTCACCATCGACTACTCGTTCGACAATCTTAGCTCAGTAGTTTCAGACAATCAGGAGGGAGCATACAGACTAGCTTCCTATATGGCTGAGCAGGGTCACAGAAAGATCGCATACATTCACGGCGAGCGCACTCTTGTAACACAGAAGCGTATCAGGGGATTCAACAAAGCCATGGAAGAATACGGCATAGTGACTCCTCCTGAATACATGGTCGAAGCCAGATACCACGATGCTGCTTCGGTCAGGAAGGCGACAGCGGCTCTGCTCGATCTGGAACAACCGCCTACGGCGATCATGTTCCCAGATGACTACTCCTTTATAGGAGGGCAGACCGAGATCCTCGAAAGAGGTCTGAGCATACCGAATGACATAAGTGCATGCGGATATGACGGCATCAATCTTTCAAAGATCATCAACCCTCATCTGACTACATGGCATCAGGACGCCGACAAGATAGGTAAGGAATCGGTCCGCAAGCTTGTGGAATCGATCGAAGGCACGAGTGTAGCAGAACAAATAATGGTGTCGGGTAAGTTTCTTAGCGGAAACAGTGTTAGTAAGCAGATCATTGATTGATTTGCAAGTTAGTTTTTTCAAATGTAAGGAGGATCACTATGAAGAAGGGATTCAAGGCAGTCCTGAGCCTCGCTCTCGCTGGAGCAATGATTTTCGGAATGACAGCATGCGGCGGTGGCGGCGGCGAAGAGGCTTCCGGAGAGGCCGGTAAGGTACTCAACATCTGGTGCTGGAACGACGAATTCCAGACACGCTTTAATGACTACTATCCAGAGGTCAAAGAAGTTGCTGAGGATGGTTCCACAACAACACTGAACGATGGAACAGTAGTTAACTGGATCATCGAGCCTAACGAAGGCAACAACTATCAGAACAAACTCGACGAGGCACTCCTCAATCAGGAAAGTGCTGCAGCAGATGACAAGGTAGACATGTTCCTCGTAGAGGCTGACTACGCTAGAAAGTACACCAACTCTGATTCGACAATGAACATTGCCGATCTCCCAGGAGTACTCGATGCAACATCTGATCAGTATGAGTACACAAAGGAAGTTGTTTCCGATGCTGACGGCAACGTAAAGGGCGTTTCCTGGCAGGCTTGCCCGGGACTGATCGCTTACAGACGTTCCATCGCTAAGGAAGTTCTCGGAACTGACGATCCTGCAGCAGTACAGGAAGCTGTAGCTGACTGGGATAAGTTCGCAGAGACAGCTCAGAAGATGAAGGACGCTGGTTACTTCATGCTCTCCGGCTATGATGACACATTCAGACCTTTCTACAACAACGATGCTGCTCCATTCGTAGAGGATGGAAAGACACTCAATGTTGACAAGAACATCATGGACTGGGTAGCTATGACAAAGGACTACACAGACAAGGGTTACAACAACAAGACTTCCCTCTGGAGCGACGATTGGAACGCTGACCAGGGTAAGGACTCCAAGGTATTCTGCATCCCAGCTTGCACATGGGAGATCGACTTCACACTGACAGGAAATGCTGATCCAGACGGAACAAAGGATCCTGCACAGAGTGCTTGGGGCGACTACGCAGTATGCGTTGGTCCTGTTAACTGGTGCTGGGGTGGTACATGGCTCACAGCTGCAACAGGAACAGACAATGCTGACCTCGTTGCTGACATCATGACAAAGATGACAACAGACCCTGAGATCCTGAACAAGATCGCTACAGAGAAGGGTGACTTCGTCAACAGCAAGAGCGTTATCAAAGACCTCGCTGCAAACTATGAAGGCAATGACTTCCTCGGTGGACAGAACCACTACGCTCTGCTCTCCGACGCTGCAGAAGGACTCAGCCTGAAGATCGCTTCGCCTTATGACCAGGGCATCATCGAAAAGATGCAGGCTGCTATGAAGGATTACTATGATGGCACTGTTGATCTCGACACAGCTAAGGCTAACTTCGAGAAATCCATCAAGGAAATCTATCCAGAAATCGAAACAGTCAACTGGCCTAAATAATTAAGGCAATTCTTAATAAGGGGTGGCCAGATGGTCACCCCTTAATTTTGTAAGAGAATGTAAATGATCGATTCCCTACAGGAGGTCGATATGGCAAGAAAAAACAAACCAGAAGTAAAGGAAATAAGCTATGCGAAGTGGGGGTATTTATTCATCGCACCATTCTTCATAGCTTTCGTAGTGTTCCAGCTTGTACCGCTGGCACAGACGGTATACTACAGCTTCTTCGAGTATTACCGTTCAGGACTGACAGTGATCGGTCCTACACCTGTTGGATTAGACAACTATAAGGAACTGTTTAACAGTGACTTTCTCAAATATTTTGGTAATACGGTCATACTGTGGCTTGCGGGATTCATCCCACAGATCGTAGTATCGCTTCTGCTTGCAGCCTGGTTCACAGACGTGAGACTCAAGATCAAGGGCAAGCAGTTCTTCAAAGTAGTAATTTACATGCCAAACCTTATCATGGCTTCGGCGTTCGCGATGCTGTTCTTCGCGCTCTTCTCAAACAACGGACCGGTAAATGCGACACTAGTCTCGCTGGGAATACTGGATCACCCATTCAGATTCCTGTCTTCGGTAGCAGGAACACGCGGATTGGTAGCTCTCATGAACTTCCTCATGTGGTTTGGTAATACGACCATACTGCTGATGGCAGCCGTAATGGGAATCAGCCCTTCACTGTTCGAAGCGGCCGAGCTCGACGGATGCTCGCCAAGGCAGACATTCTTCAGGGTAACACTTCCGATGATCAGACCTATCCTTGTATATGTACTGATCACATCGATGATCGGCGGACTCCAGATGTTCGATGTACCGCAGATCTTGACCAACGGAAAGGGCTCGCCTGACCGTACAGTAACTACACTGATCATGTACCTGAACAACCATCTGTTCAGCAAGAACTACGGTATGGCTGGTGCGGTCTCAGTAGTACTGTTCGTCATTTGCGCGATCCTGTGCCTGCTCGTATACTTCAACCTCAATCCGACTGAAAACGACAGGAAGATAAAGAAGAGAGACAGGTTCAAACCAAGAAAGGAGGCCCTCAATGGATAAGAAGCCTTCACATGCAAGAACGGTCATAGCTTACATCGTTCTGATAATTCTGACATTCCTGTGCCTGTTCTTCTTCTATATACTGTTGATCAACTGCACAAGAAGTCACGCGCAGATACAGCACGGATTCTCAGCGCTACCGGGGTCATCGTTCGCCAAGAACTTCAATAACGTAATACATGACGCGAAGCTGCCTGTATTGTCCGGTATAAAGAACAGTCTGATCGTATCGACATTCTGCGCGATACTTGCGACATACTTCTCGGCGCTGACAGCATACGGGCTGTACGCTTACAACTTCAAGCTTAAAAAGCCTGCATTCATATTCATCATGCTGATCCTCGTAATGCCTACACAGGTATCGGCGATGGGATTCATCAATGTAATCACAAAGATGGGAATGCTCAACACGCTTTATCCGCTCATCTTACCATCGATAGCGGCTCCGGCAGTATTCTACTTCATGTACAGTTACATGCAGTCGAGCTTGCCACTTGAACTGGTAGAGGCGGCCAGGGTAGACGGAAGCAACGAATTCATGACATTCAACAGAGTAGTGCTTCCGATCATGAAGCCGGCTCTCGCTGTACAGGCGATATTCGCATTCGTCCAGAACTGGAACAACTACTTCCTCCCAGCCCTGATACTTCAGGACAACAGCAAGAGGACGCTTCCGATCCTGATCGCGATGCTGAGAAGCGCGGACTTCCTCAAGTTCGATATGGGCAAGGTATACATGCTCATAACGCTAGCGATCGTACCGATCATCATAGTTTACATAGCGCTGTCCAAGTACATCGTTGCCGGAGTAGCGCTTGGCGGAGTCAAGGAATAGCATAAGGAGATAAAGACATGGCAGGTATTACATTTAAGAATGTAGTTAAGACATACGACAACGGAGTTACCGTTGTTCCTGATCTCAACCTCGAGATCAAGGATAAAGAGTTTGTGGTCCTGGTCGGTCCTTCCGGATGCGGAAAGTCCACGACTCTGAGAATGATCGCCGGGCTCGAATCGATCACATCCGGTGAGCTTTATATCGGCGATAAACTGATGAACGCCGTCGCGCCTAAGAACAGAAACATCGCGATGGTATTCCAGAACTACGCTCTGTATCCTCATCTGACGGTATACAAGAACATGACATTCGCTCTCGAACTCGCGAAGGTTCCTAAAGATGAGATGAACAGGAGAGTTCAGTGGGCTGCTGAGATCCTTGGCCTCGAACCTTATCTCGACAGAAAGCCTAAGGCACTGTCGGGTGGACAGAGACAGAGAGTAGCGCTCGGTAGAGCTATGGTGCGTGAGCCAGAGGTATTCCTCCTGGACGAGCCACTTTCCAACCTCGACGCTAAGCTCAGAACAGAGATGAGATCGCAGATCACAAAGCTCCATAAGAAACTTGGCACAACGTTCGTGTACGTAACACACGATCAGACAGAGGCCATGACGATGGGCGACAGGATCTGCGTCATGAAGGACGGAGTCATCCAGCAGTTCGATACACCGCAGAATCTGTACGATCATCCTTGCAACCTCTTCGTTGCAGGATTCATCGGTTCGCCTCAGATGAACTTCATCGATGCACAGGTGAAGAAAGCGGATGGCGGTTATGCGCTCTGCTTCGGCGATGTTGAGATCGTAGTGAACAAGCCTGAACTTGCAGCGTACGAAGGCAAGACTGTTGTTTGTGGTATCAGACCTGAAGACTTCCACGCTGAGCAGCAGTTCTTCGGCAGCGGCAACGTCATGAACGCGTACATCGATCTCGATGAGATGATGGGTTCAGAGTCTTATCTCTACCTCGAGTACGCAGGCCAGAAGCTGATCGCAAGAGTTCCTGCAAGGTATGCAAAGAAAGCAGAGGAGAACATCGAGCTCGCTGCTGACGTAGAAAAGATCCACCTCTTCGATAAAGAGACTGAGCTGGCAATTTAGCATCCAAAACAAAGTTGACGGGGCTGTCGCACAAAAACCTGCTAACAAAATTCAAGTGCTAATTTGAATTTGCTAGCAGGTTTCACTTTTTCTTTTTATGTACTACAAAAAGGCTGGTCTTTTGCCAACCTCATAAGGGCATTCCATATTTACTCAATCAGCAGCTGTATACCTCCATCACTCTTGCATAGTAGATTCTCAGGAATTTGTTAAGCCCAGCCATTTTTGCTACTTTTTTGGGCTTCCCTTCAGCCTCTTTTTTCAGGATAAACTGGTATACAGATCCATCTGCCGGCATCGGATGGGATTTCAAAGATCGCATCACTTCATAGCCTGTCTTACGTATGGCAGAAGATCCTCGTTTGGAAATATTACGATTCGTGCCAATGAATTGTCCGGATTGGTATGGAGGTGCATCTATGCCGGCATATGCGATCAATGCTTTGCTGTTATGAAATCTTCTAACGTCACCGATGTCAGCTATCAGCTTTGGTGCAAGTACTTCACCTACACCTCCCATAGACCGTACTACAGGATATTCTGGTAAAGTCTTGGCGATTTCCTGCATCCGTGCTAATATCGTGTTGAGAGTTTCATCGACTCTTCTCAGGACTTCAATGGCCTGGATTACCAGCATTTTGGTGGTTTGATCTGCTGGTAATGTAGGGATGCCTTCTTTAGCCATCGAATAGATCTTAGC
>CADAUB010000068.1 GCA_902790965.1 uncultured Eubacteriales bacterium | reverse complement strand
GGCATCATGAGCGTTTTAAAGAAAGGAATGCAAAAACTGATCGCTGACAGCGAGGCTCTCGCGGCCAGTGCCACTGCCAGAGACAAAGGCAGAGCAGACAGCATGTTCATGACGGTATCGGGAGATCACAGCCGTGCTGACTATCCCGAATATGTTTACTACATGAGCAGTGCCTTTCTTGGCGCGGGTGGCATGGTCTCCGTCTACGAAGGCCTTATACTCGGCGGAGCAGATAAGCTGTTCGATCTTGACGAACTGAACACCTGCATCAGAAGATACCGCTTCGCGGCATTCGACATGAGGCTGTTTTTGCCTGTCGTTCACACCTGCCTTGAGTACGCTGTGAACCAGCGTATACGCTGCGAAAGGCCAGGCGCGCCTGTCATAGCGAGACTTGCGGCTTCAGAGATCCTCGCAGGCGACCCCTTCCATTGGAGGGCTTCGTCTCGCGGCTGGATAAGCATATGGTGGCTTCTCAGAAGATTCCCTGATCTCGAAGGCCCCGCGACTGCCGAGACGATGCGCAGGCTACAGGGATTTGACCGCGTACTTAACGAGTACGAAGAATTGATCAAGCGGTCAACCGAGTGCGAGGACGCAGAGGCTCTCGCCAAGCTCGCCGAGTATATATATAAGAAAGTTATCACCCGCTACTTCGCCCCTCAGCACGATCTTGACCCGATGCCTGAGTGGCTCGACTATGAGCACGGAAGCGACGAGGATAGCGACGATGAAAGTAACATAGCTGATCCCGAGAAAAAGCTCGGGCGCCGGCTCATTTACGGGACAGGCGGAAAAAAACTTCTCACCGACCTGGGTGAAGAGGATCTCGCCCTTATCCCGGAATACATAAGAAGAAACTTCGGTCCGTCATTCAAGACCGGCTCTGAACTGAAAAAGATAGAAAGTGAGCTCTGCATCGGCATACACGAAGACAGAAAGCTGCACTTCACAGACGGCATCCCACGCAGTAGCGAGGATGAGGAAAAAGATACGGACCGCATAAGGCATGACCTTGCCCGCGAGAGCTTCGAGGCAAACATGGAGATCATGAAGGAAAACGAAGCGATCGTCAAGGCCGGGATACGAGGCCTCGAGACGGCGTTCAGGAACATGCTGAGGATACTGAGCGACCCTGAACTTTACACAGCCGATCACGGCACACTTATAAACAGCGCCCTTTGGAAAGTCGGCCGCGTGAGCGATCCTAAGCTCTTCCAGAAAGAGGCCTTCCACAGCGAGCCATCCATATCAGTAGATCTTCTGATAGACGCGAGTGGTTCGCAGCAAAAGCGTGAAGCCATGGTAGCTCTTCAGAGCTACATGTTCAGCGCCGCTCTAAGCCGCGTCGAGATACCGCACAGAGTAATGAGTTACTGCACTTATGGCGACCACACCGTGATAAGGCGCTTCAGGGATTACTCCGACGAGCCGGATACCGACATCCGCATACTTGAGTACCACGCGGGCTCTAACAACCGCGATGGCCTAGCGATAGCGGCTGCCGGGTCAGATCTTCTGAAGAGAAAGGAAGACCGCCGCATACTTGTAGTGCTGAGCGACGGCCTGCCAAACGACATGACAGCCGGAAGAGCAAGCCGGGCCAAACACCCTAAATATGTTGGCGAGGTAGCTATAAAGGACACATGTTTCCAGCTCAGGATGTTAAAGAGGCATGGGATAGAGACACTTGGGATATTCCTCGGAGACGACGAAGAACTAGGCAACGAGCGGTACATCTTCGGTTCGTCGTTCCTGCATATACGCAGGGCTGAGGATTTCAGCGGATCAGCGAGCCGCAGGCTCTCGGAGATGCTGACAAGGGAGTAGCATTGTAGGTTCAAGAGAAGAAGGAGCTATCGATAGCCATGGACAAGTATAAGGTGTGTGTAGCGCAGACTACATCGTATAAAGACGGCAAGGAATACAACATAGAGCGAGCCGAGGGAATGATCAAAGAGGCGGCCGCGAACGGCGCGGCTCTCATTGTGTTCCCTGAGCTTTATCTGACCGGATATGTGGCGAGCCGCAGGTTGCCCGATCTCTGCGAGGAGGCAACCGGGCCATCCTTTGAGAAGATGGCCTCATTCGCGGCCGAGAATAAGATCCACATCGTATACGGATTCCCTGAATACAGGCCGGAAGACGCTCCGGCAGATGCCCCTGTCAGCGGATCCGGCAAGCGCTTCGCTTTAAAACCAGACGGGTGCCCTGTCATTTACAACAGCGTGAACTTCATTAGTGACAAAGGCGAGCTCATCGGCACCTACTCAAAGACCCATCTCTTTGCCGGAGAAACGATAAACTTCACAGCGGGCACAGAGACCAAGATCTTCGATACTGATCTCGGAAGAGTCGGGCTCATCATCTGCTTCGATCTGGAGTTCCCTGAGCCGGCAAGGATGCTCGGCGCCAGAGATGCTGACTTGATCATCGCGCCATCCGCCAATATGGGGGCTTTTTACGCTCCTCACGACCACTTCGCGAAGTGCAGAGCAATGGAAAACTGCTCCTATGTCGTTTACAGCAATTACGTAGGCAGCGACAACCGATTCACCTATGTAGGTAAATCCGGGGTATACGCGCCAGATGGAGCGCTTCAAGGCTGCGAGCCTGATGATGCTGAATGCCTGATCTATGCCGATATAGATCTTGAACAAAGCAGGAACATTAATGAAGTGATCGATTACGTCAAACTCATCAGCGACGAAGAGCGCGACTTTTACCTTCGCTGAAAAGGAAAGCCTAATGAATATGAGGGGGTCAGGCAATGCCTGATCCCCTCATATTCATTTCGTGTAAAGAGAAGTATTTGTATGGTTTAAGTGTTACTTTCTTTCAAGTGTTGTTCCCTTGCAGAAACGTTCGCAGCTTGGCATGTACTTCATCAGGAGATAGAAGATAAGTCCCGATGGGATGGTAGCTGTGAAGAACGCGATATCGATGTTCAGCAGTCCGATTACAGCGCCGACAGCGATAGCGATGATAGCTGCCCAGTTCCAGCCTGCGTGGTCGCCATTCTCGTTATAAAGATCAGCAAGCTGTTCCTCAGTGTAATTGTGCTTGTGCAGAATGAAGTAATCTGTCAGCAGTACACCGAAGATAGGAGCGAAGAACGCGCTGTAGATCTTTACGAATACGCCGAGGCCTGCAGCAGAGCTGTCGTTTGTCAGGATCCATGGGCATGTAGCAACAGCGAGGATACCAACTACGATAACAGCAGTCTTATGCTTCATCTTGAACACATCCATGAACGCGTATGCAGGCGGGATAACGTTGGAAGCAAGGTTGGTCGACAGCTGCGCGAAGATGATGAATGACAGTGTCACGATCAGTACCAGCTTGTTATCTACGATCTGTGTGAATGCGTTGATAGGGTTGGCGATACCTGTAGCAGTGGATGCCATAGCACCGATAACACCGAGGAGCACTGTTGTAGGAACCATAGCCAGGAAGTATGAAACTCCGCGGGCGCCGTTCGAAATGCCGTCCTTCATCTCACGTGAGTAGTCTGAAGCATTGAGCATTACTGTGGTCGAGTTTCCGAAGAACGCGATGATCGCTGCTACGAAAGGCATTCCCCATGTACCTGTGCGGTTTACGAACTCTGAACGGATAACGTCCATCTCGTTGGTTACCATTACATAGAGCATGTAGAGCATGGCGATGATGATCACCGTACCACCGACGTTTCCAACCCACTTGGCTCCCTGGAAGCCCTTGATGGAGAGCAGTATTTGTATCACCTGGAATATGATGAACCATACCCAGACGTTATCAAAAGCGTTGTTTGTGATGATCTTTACGATATTGTTGATAGCTGTTCCGCCGAGCCATGTCTGGAAGCCATACCAAACTATAGCCGGAAGGCCTCTTAGCAGTACCGGCACGATGTTGCCCTTTGTTCCGAACGCGCTCTTCAGTTGGATAGCGTACGGAGCACCGGTGTGATATCCGAACTGGTCGTTAAGTGTGATACCTACTACCAGGATAGTGGAACCGATGAGTACAGCCAGGAACAGCTGCAGGAAATTAAGACCGTTTTCGAGCTGTGAAGAACCCATTGCGAGTGTTCCGATGGAGATACATCCACCGAGCCAGAGCATTGTGTTGGATCCCCAACTCATGATCCTCTTGTCTTTAGGAATCGGCTGTATTGAGCTCGCTTCCTGTTTTACATCTTTGTTGACGTCACTCATTTTGTTACCCCCTTGTGGTATAAATTGGCACAATAACCTTCCATACAACTACTATTTAACAGGTGTGATGTAGTCGCCGTAGCCCTTAGCGTCATCTACATAAACACCGTCTTTAGCAACAACTTTGCCCCTGATCATGGTGAGGACCGGAGCGCCCTTTCCTGTGAGCCCGTTGAAGCATGTTACGTGACCCTTTGTGAAGAGTTTCTCCTGCTCAACTTTCCATTCCTTTTCAGGATCTACGATAACGATATCGCCGTCGAATCCGATCTCGAAAGCGCCCTTTCTGCCATAGAGACCGAAGATCTTGGCAGGGTTGATACCCATCACCTTTGCAATCAGTGTAGGACTGAGGTTTTTCTGATGTACTACCATATCGAATACCATCGGCAGGAAGAACTGGATGGCATTGAGTCCGCCCCACGCGCTCCAGATATCCTTTGTGCTGTTGTCCTTTTCCTCATCCGCTGCAGGCGAGTGGTCGGAACCTACGCAGGAAAGAGTGCCGTCGAGCACGTAATCCCAAAGCTTTTCCATGTCCTCTTTCTTGCGCATCGGAGGAGTGCACTTTGCAGGAGCGCCCTTCTCGAATACGAAGTCCTCGGTGAATCCGAGATAGTGCGGGCATGTCTCAGCTGTGATTGGAAGTCCTTCGTGCTGAGCGTCTTTTACGATCTGCGCAACCATTGGATGCGATACGTGGCAGATATGGACGCGGCCGCCTGTAGCTCTGGCCATGTCGATGACATTCTTAGTAGCTACATACTCGGTCCATACATCGTGAGAATCGAGGAATTCGCGGATCTTTTCCTGATTGCTGAGTCCCTCCTTGGCTTTAGCTTCTTTTTCACGCTCGAGTACCTGTCCGAACTCTTCGCAGTGGAAGCCGCAGACAGCTCCGTAAGGCTTGAGGATCTCAAGAGCTTTACGGATGTTACCGAGATTGACCGTTGGGAAGAGCGGGCCATTCGGGCAAGTGAAGCCCTTGAAAGCGGCAACACCCGCTTCGTGCAGATCCACAAGATCGGCCATGTTGTTCTTTACGGAATCAGGTGAATCATCAAAATCGCCTACGATCCCGCCCCAGAGCGCGTAATCAACATACGAATGTCTGCTGATAGCGGCATACTTCATGTCGAAAATTTCTTTGTTCATCAGAGACGGATCGTTGTTGAGCGGCATTTCGATGAGCGTTGTGCATCCTGCGGATACCGCAGCGCGCGAACCTGTTTCGAAATCCTCACGATATTCAAAGCCCGGCTCATTGAGATGCGCATGGCAGTCGATGATGCCCGGGAATACGAGGTTGCCCTTCGCGTCCACGACTTCCTTAGCCTCGGCGTCAGAGCCCGGAGCAAGGATGGCTGCGTACTTTCCATCGTTGATAGCGAGATCAGCTGCGTAAATGCGGTCTGCTGTTACGAGCTGTCCGTTCTTGATTAAAAGATCATACATTGCGGAACCCTCCTGTTCTTTATTGTTAAAAATTGGTTTATCTAATTTCAAGCGAATTATATCACAGGAAATCTTGCAATGCAATAAAAAAGATGAGAGTTAAAGAAGTTTTGCGGAATAGAAAAAATCCACCGGACTCTGCCGCAGCTGCGGTAATTGCCGCCCTCTTGTAGAGAGGATACTGCGTTATAGTCACGATGGATCTAAAGAGCGATAATATTGATTTTGTAAATTAAGGCAGTCTGTATCTTTCCTTGGAATTCTCAAGATGCCTGCCCATGGAATCGCTTGCTTCATTTCCTTTTCCTTCGCAGATGAGCTTGTATATCTCTTCATGCTCGATGCAGATGTTCATAAGTTCGCTTTTATCTGACATACCCGCCTTACTTATCTGTCTGAGCAGGTTTCTTATTGTCTGGATCTGCGAATGAATAAGGTGACTCCCTGAGTACTCCGCTATTGAAACATGGAATTCCACATCAAGATCCAGCAGCGTTTCTTCATCGTCATTATTGACAGCTTCGTAGGATTCTCTGATAATCTTGCCGAGTTTATTCTTCATCGCTTCGCTTGCCGCTGTTGACGCAAGGCGCGCCGCCTCGCATTCGAGCAGGGAACGAAGCGTAAGCATCTCTTCTACCTGATTGTTTGAAAGAAACATGGACCACAAAAGCGGGATTTCAAAAAAATCAGTCTCTCTGTTGCTTATGAATGTGCCCTGACCCTGCCTTATATCCACAAGTCCCATTACATCCAGGACCTTCATGGCCTCACGCAAAGCGGATCTTCCGACATTGAATTTCTCGGCAAGTTCTCTGTCAGGCTCTATTTGTTCGCCTTTGCCGAGGCTTCCTTCAAACATCCTGTCTGCAAAATAGTAAGTCAGCCTGTTTACAAGTTCTGTTATGGGGCTTTCCTTACTGTTTGCAGTGGCAACATCGAGGTCCTCTGCTTCGGCAAAATGCCTTTCTATCAGGTTTATAAACTCTGCCGGCTCAAGATCGAAATCCGATGTTTCCATCGAATAAGCACGTGCCGCTTCGGTAATAAGAGGGTCCAGCGCAGCACCCCCTTTTGACTCCAGATTAGATAGAGTAGCTATGGATATGCGCCGAACCCTACTTTCATTTGTATAACAGCTGTCAAGGAATTCCTGTTGAGTCATCCGAAGATATACTCTGAGCTGCTTTAGATTTGTTCGTTTGTTAAATGTTATACTGTCTTTTGCCTCTGTCATCTTCTAGTTCATCTATACAAATACAACCAACTTTACGAACAGTACTATACCCACTATAACTGCTGCCGTCAAGGTAAGCGGAAGTATCTTTCTAAGAGCAAGGCCTTCCTTTCCGAGAATTCCTGCCGTCGTTGTTCCCAATATGATATTGCCCGGGCAAATCGTATTTCCGATGGCTCCGCCCGCCGTCTGAGCGCCCAGAATAGGTGCCGCATCGAAGCCCAGAAGCTTAGCGGTCGTAAGCTGGAAGTCTCCGAACAGGACGTTTGATGCCATATTGGAACTCGTCATAAACGATCCCAGAGTTCCGACCACAGCCGCAAAGAGCGCATAATACTGACCCATTACGGCCGCTATTCCGCGTGCAAGCACTACTGTCTGGCCGGATCCGCCCATTATTCTGGACATCACCAGGAACGCTATTACCGCTACTGCCGAAGGAGCTGTATTCTTAAGAGATTTGATAATAACATCCTTAAACTCGGGGCCCTTTGCCCATCCCTTCTTCATGAAGTAAAGATAGCCTATGCACGATGCAAGAATCAGGAACGTAAACGCGTGTGTAAAGATAGACACAGGCGAATACGGTGCTGCTGCCTCGTTTATGAAACCGTATCCCGTTGATGTCTCGGGTACGTTGAATCCTATCTTGACCTGTCCGAGGAAGTTCTTGACAGGCTGAATCAGCAGCACGAAGAGCGTGATGAACGTCAGAAGAGCATACGGGAAGAATGCCTGCGCAAGTCCCATTCCTTCCGGAACGTCGGCATCATCGATCGAGGAGCTCTTGCTTCTGTCCATGATGTTGCTGTCTTCGATCTTCCATGGTTCGCTGTATAGCTTTGTGCGTCCGATAAGCACCGTGGCAATAAGCGCTATGCAGCATGGCACAAAGCATGCGAGAGTCTGGTTGACTTGAGTCAGCAGAAGCTGTCCGCCGCCCTGTATGAGCGAAATCAGTGCAACAGCCGGGAGGCCCTTCTTAAGAGCCTTTGCTCCGCCATAGAACCAGCAGATCGCAACGCCTGTGATGGCGTTCCATATCCAGATGAACGCCGCTGCCCATGCGGCCGTTGCGAGCAGATTTGCAGGGTCTGAGTCAAGACCTGTTGCAAGTACCAGCGCGTCCCATGCAACTCCGAGCGTACCGAAGGTGTTTCCCCAGGCATGTCCGAGAAGCGGGATCACGACTGCGTAGAGAGGATTGACTCCAAGGCCTACAAGGAGCGGTGCTCCTACTGCTACAGGGACTCCGAAGCCGGTAACACCCTGAAGGAATCCGGTGAATACCCAGCCTACCATTATTACCTGCAGAAGTTCATTTGGTGTGAACTTCTGCATACCTACCCTGAAGGCGGAGAAGGCTTTTACGTGGTCGCTTACCTCATATATTAGTATGGCAGGCCATACTACAAGGAGTACCGTGATAGCACTCCACAGGCCCTTTCCCGCTTCTACCGCAATGAGTGAAGCGGGTGCCTTGTAAAGAAATATAGCGGTAAGAATTGCGACAGCGAGTCCTACTGGTGCAGCCTTTGTGGCCCCCCACTGAAAACCGAGCATCAGTACCATCAGAACGATGATTGGAGCAACAGCGGCAATCCACATTGTTGCGGTTAATGGAATACTCATTTAATGTCTCCCCCTTTGTTGTTTTACTGTGTTTAGATGTGAATTACAGTGCCGGTCTTGCCGTCAATACCGTCCTTTGCCTTATCGAGAAGGGTGATCAGAGCGCTTCTGCCTTCTCCCGATGAGGCAAAGCGCATGGCTGCTTCAACCTTTGGCAGCATGCTGCCCTTTGCGAACTGTTCTTCATCGATATATTTCTGTGCTTCTTCGATGCTCAGGCTCGAGAGCCATTCCTGATTTGGCTTTCCGAAATTGATGGCAACCTTTTCGACTGCCGTCAAAATCACCAGATAGTCTGCATTCAGCTTGTCTGCGAGAAGCGATGAAGCGTTGTCCTTATCGATGACGGCGTTGGCTCCGATGAGCTGTCCGTCTTCCATAATCACCGGGATCCCGCCGCCACCGCAGGTAATCACGATGTGACC
>CADAUB010000067.1 GCA_902790965.1 uncultured Eubacteriales bacterium | reverse complement strand
GATAAGATTAGCATGAGGAAGGAAAAGGCGAAAGACCGCAGGGATATTTTCATGACCCCATTGGTGCCTTTCGCCGGAAAGGCGGACTATAATAATGAAGATAGCATGGATGTATCCGGACACACTGTTTCTGCATGGTGAGCGCGGCAATGCGCTGGCGCTTGAGAGATACGCTAAAGAGCTCGGTGCCGATACGGTCGTGGACAAAATAGATTTTGAGACGAAAGACTTCGATCCGGCTGCTTACGATGTGATGTATTTCGGAGCAGGGGAAATATCCTCGTTCGAAGCCATTATAAAGGATATGGAGTCATACAAGGACGCCCTCAAGGCGTTCATCGAAGCCGGCAAACCTCTCGTAGCTACGGGCACTACTATGGCGATGTTCGGAAAGAGCATAAAGAGAGTCGATGGCAGCACTGTAGAGTGCGCGGGCTTCATCCCTGTGACCGCTACAGAGAGAGAATACGTTTATGGTGATGATCTTCAGATCGAGACTGACTATAACGGGCAGCACATGGAGATAGTAGGCAACCAGATCCAGATGATCAATATCGAATTCGGTGAAGAGGGAGACTTCAAGGGATTCGGCAAGGTAGTCTACGGAATGGGCAATAACGGAAGCGACGGCATAGAGGGCGTTATGTACAAGAACGCTGTGTTCTCCAACCTCCTCGGCCCGGTGCTGATCTGCAACCCTTGGTTTACATGCGGTATCTTAAGAGCCGCGGCCTCGGTCTCCGGAGAGAAGCTCGCTGAGAAAGATCCGGATTTCGAACTCGAGATGAAGTCGCTGGATAAGAAGAAGGCATTCATCGCAAATAAGAAGCCTGGTTCCTTCGGTAAATAGTAAGCGAAAAGCCGGATCCTTTCGGTAAACAGTAAGTTAGAAGCCGGATCCTTTTGGTAAATAGTCAAAAGTTGGGCCCATTTGCTTAAGAAATGCAAAATAGGACCAAACTGACATTACAAATTGAGCTGTTTTGTAATAAAAGTTGGGGAAAAATCGCCGAAATTGGCGTTTGATCCCCAACTTTTTGGTTTTTTGATAAAAAAGTTAGGTCCATTTTGCCAATTATCGGCATTTTGGACCTAACTTTGTATCATTTCAAACTAGATTAAAGTGCGATGCGTCCGTAACCTGCGATTACCGGGTCGCTTACAGTGTAGCGCTTTTGCCTGCAGCGGTCGCTTGAGTTTCCTTCTATAGTAAAGACTTTATCATCCACCACGGCGGTCACGATGCCGACGTGATCAAGCACTCCGTCGCCCTCCCAGTCAAAGAAGATGAGGTCGTTTGGAGCCGGAGTGCTTCCTCCATCTTTCCATTGATCTTTGTCCTTGAACCAGTTGGCTCCGTCCTTCACCATCGCAAAGCTTGGAGCGATACCTTCATCGATGTAATTCTGGCTATCGAGGGCCCAGGATACAAAGCAAGCACACCAATCCTGGCGCGAGCCGAATCCAAACCACTTCCAGAACTTCTCGCCGCCCTCGTTGCCGATCTGTCCCATGGCCTCGTTGATCAGAGGAGTATCTTCGGCGACAGGGTTCTTAATGGCGACTTCGGATCTGTACTTGTTTGTGGCGATCTTGTTGCCGAGCAGCACACCACAGATGATAGCGACTATAGCCACTACGCCTATGATGATAAAGCGGCGCTGGCGGGCTTTTTTGTTGCGGCGCCTCCGTATTTCTTTTTTGATCTCAGCATCTGTCATTTTGCTTTCCATGGGTATAATATACATCATTAGACAAGCCGCGACAAATGATATATTATGAACATCAGAAAAATATTTCTTCGGATTTTTCATAGCGTATAGATACATCGAAACGTTTGGCTTTGCCACATCTTTTGGGGCATCAACATCGCTAAGAGTAATATCAGCAACACTTAGGAAACTATATTATGAAGGCAAAAACGAAACAAAGAATAATAGCGCTCGTGATCTTCGCAGCTATCCTGATATTGCTGACGATGGCCATCGTTGCTCACAGTACTTATAAGGCGAAGCGTCAGAACGAGCATCTGAAGAATATCGATTTTTATAAGATGAGTGAGTTTTCGGAGAAAAATTCAGAACTCGTGATGAAGGCTCTGGCGTCGGGCGATAGCAAGAAGCTCGAGAAGCTGATGATCGACTCAGAGGGCGCGGCGGCCGTGATGGAGTTCACCGACTGGAAAAGCGCTGATTTCGATAAAGCCGTATCCATGGGCGCGGGAAGTTTGACAGAAGCGCCTGATGAGAATGGTAACATGGACATCAGCGAGAGGTTCCTCGTAGATATAGGCGATACCAGATATTTGCTCTTTGTAGAGACCTCCACGTCAAGGTGGGGCAGGGCCAATGACGGAGTAAGTGCGGTGGCAGTAACCACACTCGAGCACTTCGACGAGCTTGGCTGGAATTGGAGCGGCGAGCCAGACGAACACAGCGTGCTGGCGGGCAAGCTTCTGTGGAATGCCGGTAACGAGAATCAGGACTCTTAACGCGAAGGGCCTCAAATAATTAATAGGACTTAAGTATTAAAAACTCCAGCAAGATCGCTGGAGTTTTCCTTTGTGACTATTTGGTACCCGCTGCCTTGGATGCATGGGCAATCGCCGTGTGCTACAGCAAGTGCTCCCACTCTGAGGATTTGCTCTTGGAAGCAAGATGAGATTTGTAAAGATAGAAGTTTTCCTGAGACATTGCCATGATTTCAGCTTCCTGCAATAGCAGTGACATTGGGTCATCTGCTTTCATGTATTCAATGATGAAGTCATCTATTTCGCGCTCTGGATCGAGTACCGAAAAGCCGCAGCCGTTCAGTATGTCACGAAGACGAGCTTCGTTGATCCTGTGCTCAGCCGGAACATCGGATTCCTTATCGAAGAACAACAGGAAAGACAGGAATGTGGTGCGGTCAAGATCGACGCTTCCGCGAAGGACCTTCCTAAGGAAAGTCTCTCCGACCCTGCTAGGCACAGCGGCTGAACCATCGCTATCGAGCGAGTATTTCTGATCCGCCTCAGCGTCACGACGCTCCATCTCTTCCTGCTGCCACGCGATCACTTCCTCGTCGCTCTTCCCAGCCAGCGATTTATTATAGTTTCGAAGGTAGTTCGCGACGTCTTTCTTCTGAGAAGCGGTCAGATTATATATGTCGTAGCGCTCCAGAAGTACGCTCATCCAGTCCATGGAGGTGAAATCAAAATAGAAAGCCTGGAATTCATCATATATCGCGGAAAGCGAGACCGGCGCCTCGTCGATTATCACGGCGGCCTCTTCCGATGTGTATTTCTTGCGCGCCAGAGTTGTCTGGACTTTAAAAACCGACAGCCTCGAAAGAGCTCTCGCGACACCGCGGCCACTTTCAAGCGCCTGGCAGTAATCCCTCTTACGCGTCTCGAGGAAGTACATAAGGTACTTGCAGAAATAGTATCTGGTGATCTCACGGACAAAGGAGAACTCGGATGTATTGCGAAGCAGATACTTGAGGAGCTCTTTTCTGTCGCCGCTCGCGGTGGAAAGATGGGCCTGTATACTGTTTGTTCTGTGCAAGGTCTCGTAATGAGTGTCGTCAGCATCTTCGGAATTCTTGGCGACATACTTGCGAATATCGCTAAGCGAAAGTCTTCCGGATGAAAGAAGAGGCTCATCGTTTACCTGGCTTCGAATTTTCTCACTTTCCTTCAGCAGACTGCGCCACTCATCATAGCTGAGCCCTTTGCTGAACGCGTAGATGAGGGTGGCCTCGTAAGGGTTTCGGGCATATAGCTGCTCGCAGGAGTGAGAGACCAGCGCGGAATTTAGTTCGCTGAGACTCGATTTGTTCACGAACGCCGCAGCGATTATCCTGTACCGATCCGGAACGTTCTTGGCAAACTTGTCGTCCGCGAGCATATCGGGATCGATGATGCTCTTGTTTTCAGATGACAGAAGTTCGCTGATCAGTCCGTCCATCAGACCCGCTTTTGACTTTCCTTTATTGGCTTTCATGGCTTTTCCTCCAACAAAAGTGGCTTACTACAATGATTGTAACCAAGCGAGAAGACGGAGTAAACATTTCGAAAACAGTTTTGTATAATATAGATGATATCCTTACCATGAAAGCAGATGTTTTGGTAAAGGAAAAGGAAAATGACATTAAGAAGTAGTAAAAAGACAAAGACTTGCTCATGCAGCTGCGTGAAGGGAAAAGTCCGCGATAATAACGAGGACAATTTCTATTTCGCGGGGAAGTATCTTGAGCCAGGTAGTGAAGGCCTCGAAGCGTCGATCAGCGAATCGATAGATCTGATGAAAGACGACAAGCGCGGGCATCTGTTTGCGGTGTTTGATGGCATGGGAGGCGGACAGCACGGCGAGGTCGCGTCGTATGAGGCGGCAAAATGCATGAGTGAGCATGTTCCGCAGTGTGAGGGCCCGGGCGATTCCGAAGACGCGTTGATGCTAGACGCGCTTTGCAAAACGCTCAACGATAGAGTATATGCTGTCGGAGTCCAAAAGGACGCATCGGTAATGGGGACTACCGTTGCGGCGATGTATTTCAAGGGCGGCAGATGGTGGTCTTGCAACGTGGGAGACAGCCGCTGCTACAGACTCAGAGGAGGAGTGCTTGAAAAGCTTTCCGAAGATCATGTAGAGGGCCTCTATAGTATCGACAGCGTGAATAAAACCAAAAAACCGGGACTGATACAGTATCTTGGTATGGATCCCGGGGAGATAATCCTGGAACCGACGATACACAGCAGTGATCTACAGAAAGGGGACACTTATCTAATATGCAGTGACGGCTTGACCGATATGGTCACCGAAGCGGATATAGCATCGCTTCTAAACAAAGCGGCCGACGCCGAGGAAGCAACAGCAGGGCTTGTGGAACTGGCCCTGGAAAACGGCGGAAAAGACAACATTACCGCAATAGTATGTAAGTGCTGAAACAGTTGTTAGTAGAAGGGGAATAGAAGTGGATAATTTCGAGAATGTCAGGATCCCTTGGCCGGGCTGGAAAGCCATAAAGGAGCTCGGAGAAGGTGGATACGGAAAGGTATATGAGATCGAGCGTACTCAGCATGGCATAACTGAGCGTGATGCGCTCAAGATCATTCGCATACCTAAAAACAGACAGCAATACGATGAACTTGCATACAGAATGACATCCGAGGACAACGAGTCTATCGATCTGGTTTTCTCGGAGCAAAAGGACAAGGTCATCGATGAGATCCGAGCGATGCAGATGCTCAAGGCAAGCGACAACATAGTCAGCATCAAAGACTGGAGTGTCGAAAAGCTCGACGATGGCTACAGCTGGGAGATCTTCATAAGGATGGATGTCCTTACGCCGCTGATCCGTCATATCAAGGGAAGAAAACTTGAAGACGAAGAGGTGATCAGGCTTGGCGAAGATATCTGCAAGGCGCTCATACAGTGCGAAGAAGAGAACATAGTACACCGCGACATCAAGCCGGATAACATCATGGTCTCGCCGAGCGGCAAATTCATGCTGACGGATTTCGGTATAGCGAGATATCTCGTGAATGAGACCACCATGACAGGAATAGGGAGCAAGCCGTATATGGCTCCTGAGGTCGCCAATTACCAGAAGTCCAACAAGACAGTAGATTTGTACTCGCTGGGTCTGGTTTTATATGAACTGCTTAACAATAATAGACCGCCGTTTGTAAATACGGTAGGGAAATACAGCGCTCTCGACAAAGAAGCTGCGATCCAGAGAAGGATCAAAGGCGAAGAACTACCTGAGCCTGCATGCGGAAGCGACGAACTTAAGAGGATAGTGCTCAAAGCTGCTTCTCCGGATCCATCGATGCGCTATCAGACCGCGCAGGAGATGCTCAGCGATCTTGAGAATATAAAGAACAGGCCACACGAAGAACCGAAGAAGGAAATCATTTCGCAGGAGGATGGACAGCCTGAAGAGCCTGCTGCGGTTGCAGCCTTGGATGAAGAGGCTACAGAGGCTTCGCTGTCTCCAGAAGAAAACGCAGAAACGGAGGTCGTGGAGGAAACTGTTCCGGCCGTGGAAGTTGAAACGGAGACAGTGGTGGAAATAGCTTCGTCGGATGAGGATTCCAAGACTGTAACGGTAGAAGAAGTTACAGCCAATGAGGAACCTAAGCCGGCAGTAATAGATGATGATGTTACTGAGAAAGCTGCTGAAACTGCTCCTGTAGTTATAAATCCTGATGAGGAACCTAAGCCGGCAGTAGAGGTTCTCGCAGGTAAGAGAGGGAAAGCCGGCAAGGGCATCGCTGCAACGAAAAACAGCAAAAGTATTATAAAGATCATCGCGTTATGCGCCGCGATCATCGTTGTAGGTTTTGTAGCTATCACAAATTTATTCCCGCAGTATAATCCAAAGGTGATGAATTCATATAAAGATATTGTGGAAGCTGCAAATGGAAACGGTTGGAATACAGATAAACTCACAGGGACTTTTGGCGATCCGTATGCGCTCGATATTATCGAAAAGACAGTGAGCGGAGAGGCTAACGATACGCTCGAGATCCTTGCTCGCTTTTACTCGAGCAAGAAGGAATACAATTCAGATCTCGATTTTTCGAAAGAAGTCTACAACGCTACTGAGATCGACCCGAACACATTTATTATGACTGATTATTATGAAGATGGAGTCGTACAGACAATAAAAGTCTATAAAGATAATATATATCTGGACGTAGAGGTGCAGACTCCTGATGGCCTGAAGGAAGTATACGATTTACTGTATGCCGAGGGGATAGATGTACCGGACGCCGTGAGCGGACATTGGCTTGAGGAACAAGAAACTATAGCTGGATGGAATTGCACGGTCTACGAACTCGATGAACCTATAACTAACGCAAAATGGGTGGATATCAGTGTGACCGTGGAAGAATCTGATAAAGATGCTAAAGGATCCTACAAGCTCATGTACAAAACAGGTGGAAAGTGGGATAAATACTGGTCGGTAGATATAGAGGGAAGCGACATAGCCTACAACGGCAGGTTCGTTCCTGATAGCGCTGATCCAATCGAAGCTCTGGCGATCGTACCTGATTCAGCCGATCCCGGCAGTTATTTAGGCAGTTACAAAATAATGGCAGTCAAAAGCAAATAACCCTTAATTTATAAATAGAATCGTTGACCCTCTGATGAGCTGCGTGTAACAATATTTTGATACTATGCAGAAGTGTATATTGCGATTTTCGCTTTGACATCAGAGGGGGAACATCATGAATAAACGATCGAAAAAAATTGAACGGACATTGATGGCGATGCTTTTGATGTTCGTTCTTTCTTTCGGGACAGTCTTTGCCACCGATGAGACCACGCCGGCCGATACGAGCGGAAACGGCACTCAGGTGGAAGCGACGACACCGGAGAGCGGCAGCTCCCAGACAGAGACTCCATCAAGCGAGGCGGGGAGTGGATCGACAGAGACACCTGCGGTGGAAACAGGAGGCAGTGAGACACCGGCAGTAACGCCGACACCGGCACCGGCACCTGCACCGAAGCCTGCCCCTGTGGTTTCAAATATCATAAAAAAGGGTAAGTACTATTACTACAGAAACCCTAAGACAAAGAAGATCCGCAAGAAAAAGGGCTTTGTCAGAGATAACGGCAATCTGTATTACATCGGTAAGAAGGGCCGTATCGTCACGGGAAAGCAATTCAAGGTCAAGAAGAAATATTACCGCGCGTATAAGAACGGCGTGATCGCTACCGGTGTTTACACGTGGAAGAAAAAATTGAACTACTCCAATCCGTCCAACGGGCAGTGGATCAAAAGTGAGTGCATCGTAAGCTGGAACGGTGATCGTTACTACATACAGAAGGGCGGAAAGATCCTCGTGAACGATGCCTTTGGATTCAAGAATCTACCGTACAAAGCTGATGCTTCCGGAAGAGTGACACAGCTCGCTATCCCGGATAACGGCAACGTAGTCACGAATGTGGCCAAAAAGCAGGTCGGTATCATGACGGGCAAGACATACTGGAAGTGGTACTTCAAGACCAAATTCAAGAACACCGACGCTACTCCTTGGTGCGGCGCTTTCGTGGCATGGTGCTTCAACGCGGCCGGTGTATACGACAAGGTGACGCCTATCAGAAAATTCGGAAATCTCGGATATGTTCCGAGCTATTCCAAATACGCAAATAGCGGCGGCAAATGGATAAGCCAGAGCGATGCTCAGGGAGGAGATATAATAATCTATAGCGGAAGCAGGCACGTTGGCCTTGTGGAAGGCATCTCGGATGGCTGCCTTGTTACGATCGAGGGCAATTCCGGACCTACTTCCCTTATCCGAGGCAAGCCGGGCGCTGTGGTGCGTAAAGCCGTTCCATTAAACAGCTGGAAGATAAAGGGGGTCATTCGCGTATTCTAGCGCGGGCCTTCCGGAGAATTTATGGCAAAAAAGAAGACAACTGAGAAAGACAAGAAGGAAGAATTCAAACTCAAGCGCGAAACCATACAACTTGAGAGAGAGGAGCTCCGCAAAAAAATAGCGGAGATCATCGAAGCCAATTATGCGAAACTTGAGCGCGAGGCAGAGAAACTCGCGCCGGATTTTAATTACGAAAAAGAGGCTGAGGAACTGAAGGCCGAGGAAGAGGCTGAGCTCGCAGCTTTTGAATGGGCCGACGGCACTACAACGGCCGAGGCGGTGACAGAAGCGCCTGAAGTGGCCGCGGCAAAGGAGCATGCCGAAGCGGCAGCGGAAGAGATTGAAGCAGCGGCTTCGGAGGAAGCCGAGGCTGTAAAGGACGAAACTGCTGCAACAGCGGAAACGGTAGAGGTCGAGAAGAAGGAGACCGTTGTAGAAGCAGAAGCGGCGGAAGCCGCGAAGGAAGTGACCGAAGAAGAAAAGCCGCTGCCACCTGCTAAGGTGTCGCCTTCGAAATATCCTAAGCCAAAGAGAGAGTATAAGTCTAAGCTGGCAAAGGCGGTCATGGGCGATCGGAACAGTAGGGTGCTGGCAGCATCAGTGCTTATGATGGCCATT
>CADAUB010000066.1 GCA_902790965.1 uncultured Eubacteriales bacterium | reverse complement strand
TAACTCGGATGACGCGTTTCGCGTCATTATTGTTTGTCTAGAAATTGAATGGGACAACAAGTTTTGCTTGTTTGTCTTATTCACTAGATCTTTCATTTTTGAAGGATGAATCCTTCTTAATTTCAAGACCTGTTCTACACTATGAAGTTTTCAAGGTTCCGCTGCGCTTTTCAGCGACAGCTTTATTAATATACTCGGTTTACCGTTTTCTGTCAAGAGGTTTTTTCGAATTATTTAAATTCTTTTTTGACCTCTCCGATAGACCGGAGCAGCACCCCAGGCCACATCTTGGCCTAAAAAAACAAGGCTCATTTACGCCCTGTTTTTTCGCGCTCGTTTATAATACTACTTTGAAAAGAATAGTCAACACCTAATTTGATATTTTTAAGACGTTTTTCTGTACCTATTCCAGAACATCAAAAGCGCTTTATTATACCACCTATTCTTCCATCTCACGCTCTGCTTCGCGCTCCGCTCTGGTAACGGCTGCGCTCATCATTACGTTCTCCTCTGCAGCGATGTCTTCCTTTATCCTGGCGATCCTGCGCTGAGCTGACTTCTGCTCCCTGATACCTTCTTTGGCCTTGGCGAGAGCCCTCTGCTCATCTTCCTCTGCCTCTCTCAGCCTCTCTTCATTACCCGTGATGAATCCAGGCCTGTTATATTCGATGGTAAATGCCTGGGCAGCTCTGCGGAGGCCCAGTATGATCATGCATATACCTATAAGAAGAGTTGCAGGCAGATTGAGCGTGGAATTATTGAAGAACATATACACGCCCAGGATGATCATAAGGATATTGGCACCAGCTGCTATCCTCTGCTCTCTCGAAGCTGAAACTATGTCTAGCATCTCAGGGCCGAACGCAAGAACGCCCTCGATGGTAAGAAGAAGAGCGAACACCGTCTGAGCGGACATATCGTCTGTGATCTGACCCGTGAGGATGGCAAGACCAAAGAGCAGCATGATGATGCCGTCTTTAGTCATACCGAGGTCTGCGCCGAGGATCTCGAAGTCGGCTCTACTGCCGACGAGCACCTCGAATGCTCCAAGCAGCATAAACACGATGCCTATCACAAATGCCACCGAGAGAAAAGCCACGCTGCCGTTTGCCGCGCAGAATATCCCGGCGCCTGTCATCGCTACGCCTGCTGTAAGCATCAAAGTTCTCATATCTAATCCTCCTTCGCTCGTACCGTCAAATATTAACACAGATCGTAACCTGCGTGGAATGCTTTTTTATTTAGTTCTATAAACTTAGGCTTTACGTTGGCCTCGATCTCTGCGTCCCAGTCGATATCTTCGAGCCCGCCCATGCTCTTTATAAGAGCACCGAGGAGCACTATGTTCATCGCCTTAGGGTTGCCGAGCTCTGTCGCTATGTCTGCCGCCTTGAACGCGTGCACATCGCAGATGCCCTTGAGATGATCGATTATGCCTTCAGGATACTCGGCCGCGCCTAGATTGACCGGCACCGGCTGTATCTGATAATCGTTTATTACCATAGTGCCGCCGATCTTTAGATGGTCGAGCCACCTTAGAGCTTCCATCTCTTCGAACGCCACTATAACGTCTGCCGAGCCCTTGCCGACTATAGGCGAATACACCTTGTCGCCATATCTCACCTGAGTGGATACGGAGCCGCCTCTCTGCGACATGCCGTGGATCTCGCTCATCTTTACATCGTAGCCAGCCTTCATAAGGCCACTTGTAAGGATCTTTGATGCCAGGATAGTACCCTGTCCGCCTACTCCTACCAGGAGGATATTTTTAACTTCACTCATTATCTTGTCACCTCCTCTATAGCATCAAACGGGCATACCTGCTTGCAGACTGTGCAGCCGTTGCAGCTCGTCACATCTACGACCACCCTGTCCTTTGTGGAAATAAGTGCAGGGCAGCCGGTCTTTACGCACATCTTGCAGTTTTTGCACTTGTCCTGATCGATAGCGCACTGCGATTTGTGAAGCGTTGGGAATTCGTCTATATCCTGCTGGCTGAACTTCTTGAGTACGCATGGCCATCTGGTGATGAGCACGCACGGCTCATCCTTTGGAAGAAGAGTATCAAGAGCCGCATTGACCTCATCAAGTTTATTCGGATTGACTGTGATGATGTTTTCATCCTTGACGCCGATAGCTTTGCAGAGAGCAGGGATATCCACCTCAGGGGCTTCCTTGCCCATCAGCGTATAGCCCGTGCCAGGGTTCTGCTGATGACCCGTCATGCCGGTGATGCGGTTGTCGAGCACTACAGTCAGGTTGGACCCACCGTTATATACCTCGCCCATCAGCGATGGAACTCCCGTATGGAAGAATGTGGAGTCGCCGAGCACGGAGACTACCTTGGTATCCTTGCCCGCGTTTCTGAGGGCTATCGACGCGCCGTGGCCCTGAGATGGAGCAGCGCCCATGCATATGCATGTATGGATAGCTCCGAGCGGTGGCGCCATACCGAGAGTGTAGCAACCGATGTCGCCTGTTATCATGATCCCTTTTCTCTTGGACAGCGCGTAGAAGAACCCCCTGTGAGGGCAGCCTGCGCAAAGTGCCGGCGGCCTTACTACAGTCTCCAGATCAGACTTATATGTCTCAGGCTCCACTCCGAGGAACGCCTTCCTTACTATATCCGTATTTAGTTCGTCGTATCTTGGGATCTTGTCCTTGCCAATGCAATCGATGCCGAGCATCTTTACGTGTTCCTCAAGATAAGGATCCATTTCTTCTACTATATATATATTGTCGACTTTGGACGCGAAGTCCTTGATAAGATCGTATGGCAGCGGGAACGTCATACCGAGCTTGAGATAAGACGCGCCTTCGCCGAATGTCTCCCTCGCGTACTGATACGATACTCCCGAAGTGATCACGCCGATCTTTGTGTCGTGCATCTCCACTCTGTTGAACTCGCAGTCATTGGCGAATGCCCTCGCCTTCTCGACTCTTTCCTCAAGAGTTGCTCTAAGCACCTTGGCGTTTGCAGGAGCCGTTACGTATTTCTTTATCTTTGGCTCGTAATCAGGCACTTCGGCCTCTACCCTGTCGCCAAGCTCAACTATCGACTTTGAGTGGCATATCCTTGTAGTGACGTGCATCATTACAGGCATATCCATCTTTTCGGAAAGCTCAAAGGCTGCCTTCATATAGTCGTGGGCCTCCTGGCTGTCAGACGGCTCGAGCATCAAAAGCCTCGCCGACTTAGCCTGATTTCTGTTGTCCTGTTCGTTCTGTGAGCTGTGCTGTCCCGGATCATCAGCTACTACTATGACGAAGCCGCCCGTGACTCCTGTATAGGCGAACGTATAGATCGGATCCGCCGCTACATTGAGACCTACGTGCTTCATCGCGCAGAACGATCTGACGCCGGCTATGGATGCGCCGATCGCTGCCTCAGTCGCTACTTTCTCGTTAGGAGCCCATTCAGAATAGACGGACTCGCCATACTGAGGCATGTTCTCGAGGATCTCGGTACTTGGTGTTCCCGGGTATGCCGAAGCAAATCTCGCGCCGCCTTCATAGGCTCCGCGGGCTATCGCTTCGTTGCCCGACATAATTACTTTCATGGAAAATACCCTCCTTCTTGTAATACTTTTCCTCTTACGCTAATAATTTTAACACTACATCATTATCGCTTCAATGAAGGACAAGCCCCACCATCCAAATAAGTTTTATGGGCAAGAAAATAGGACTGGGTCCTGTTAGATACAGGATCCAGTCCTTGGTAGTCTATCAAGCTAGTTATGTTGCCGATTATCGATTACTCAGCAGCAACTCCCTCTACGTCATCAGGCACTCTGTAAGTGTCTGGTTTGTGTCTGATCAGGAGGAGTACGCCGATCAGGAGTACGACACCTACGATCAGTGGGATCACAGGGCTCTTAACGAATCCGGCGATAACATAGGAGATCGCGGAAACGATAGCAACTGTTGTAGCGTATGGCAGCTGAGTCGATACGTGCGATACGTGGTCGCAGTTAGCGCCTGCGGAAGCCATGATCGTTGTATCAGAGATAGGCGAGCAGTGGTCGCCGTATACAGCACCTGCCATGCAAGCAGCGATGATCGGTGTTGAAAGCTCTGGATGCGACTCTGTGATGGCAAGTCCGAGTGGGATCAGGATACCGAATGTACCCCAGGATGTACCCGATGCGAATGCCAATACGCAAGCGATCAGGAAGAGTGCGGCAGGGATAAGTCCTACAGCAGCTCCGCCCATGTCCTTTACGAGCTCGCTTACGAAGTCAGCAAGACCAAGGCTGTCTGTCATTGCCTTAAGAGTCCAAGCCAGTGTCAGTACGAGTATTGGGGAAGCCATAGCCTTCATTCCCTCAGGAACGCAGCCCATGATGTTCTTGAAGTTTACTGTACGTCTCACCATGTAGTAAACGATGATGATGAAGAGAGCTGTAAGGCTTCCCATCGAAAGTCCGACCGAAGCGTCAGAATTCGAGAAAGCTTCAACGAAGTTTGATCCGTCGAAGAATCCGCCTGTGTATATCATTCCGATAACGCATGCGATAACGAGGACCAGTACAGGGAATACAAGGTCAAGCAGGATGCCCTTGTCGCTTCCCTGCTCAGCAGCATCAGCCATGTCAGCATTGACATCCTGAACTGTGAAGAGATCACCGTTTTCAACAGCGTTCATCTCGAATTTTGCCATCGAAGCATAATCGAACTTCATGAGGATGATAGCGAACATCATGATGATGGTGAACAGCGCATAGAAGTTATAAGGGATGCACTTGATGAAGAGCGAGATGCCCTGGCCTTCGCCCGCGAAGCTCGAAACTGCTGCAGCCCATGAAGATACAGGAGCGATGATGCAGACAGGAGCAGCTGTCGCGTCGATAAGATAAGCAAGCTTAGCTCTCGATACCTTGAAGTTGTCTGTTACAGGCTTCATTACTGAGCCAACTGTAAGGCAGTTGAAATAGTCATCTACGAAGATGATGATTCCGAGCAGTACTGTTGCGATCTCAGCAGCAACGCGGGAGCGTACACGCTTGAGAGCCCATGCACCGAAAGCCTTGGAGCCTCCGGAGAGGTTCATCATAGCAACGATGATACCGAGCACTACCAGGAAGATGAGGATACCAACGTTCCAGCCGTAGGAAAGTGAGGCGATAAGTCCGTCATTGACGATATGTCCGACGATTCCGGAAAAGCTGGCTCCGGCATAAAGAACAGCTCCGGTGAGCACTCCGAGGAACAGCGAACTGTATACCTCTTTTGTGATCAGCGCGAGCACGATAGCGATCAGTGGTGGCAATACCGCCCAGCCTGTCGCGAAAAGAGCAGGTGTGTCCATAATAAAATTACCTCCATTCTCTACCGTATCCTTCGCAAAACTCAGGATACACACTAAGAAAAAATCCATGAATAACGCTTGAAACGAACTTCCATGGATGAGGCAATCTATATTTCCTATACCATGATAGCGCTCCACAATTGTGACAGTACGACGCATCTTATTGCATCGCCCCAGGTCGCCATACCGGGTTTTCCGGCGACCTTCGGCGGATCATCCTTTCACAGCCCGCGTACCCGCGCTTCAATGGACTGCTACTCATAATCACCGCAACCTCTATCGGTCAGGTGTTATTCACTTTTCCCATCTATAATAAAGATATAGCGGTTGGATTTCAACCGCTATTTGTTATTTTTTACAATTTTATTGTATAGGCGGGCCAGGAAGTGCCTCTGGCTCGTGCCTCGTCCTCACGAAACACATTCCGTTTCGTCGGCCCTCCAAGGCTCGCGGAAAATTACGCTTCGCCGTGGGACTGGCGAAGCTCCAAGTTTCCGACTCGCTTCCGTCGTCGGGCCGCCGCTCCGGTGTGATTTCAGTTCGTCCTCGGACCATCTCACCTTCGGCACTTCTTGGCCCGCCCGACGAAACAATTATTCTGTGCTTTCTAGAGTACTCAATACACTGTTGGCGATCGGGGCTGCGGCTGAGGCTCCGAAGCCTCCATCCTTCACCCATACGACGAATGCGTAAGGCGCGTCCTCATCATCGGTAAATCCTACAAACCAAGCGTCGGAATTAACGCCGCCGCTTTCGGCAGTACCCGACTTAGCGTAAATATTGAGGCCTGGGAAGTTTCTTTCACCGTAGTTCTCAACGACATTGTTCTTCATCATGTCTCTGAGTTCGGCCGCTGTATCTTCATCTATATATCTGCCCATGCTCTTCCCGCCGGTTATATCCTTGAGGAAGCTGGCGCTCTTTATGAGCGTAGGCTGCACAGGCTCTCCGCCATTCGCGATGGCTCCCATGTATACCATCATGGCGCATGGATTAACTAAGTCATCCGCCTGGCCGATACCCGCCCAGGAGAGTCTTACATCATTATCATCAGGGAAATCGAATGAGCCCGCGGCCGTCTCGATGCCGTCAACATCTACAGGCTCGGTAAGCCCCGCCTTCTCGGCGTACTTCTTCATCGTCTTTGCCCCCACCGCTCTGGTAAGAGCTCCGAACGCGCCGTTACAAGACTCGGCCAGCGCTTCTCTGAAATCTACCGTGCCGTGAGCGGATACATCGTATAGCTTTGTGTCATCGCCGTCGCCAAGCTGGTTGACTCCGTCACAGTCAAATGTGAACGAGTCCCTGTCAGGCATATTGTCTATTACGGCTGCGGAAGTTACCAGTTTGAAAGTCGAGCCCGGTATCATAGTGCCGCTTATGAAGTTGTTGAAGAAGTACGAGCCCTCTTCATTCATATCGTCGGCGTTCTCTGGCTCATCGGCTGGGTCGAATGTAGGCGTGCTTACCATACAGACGATCTCACCTGTCTTCCAATTATATACACCCACTGTGCCGGTGCGGCTTCCGAGCGCTTCGTACGCTGCCCTGTTGGCATCGGAATCGATCGTGAGCGATATCGTCTTGCCGCCCGCGGATGAATCATATGTGCCGTTGAGTATGTCGTAGCCAATGAGCTGGCTCTTGAACCTGGATATGGCTCCAGTCGAGACATTGCCCTTAGGGTCGCCTACAGCGTGGACCGTCGCTACTCTGGTCTCGTAGTCATCGTTATACACAAAGCCGTCCTTGGTGCAGCGCAGCAGTTCAGTACCGTTTCTGTCTGTGATAGTGCCACGGTTGATCTGACCATCGGTATAGATCTGGGTGTTGCCGTAGAAGGTCGCCCACTCACCGCCGTGTTTTATAAATCTGTACGTGAAGATGCCAAGCCCCACTAAAAGTACCATCACTATCGCGAGGCATATCCACGCGCGTCGTTCTTGTTTACGCATGTCTATTCCTCCTTCCTGACAGCGAGGCTCGCGTCACGCCTCATATCGGTCGCCTTGAAGTATGCCAGCATAGCCCACGAGGCCATCAGGCTGGTACCTCCCGTAGATACGAATGGGAATGTGACTCCCGTCATAGGGAATAAGTCGACCGCTCCGAAAACATTGAGTATGGTCTGCACCAGGAGCATCGTTGCTGCTCCGCATGCGAGTATCGTATAGAAAGTCGAGCGCCCCGCCACTATGCTCATTACCGCGAATATGGAAAGCGTGGCGATGCAGAGTACGAGCAGTATCGCGATGATAAGCCCCCACTCTTCCATTACGTAGCCGAATATGAGGTCGGTGTTTGCGGCGAACACGCCCTTGAGTGAGCCGTTTCCCGCGCCGAGTCCGAGAAGGCCGCCACCTGCCCCGAATGACATAGTCCTTGTCTGCGAATAGCCGGCCCCGTCCATGATCTCAGGGTCCCATACATGTCCCCATGCCGAGAATCTCGAAGCGATATGCGGTCTGAACTTAAGAGCCATCAGACCGAAAGCACCGGCTGCTACGCCTGTGAGCACCATTCTCGAGAAATCGCCCGATCTCAGGAACGATACCACCAGGTATGTCGCAAAGAATATGAGGGCTGTACCGAAGTCGTTCATGAGCGCGAGGCATGCAAAGCAGAACAGCGAGAAGCCGGCGTACATGTACGTGTTCCTCTTGTTATACAGTTCCTCTAGCGCGCCCGCTCCGACGCAGATGAAAGCCACCTTTACAAGTTCGGATGGCTGCACCGACATGCCTCCCACCTGTATCCAGTTGGTCGCGCCGAATTCGGCATTACCAAATACGAGGTTGATAATAAGTGCCACAACAGAGAGCCCAATGAGGACCGGCTTCGCGCGCCTAGTCCGCTCGAGATCTCTGAGGTAAAACATTATGAATATCATGAGCACGATACCGATCAGCATCGCGATGAGTTCTTTGGTGACCGAAGCCGGGTCGTACGACGCCGTGACAGCTAGGTTGACCGTCGACATGAAGAATGCGATCATCTCCATCTCAAAGCCGCGGCTTCCCATAGCGCCCATGGCCATAACGTAAGCCCACATCACAACAGAAAGCACCACAATGGAAACAAGGGCCGAAGCGGTTATCTCCGTGCCCATGCCAAGTATCAGCTGCACTATAGTAAGCGCCTGGAACGCCGTGATTGCGATCAGTATCTTCCAAGGGGCAACAGGCTCCTTGTCGAGGCGCCTCATGTATTTGTTGTTTCTGGATTCCTCAAGACTTGTAGGTGTGACTGTGGAGCGCACCCCTCCCATCTCGATGATGTCTCCGGGGCCTATGATGTAGCGCTTGCTTGGATCAAGCTTGTGACCGTTGACCTTGGTGCCGTTTTGGGATTCGAGATCTTTTATCATCCAGTTATCCTCACCTCGCCTTACAAGGAGCGCGTGGTTGTTGGACACCGTATGGACAGGCACATTGAGGTCGGTCGACCGCGAACGGCCAATGACGTTCTCCCAATGAGTGATAGGATAGTTGGCGCCGCCCTCTACCATGTAATAACCCCATATCTCAGGAGTCGCTCTGGTCGATAGCAGCGACACTATGCTGATGAGGAGAATGTACGCAGCAAGCACAACAAATATCCACCGGAACACGGTGGTCATACCTGTCGCGAGCTCTGGATGCTCGGCACTGAAATTCAATATCGATTCTATAAGTCCGCTGATGCTTCTCTCCTCTCGATATGTTTATGGCGGTATTCTATACCACAGGTCTATATAATTCCCGAAATCTTAAAAAATTGTG
>CADAUB010000065.1 GCA_902790965.1 uncultured Eubacteriales bacterium | reverse complement strand
TATGCTGAGCATATGCTATCTGACAGGCCACCTTTCGATGGCTTTCTTTTGATGCCCCCATACTTATTTATTAGTCGTTACTGTGTATTTTCAAACTTCGCCTTCCTTTCTACCATTTCGGACATCAGACATCTGCGCGTCTTATCTGTGCGTGTCATCGCCGTCTGCTATAAGCTTGTGAAGCTCGGGAAACAGCCTAAGGCTTCGCTCAAGCGTACCCATCATTCGCGCGATGGCTATGCCGTAGTTTGTAAATGGAACGCCCTGCGAGAGCGATGTGTTCATCCGGTACTTTATTACCGTATCGGTAAGCATGCAGCCACCGCAGTGGATCACCAGTCTGTATGGCGTAAGATCCTCAGGAAAGTCTCTTCCCGAGCAAATCTCAAACGATATATCTTTACCGGTATACTGCTTAAGCCAGCGTGGGATCTTGACAGTCCCTATGTCACCGCACTGACGGTGATGTGTGCAGCCTTCTGCCAGCAGCACTTTGTCGCCGTCCTTAAGATCATCCACGGCCACGATGCCCTCCACCGCGGCTCTAAGGAATCCCTTATACCTCGCCATCAATATGGAGAACGAAGTCAGCGGCACTTCATCAGGCACGATATCACTTACTATGCTGAAAACCTGACTATCTGTGATCACCATAGCCGGTGGCCCGGATAACCTACCAAGCGTCTTAGCAAGCTCGGTCTCACGGCACACTATTGGCATTCCTCCGGCGTCCAAAAGATCTCGTATCGCCTGCTGCTGAGGCAGTATCAGGCGGCCTTTTGGAGCTGATTCGTCTATAGGGCATACCAAAACAGCCACAGCGCCTGGCTCTACCAGATCGCCGACAAGCCGCGCCCCCTCTCCATCAGGGAGCGAACGCGCCAGGGCCTCCTTGAAGGCATCAACGCCCTCTCCTGTCAGCGAGCTTACCAAAATAGCACCATCAACAGGCGAAAGCGCTCCCGGAAGATCGGATTTGTTCCATGCGATCAGATATGGAAGGCCTTTCTCCCGTATCCGATCAAGAAGCGATGCATCAAAATCAGAAAGGCCTCGCGTTGCATCCACAACAAGAACAGCCACATCGACACGGCTCAGAGTATCTTCGGCGCGCTTGACGCGAAGATCACCCAAAGAGCCCTCGTCATCCAGGCCCGGGGTATCGATAATTACCACCGGCCCCAGCGGCTTTAGTTCCATGGCCTTCTGCACGGGGTCTGTTGTAGTCCCCCCTATTTCCGAGACGATGGACAGCGCCTGACCGGTAACGGCATTTACAAGGCTGGACTTTCCGGCATTTCGGCATCCGAAAAAGCCTATGTGTATCCGTTCGGCAGACGGACTTCCATTCAAACTCATTTCTCTTTATACTCCCGTAACATGCATCACGAAGCAGCCTTATTCCCAAAAAGGATGCCGGCGGAACGATCGTCCAGCCGGCACCTTGTCTTTCGCTTCAGTTTGCGTCTAAGCGTCAGCAGATGGGCTGCTAAAATACATATGTAGTTTTACAGCGACCACTCTCTCTGATCTGTGTGTAACAGTTCGTGAGACTTGTGTGAAAGCGGCTTTTCGAGGTATCCATCGTAAAGAGCGATCACATCAGGATTCTCGTGTGAGTAGCGGATATCGCTCTCAATATCGAGCCTGTCGAGCATGGAGCCTCTGCAGGCCGCATACTCTTCGCCATCGTGGATAGGCTGCCCGCCGCCGCCTGCGCAGCCGCCAGGGCATGCCATGATCTCGACGAAGTCATAGCTCACTTCGCCAGCCTTGATAGCTTCGACCAGCTTGCCCGTGTTGGCAAGGCCACTCGTTACAGCAGTCCTTACAACAGCGTCGCCCACTTTGTACTCGGCTTCTCTCCATGGTCTGCCTTCTCCGGCCGATCTGCCTTCAGGGCCCATGTCGCAGAATACTTCAGGTGCAGGATTCTCGCCTGTTACCAGGAAGTACGCGCTTCTAAGAGCAGCTTCCATAACACCGCCCGTACGTCCGAAGATGACAGCAGCGCCTGTGCCTGTGCCGAGCGGCGAATCGAATTCTATCTCATCGAGCTTTTCGACATTGACTCCGCGCAGCATTCTTGAGAACTCGCGCGTTGTAAGCACCATATCTACATCCTTTTCTGCCGCGTCCTGAAGTTCAGGCACATCGCACTCATATTTCTTGGCAGTGCATGGCATTATGGAGATGCAGAAGATCTTTTCAGGATCTACTCCGATCTTTTCGGCGAAGTACGATTTTGTCACCGCGCCGAACATCTGCTGTGGAGACTTGGCACTCGAAAGCTGAGGCACCATTTCAGGATACTTGAGCTTCATGTAACGTACCCAGCCTGGGCAGCATGATGTGAACATCGGGAAATCTCCGCGGCGCTTTCCTTCTACGAATTCGCCCTTAGGCAGTCCGTCTCTTTCGCCGAGGAACTGTAGAAGCTCGCTTCCCTCTTCCATGATCGTAAGGTCGGCAGAGAAATTGGTGTCGAATACGTAATCGACTCCGAGCGCCTTGATCGCGGCTGCCATTCTCTTTTCCGTCGCGACCTCTTTAGGAAGGCCGAGCATCTCGCCATAGGCAGACCTTACAGCCGGCGCTACCTGCACCACGGTGATCAGATCAGGATCATCGATCGCTTCGTAGAACCTGGCTGTATCATCTCTTGCCGTAAGAGCGCCTGTTGGGCAGTGAGTGATGCACTGTCCGCAAAGAGCGCACATCGTATGAAGATCGCCTCTTCTAGGGTCGAGCCCGATATATGAGCGCCTGCCCGTTCCGAGTATGGACCATACGGTGAGCTCCTGTACCTTATGGCATTCGTTATAGCATCTGAAGCACGTGATGCACTTCGAGTTGTCGCGGATGAGAGGCTCCGACAGATCCCAGTTGAGTTTCTCGTGAGGATTCTCAATGACCTGACCTGTTATATTGAACTCCTTGGTGATATCCTGGAGCGCGCACGAGCCGTCTCTTATGCATGATGTGCACGAAGTGTTGTGCTTTGTGAGTATAAGCTTTACGTTATTTTTTCTGGCGTTTCTTACTCTGCGGGAATTGGTCTTGATCACCATTCCTTCGTCGCATACAGTATTGCATGCCGCGAGCAGTCTGTTCGCGCCTTCTACCTCTACTACGCAGACTCTGCAGGCAGCCACTTCGTTGATCTCCTTAAAGTAGCAGAGCCTTGGGATCCTTATCCCTACAGATTCGGCCGCTTCGAGTATAGTAGTGCCCTTAGGCACTTCGGTAGTGATTCCATCTATTGTGATCTTTACCATGATTCACGACCTCCTCTCACGCTACCCATACCGTAGTGATCGCACCTCAAGCATCTGTCGCACTCTTGATGCAATTCCTGATCAGTCATCCTGCCCTCGATGACAGTGAAATCACCTGCTCTGTCGAGAGCTTCTCTCTCAGGCAGATTGATTCTTCCTGTCTTTGGCGGGATCTTCGCATTAGCGTACGGTATCTCGATATCTCTAGGAAGTCTGTGGTTGAAGCCAAGCGCCTGGTCGATATTCGCCGCGGCTGTCTTACCGGCTTCGATGGCCCTTATAACTGTGGATGGGCCGCTCGTGACGTCTCCGCCCGAGAAGATGAGGCCTTCAGTGTCTACCTTTGTATCATCCGAAGCGCTGATCCTGTTTCTGTTTGTAGGAACACCGGCAGCCTCGAACGCTCCACTGTCGATCTTCTGACCGATCGCAGCGACGACTATATCGCATTCGACCCTGACTTCGTCTCTTTCGGCGCTTACAGGCATTGGCCTTCCGCGGTCGTATTCGCCAGGGATCTGAGGCTGGACTATAAGCGCGGACACCTTGCCGTCAGAATCTGTCTCGATCCTTACAGGAGCGGCCATAGTCATGAATCTGCATGTCTCAGCGATCGCGCCAAGAACTTCTTCAGGCTGAGCTGTCATGTCTTCCTGCCTTCTTCTGTATACGCAAGTAACATCGGCGCCGAGCCTCTTCGCTGTCCTTGTGCAGTCCATCGCTACATTTCCACCGCCTACTATGGCAACTCTCTTGCCCTTGAAATCAGGGGCCTCGTCGTCGCCCATCGCTCTCAAAAGCTCTACGGCCGAAAGCACGCCCTCAGCGTCCTCTCCCTCGATACCGAGTTTGTTGGCCGCATGCGCTCCGATCGAGATGTACACAGCGTCATATTCATGCTTGATCTCGTTGAACTCTTTATCTGTGATATCGTTGCCGAGCTTTACATCGACTCCAGTTGAAAGGATGGTGTCGATGTCGTATGCAAGATATTCATCAGGGAGGCGGTATCTTGGGATGCCGTAACGCATCATACCTCCGAGTTTTTTGCGTCTTTCAAACAGCGTGGTCTGATGGCCCATAAGCTGCAGATAATACGCAACAGTAAGCCCTGAAGGGCCTCCACCTATGATGGCGACTCTCTTGCCTGTCGAAGGCATGCATTCAGGAGGATCTACCTTGCCCGCTCCGTCAACAGCCGAACGCTTGATACCGCGGATATTGACCGAGTCGTCTATCATGTTACGTCTGCAGTAGCGCTCACATGGATGCTCGCATACAAGGGCGCACGAAGCAGGGAACGGATTGTCGTAGCGGATCACTCTGACGGCGTCAGCATATCTGCCTGCTTTTGTAAGCGCGATATATCCCGGGATATCTACATGCGCAGGGCAACCGCTCTTACATGGGATAGATTCAACCACTGAATTGCACACGCCTTTGTTGACATGTGATTCAAGATCGTCCCAGGCTTCCTGTGTAGCTTTGTACAGATCATCTGCAGCGGAAAAACCGATCGCGCAGTCAGCGCTGTCTCTGATCGACTCAAGCAGATCTTTGATGTCTGTAAGATGTTTAGGTGTACCCTTTCCATCTTCGACTTCCTCCAAAAGCTCAGCAACTCTTTCAAGCCCCACTTTGCATGGAATGCATTTGCCGCAGCTCTCGGAGAGGCACTGCCTTGCGTAAGATGCACACATATTGACCGGACAGTTTCCCGCAGGAGCAACGTGGCTTCTACGGATACGGTCATTAAGGAGCCCCTTCATCGCAATGACAGTCTTTGAGTCATTGTTGATGCTCAATCTGTTCATTTATTTTCTCCTTCAATATCTATCGTTACAATATCTATCTACACTATGGATTATTATAAACTATTTTGTTAATAAAAACACGATATATAGCACTAGTTGTAGTCCCTTAACATCCCTCACGCGCTCCTTTCGATCTCCCACCTGCACTCTTTATAGAAATACAGCAGCCGATACTCTATCCGCCGCCCCTCGTTCACAGTAAGGCAATCATAAACCACGCGTGTCATGCCGCCCGCGCCATACCACTCAATATTCTTTATATCCGTGACCCTGACTGTCTTTTTGATGCCCTGCTCTACCACCTTGAACCTTATTGGCCTCGGCGACAGAGCCCCTACATCAAACACAGCCAGCACATCTACTGCTTGCCTCATATCTCCAAACGCGTCCCGGCATATATATAATACCGAACAAGCGTTCGCATATCAATATCACCCAGCCTTGTTTTCCAAAAAAACAAGCCACCTGGTCCCACATTTTTTTCAATAAAAGTTGAGTGGTTTTAGCCACAAACGGTACGTTCCACTCAACTTCTACCCCGCTACTTCGCGCCTTCAAGAAAAAAGTTGAGTGGTCCGTTCCAAACAGTACGTTTCCACTCAACTTCACTAAATTCCTCCAACAATAACAACAAAAAAGGCGACCAGCATAGCCGCCTCATTGGATCATCTATTGAACTCACCTCTATATGTATTTCATGCACAGCATCGTGAGGTCGTCGAACTGCTCAGCGTCCTCGACGAATTCGCCGATGTCTTTGTGCACCTTCTGCAGCACTTCGACCGGCTGAGGATTCTTTCCGCAGGAGCCTGCCGCCAGGAGCGTACGGTCGAGCCCAAACAGCTCTTTGCTCGCGGATGTAGCCTCAGTAACGCCATCCGTATATACGAATATGGAATCGCCGTGGTCGAGCATCACATCGTAGTCGGTGTATTTCATGCCTTCCATGCCGCCAATAACGAATCCGTGCTTGTCCTGGATAAGCTCAGCCGTACCATCCTTGCGGATCAGTATCGGATACTCGTGGCCCGCGTTGGCCGCTGTGAGCTTACCGGTCGAGATCTCGAGGATACCGAGCCATACGGTAACGAACATCTCCTGCTCGTTGTTCGCGCATATGGTGTTGTTTACCTGCTCGAGTACTTCGGCAGGAGTAAGTCCGCTCTTTACCTTTTCGAGGATAAGGATCTTAGACGCCATCATGAACAGCGCCGCAGGGACTCCCTTTCCGGATACGTCGGCGATCTCTATAGCCAGATGATCGTCATCGATGAGGATCATGTCGTAGAAGTCGCCACCTACCTCCTTGGCAGGCTCCATTCTCGCGTAGAGGTCGAACTCGTTTCTATCCGGGAATACCGGGAACTCCTCTATAAGCATGCTCTGCTGTATCTTAGCAGCAAGCGACAACTCTGTCTCGATCCTCTCCTTCTCCGCAGTCACGTGAGTGAGGTCGGTCATGTAAGCCTCGATGTCGTTCTCCATGCCATTCAGAGCCTCAGCCAGCTGCTGGAGTTCGTTCCCCGTCTCTATATTCAGATTGTCGAAATGCCTTTCTCCAAGCTTTCTTTCCTTTTCACTACCGTATGCAGTCGCCGCCCTCGCCATCTTTCTGATCGGGATCACGGTATGCTTTCTCATAAGCTTCATGCCTATGTAGGACGCAAGCACGGTGATCGCCAGGAGCAGCAGAACGAACTGGACTACGAATATACGCGTGATCGATACTACAGAATTGAGTTTCTCGTCGACGCACATCATCACGACGTACTTGCCGTTCTCGTAAAGCACGGAACCAGCAGTGCAACGAAGACCATACTCTTCGCGGTTCGTCAGTACAGCGTGGAGTTTTCTCTCGATTCCGGCACGCTTTTCGACTATCGAGATTTCCCTGCCGTTTATAAGGGTGTCCACTTCATTGTGATCGTATACATCAAATGTACCAGGCCTGCAGGTGGTTTCCGGATCAGGGTCTGCATCTACGATGTATATCATCCTATCGGTCTCAGCATCGAGTGCTACTATGAAGGCGTTCATAGGGCCTTCTCTGTTTTGAAGGCTGCGCATCGCCTCCCGCACTTCCAGGAACTTCTCGTCCTCAAGGTGAGCGAACTTGGCTATGTATTCGTCTGATGTACCGTCGCCGCGCTCCTCTTCAGGAATGCTGTCAAATATGCGGATAACCTCATCGCCTATCTCTTTGTAGGCGGTGTGACCGACGACCGCAGCTTCGGCGTTTGCCTGGTTACATGTATTGACCATGTATTCGTGCGTCACGCCTAGGACATACAGCGCAAATCCGGCGATGAGCACCAGAAAACCGATGCCCAGCGTCAGTGTCAGCATTATTGTGAATGTCTTCGAATTAAGCGATTTCCATTTTTTCTTGTTGTTTGTTGTATCGGCCATCAATTCTCCTGTCTCATCGCGATAAGCAGGCTTGGATCGTTAGCGGCAGGAAGTTCGATCACGTCTCCGTGTACCTTGAGGAGTATCTCCATTCCTTCCATGCCGTAAGGCATCTTTGTATATGTGCTTTCTGGTATGATTATACGCCCTCCGGCGCGAACTTTGTCCATAAACATGAATATTTGCTGTATGACGCTCTCAAGATCGGCAAAGGTATTCTGATCCGTAATGTCGAGTATTCCCTGCTCATAGCTGTCATATGCCTTTCTGAGGGTGCGCTCATTCACCACTTCGGCGCCTTCCACCTCGCGCTCCTTATCTGTGAACACGAGAGTCGAGCCGTGGCAGCTTGCGTCTTTCATAAGCTTAGCAAGATCGCAATCCGGCACATCCGGCACCTCCCATGTGCTCGCCCCCTGGTAGAGCATCATAGGGTATTTGAGCTCAAGCAGATGGAGAAGATCGCAGTCGTCCTTTACCTGCTGCTCATCATCATGGAGAAGGTATATAAGGCCCGCTTCGGTGTCCATATCTGAAGTCTGGCGCACAGCGGATGTCTTGCCTATCATGATGAACGATGCGGAGTAATAGCTCTTGAGCCTCTTGCAGATCTGGAGCATAGGAGCTGAAAGGATCTCTGTGTCGCTTGTGAACACGATGTCTTTGCTCGCGCCGTAACGCTTAAGCCTGTATGGCCTCAGTGACTCGAGATGGAACTTTATAGGATCGAGGTAGCTGTCGAGAGCCGAGTCTGTCTCGTGCTGGCCGGAAACAAGTTCGGAATACTTGCGCTCGAGCCCACCGCCCATCGGACGGCAATTGACTTCTATAAGCACAGGGCCTTCCTCATCCACCATATACTCGCCGTGCACCGGACCATACTGGATGCCGATCGCGTCAGCTACCTGGCAGGCGTATCTGAGAAGAGCCGAATGCCCCACTCCAAGCTTGGAGACATATCTGAAATAGTTATACGCGTTCGACCCGTTGCTGAGTTTGTACTTATCGTACTGACCGACAGATACCACTCTGTGCTTTCCTGCGCACGACACAGTATTGACCACGTACTCGGTGCCGATTATCTGCTCCTGCACCATTATTCTGAAATCGGTTATATTGTTTGCCGCCATCTCATCGAAATGCTTACGCACAGCAAAAAGCATCTCCTCCTCGCTTCCGCAGAGGTAAACGCCCGTCGAGCCAGCGCCTCTGGCCGGCTTCACGACAACGTTCGTTTTACCGGTCGCGCAGAGCTCTTTGTAGAAGGCCGAAGCCTCCTCTTCGGAAGAAACTACCTTGCTGCGTATTGATCTGATACCGTGGTCTCTTAGAGCCTGCTGCATGGCGTCCTTCTGAGTCATAGCATCTATCCTGTCCACAGGATTTCCCTTGAGGCCAAGATCAGCCGCGAGCTTAGCAGCGATCGCCACACCAAACTCGCTGCCCGCTACTACTACAGCCGGGTCGCATTCCTTCACCAGTCTCAGAAGATCTTCATAATTCTCCTGCTCAGGTATGATCTTCACACGGTCCTTCATACGCCTGTTGATAGTTTCGCGTTCCTCGACAAAAGGTGCGACTACTTCGGGTGTACCGACGTAATGGCCCTCTACCAGCACAGGCGTATAGCCTCTCGCGAAGGCGTCATCGACGTAGTTGATACCTGTCGAGATGTATTCGCAGATTATTATGGATTTTTTCTTTTCTCCGTCACTCATTGTCTTTTAAGTCCGTATCCTTTTCTTTG
>CADAUB010000064.1 GCA_902790965.1 uncultured Eubacteriales bacterium | reverse complement strand
GTTATTAACATCTTAAAGATTTGCAGTATGCTTGGGAAGTTACTGCTTCCCATTTTTTATTTTTTGTCCGTTTCTGCCAACGGAAACTTTACACTAACGTCTGCGCCCGTGTTAAGGCTTGGCTATTGGGTCAAGGCCCGCACTTGTTCAAAGGAATGTAGGAGTGTATATGCCCGGTATCAGGAGATACGAAACCGACATATTGGTAATAGGCTGCGGAGCTGCCGGTATGGCATGCGCTTCTGCTGCGGCTTCTGCAGGGGCGTCTGTTATCGTGGCAGACGACAGAGAAACTCCGGGCGGAGTTCTCCCTCAGTGCGCGCATAAAGGTTTTGGGCTTGGAAGATACGGCAAAGAAATGACCGGGCCGGAGTACGGCGAAGAGGAGTTTAGTCGCTTCCTGGAATCGGACGCTATATACATGCCGGAATGCCGGGTGCTGTCGCTCTGCGCTCTCGAAGGATCGGAGCATGGAGGTATCGCCCTGCTGTCTCATCCGAGCGGCATGTGCGAGCTCTCATTCAGGGAGTGCGTGCTTGCGACAGGCTGTCTTGAGAGATCCATCTGGTCTCTTGGACTTTCCGGTACCAGACCTCTCGGTGTATATACAGCCGGAGAAGCTCAGGAAATGATAGAGCTCAGCGGCTACGACGTAGGCGATAACATCTTCATACTCGGCAGCGGAGACATCGGCCAGATAATGGCCCGCAGATTCAGGCAGCTCGGAAAGACCGTCATCGCCATGGCAGAGATAAGCGATCATCTTGGCGGCTTGAAGCGCAACCAGGAAGAATGCATAGAGGCCTACAATATCCCTGTCATGCTGAAAACGACTGTAACAGAAATACACGGCTATCCCCGCATTACGGGAGTAACCGTGCATCACTTCGATACAAATACTGATGAATTTATAGAATGCGAGACGCTCGTAAGTGCGCTTGGCCTAGTCCCAGACAGATCGCTCGCCAATGATCTGAAGACTACGGACGCAAACGGCAAAGCATCCTACCCGGAGTGGCTCCACTTCTGTGGCAACGCAGACTTCGTCCACGAAATAGCCGACAGCGCCTCATCTCAAGGCGAAAAGCTCGGGCTTACGCTTGCTCATAAACTACATCAATAGCTTTCTTTGGACATTTAGCCGCGCAATTACCGCATCTGAAGCACTTGGTCTCGTCGATCTTGAAAGGCTTCTTAACCTCTCCATAAGGCGCCCCTGCCGGGCAGTTCCTCTTGCAGAGAGTGCAGCCTATGCACTTCTCCTCGTCTATGGTAACGCTCAGTATAGCCCTGTGATCAGGGCAAGGGCTGATCGCGCTGTTAGGGCAGATCTGTTCGCACTGCCCACACCCTAAGCACTTCTCTTTATCTATCGTATATTTTTGCTTTTTCCAGTCGGTCGGCTGAGGCACTCCGAAGAGGCACTCATACGCACAGGCACCGCATCCGACACAAAGTTCGTTGTCTATTACGTATGCCATATCAACCTCCTGAAGCCGGCGACATCAGCCAGATCTCATCGCCATCCGACAGCTTGCGGCCCTTTCTCGGGCAGCGCTTTCCGTTTATATACACTATCGCATCGCTGAAAGATATGGCATCGGGGCGCTCCAGTTCGGGATCATCCCTGTGCCGCTCCTCATATATCTCAGTTATCTCTTCATTTACGAATTTGAAAATATCGCCAAGCTTATTGGCGGATACCTCCGACGTCGCAAGTCCCGTGTCGACTCTAAGGACGCCAAACAGTTTAACAGTCACCTTAGCCATCTGCTCTCGCCTCCCTTACGACACGATCGTAATAATCCTTGCTCATATCCACATTAAAGCGCTTGAGCGTCTTGTATGTCGGGATACCATCTTTCCAACCGCGGGCTCTGTAGTAATCCTTTTTCAGCCTCTCCAGCGGCACCTTTGTCCTCGGATCATTAGGGTCCTGCGGCACCTCGGTCAGCCTCTTAGGCAGCTTGTCCGCTCCAGCCTTCTGCCCAAGGATCACATTGGCCATCCTCTCCATGTTGTAGCCATGCGAACCTACAGTCAGCAGCGTGCCGAGCGTAGCATGGAAGTCGCATACCAGATTGAGGGCCTTGCTGTGAGGTATGAGTGGGATGTTGATCTGCGCGAGTCTGGTGAACTTGTTGAGGATGTTTACGGCAGGACCGACATACGGGAACGCCGTGAGGATCGCTCTTGTAAGCAGCCAGTTTGGTTTTTCGACCAGGAACCCAGGGAACACCGCGTAGCTTGTGAACATGCACGAGCCGCAGGCGGATATCGCTTCCATGAGATTTTGGAACATGATGGTGATCGCGGCCTTGCCATGTGGCGTGAGCGAATCGACATCGAGGCCGAGGCCTTCGAGCACTACCATGTAACCGGCGTTCAGGTGGCAGCCGCCGCGGTTTGCCGTCGCGTAGCCGAGGCCCATGCCGACAGCCCTCCTTGGCTCGTATGCCGCAAGCTCCATGCCCTTGGCCTGGATAGCGAATTCCTTGCCGCCGAATTTGTCACTCATGCGCTTTGAACCGTTCGCCAGTTCATCGCCTATGCCTTCGCGATGTGCTATCTTCTCAAAGGTCTCTGAGATATTGTCGGTCTTTCCGAATTCAAGGCCGCAGTCCCACATCCCCTTCTCATTGAGCTCCATGGCAAACGCTATGGTGCCAGCAGCGGAGATGGTGTCCATTCCCCACTCATCGAGCTCGTAATTCCATTTAAGTATCTGCTCGATATCATTATTCAGGATGTTCGGACCGAGCAAGCCGAGGATCTCAAGTTCAGGGCCCTTCACAGTTTTACCGTCTACCTTGACCGCCCTTCCGCAGCGTATTACGCATGTAGTGCAGGCTGAATTAGATAGGAGGTGGTTGGCTGTGAGTTCCTCGCCAGATACCATTTCGAAATCTTCGTAACGGCCAGCGCTGAAATTGCGGGTGGCGAGTATGCCATGCGCCTGCATGGCGGAAACGAGGCCGGCAGTGCCCATCTTAGGGAGCTGCCTCCCTGTTAGAGGATGGGTCATGAGAGTCTTGACCCATTTCCTGTTGAATTTCTTGAGTTTTTCAGGCTTCGCAACCGGGGCAGTCTGCACACCTTTTACGGTCACGGCTTTGAGCATTTTGTCGCCGAAAACAGCTCCGACGCCACCTCTACCCGAGGTACGCTCCCCGCTGAAGACGCACGAATAAAGCACGCGGTTCTCACCTGCAGGGCCTATGACCAATTTGTCCGTGTCCTTTGGAAGTTTCTCCTGTGACTCGGTGATCTTGAGGCCCCAGATGTCTTCAGCGCTCTTGAACTTGACGTCATCTGCCGTTATCTCCACGGTAGTCGGTTCCTTGGCTTTGCCGGTGAATATGACCGCGTCATAGCCTGCCCTCTTTAGGGACAAGCCAAAATCACCGCCACAGTTGGACGACGTCACTATGTTGGTAAGAGGTGAGATGGTGGAGATATTGAACCTCGAAGTGTTGGGACAACCGGAGCCCGTGAGAGGCCCGGTCGTCACAACGATCCAATTATCTTCATCGAAAGCCTTCATGCCGGGACGCACATGCTGAAACAGTATGTCCCCTGCCATGATCTTGCCACCGATAGTGCGCTTCCTGTCCTTGTCGGTCCATGGAAACAGCCTGTGATTTTGCTCTGTGAGGTCGATCAGTAAGACCTTCCCCATATATCCTTTTAGTTCAGCCATTGTTTTTATTCCGCATACGGCGTCTGTTACATTCCGTAGTCCGCTCTGTTGACGAGCTCTAGCTGCAGCTCTCTGTTGAGCTGTGTGAAGTAAGCGTTGTAGCCCGAGATACGTACCATGAGGTCTTTATAATCATCCGGCCTTGCCATAGCGGCCCTCATCGTATCTGACGAAACGACGTTGAACTGCATCTGCATGCCGCCGAGATCAGCGTAAGCCTTCGCGTAATCCTTTACGTGCTCGACGGTCTGCCAATGCTTGTCCTTAGGCGATGGATTGACCTTTACGTTGAACGCGATGTTGTTGTTCATGCTTATAGGGTCGAGCTTTGTAACGTCGCGGATGTTGTCGAGCAGGCTCTTCGAAGCGTTCGCCTCTGGAGTGAGTCCTGGTGTGAATGGCTGGTACGCCAGGCGGCCCGAAGGAAGAGCTCCTGTGAGCGAGCCGAACGCAACGTGGTTGGACATCGACCAGAAACCTGTGGTGTAGTGGCCGCCGCGGAAGTTGAGGTGTGACCAGAAGCAGTCCTTCATGAATTTCGTGACTCTGTTCGCCATATCTACAGCCTCGTCGCTGCCCGATCCGAAGCGCGATGTCTCTGTGAGGATGACGCTTCTCATAGCCTCGTACCCCTCGAAGTTGTTCTTTACGCCTTCGATGAGTTCTGGGAATGTATATTTCTTGCGGTCGTATACGAGCTCCTTGATAGCCATCAGTGAGTCGACTATATCCGCGAGGCCGATGCAGGCAGTACCCGACGAATTGTACTTGGCTCCGCCCTTAGTGCAGTCGAGGCCCTTTTCGATGCAGCCGTCGATCATGGCACTCATAAGCGGTGTAGGACGCAGCACTGAGTGAGCCTCGCCCAGGTAATTGTTGTACTGGCATGTGAGGTCAGCCAGACACTCGAGCTGTTTGAAGAAGGCCTGGAGGAAGTCCTCAAATGTCTTGAAATCCGTGACCTCTCCGGTCTTTGGCCCGAGATGCCATCTCATCAGCGGATGGTATCCGTTATATAGCGCCATCTCAAGAGCAGCCACCATATTGAACATCATGCAGTTTGTATGTCCTATGTGCTTGCCCGAGATAGTTGGCTCTACGCAGCCGGTCGCCGACCAGTCACGGAGATCTTCAGGCTCATAATTAAGTTCAGTAAGCGCGGCCATAACAGTCTCGTCGCTGTGGATCGAAGGAGTCGATGTCGTATGCACATTGACCTCACACAGGCGGCGGAGATATGCCTCGCTATTCTTCTCGTGATTGTATCTCGCGTTGACGTTAGGGTCGCGCATCCCGAGTATCTCGGTGACCTTGAGGAAGACGTAAGTCATATCGTTGACCGCGTCTTCGCCTTCAGGTGTGATGCCTCCGAGAGTGATAGCCTGGTCGGATGAGCTTCCGCCAAACAGATAGTTGCCGATATCCGGTACCATAGGAACGTGATCCTGGCAGCGGAGGTAGAAGCATCCGAGCAGCTCTATGACGTGCTTGACATAAGCGTCGCGCTCTTCCTTTGTCTTGAGCTTAGCCATATCTGACTCGAATACTGGCTGGAGCCACTGATCCATACGTCCGAGTGAGAAGCCGGCGTTGGTGCTCTCCATGTGTACGCCGATCCAGTGTACCCAGATGGCGTGGACTGCCTCATCCATGTTGCGCGCAGGGAATTCAGGCGAGTGTTCTACCGCATCCGCGATCACCTTGAGCTCTTTGCGTCTCTCAGGATCTGGCTCTGCCTTCATTTCCTTGCGGACCTGCTTCGCAAGATTGCGCGCGTATGCGATCATGCCCTCGTAGCAGATGATCATCGCCTGGAGTTCGTTCTTCTTATCTTCTGAGTTACCAGGCTTTGCAAGTTCGGCCTTGACCTCTTCGATAATTCCCGTAAGTCCAAGCCTCAGGAGCTTTGGATAGTCGAGGATAGTGTGCGAAAGAGCTACTGTCTTCCACATGAAGCATGCCGCCCAGCGCTCATCGAGCTGCTGGCAAACAGGCTCATTGTATTTGTCACGTACATACTCTCTGAACGAACGATTGACCCAAAACGGGAATACGTCTTTGTTCAGCACGTCGATCTCCCATTTCTTGAGCGGCTCATACGGCTGTATCATACGCTCGCTTACCGTGAGGAGCTCGCCCCAGAGAAGCGCTCCTACTCCGTCAGGATAGATAGGAACTCCGATCTCCTTTGTCGTAGTAGTACCCGCAAGGAGATCACCCTTGCGGAGGATAGGCTGTTTGTGCTCCATCATGTACTTGAAAGCGTAAGCCTGGCGGAGTTCAGGCACCCATGGAGTGCCATCCTTCTTGGTCTCGAATCCGTTTTCGCGGCACCACTCGGTGAGGAGCTGGGCACGCTCGACGCAGACAGCAGGCCTGTAGCTTAAGTGTCTGTCGAGATAGTCAGCAAGGCGAGGATAATCGTCTCTGCTGTAAGTCGAGAGATACATATCGTCTCTTATGTACTTAACGCCAGGATCGGCATTCTCTTCCTTAAGAAATTCGAGCGGTGGGCGCACGCGCTCTGCGTCAGGATCGTCTACCATCTCTCTTCCGGTCTCAGCCCTCTCCTCTATCTGCTCATGCATCTGCTTTACCTGCTTGTCCTTCATCAGAACGGAAATGAGCAGGTTGAAGAGCTCGAGGTAGGCCATGTTACCGCTGCTCGCCATCTTGTTCTTGAGCATCAGATTGAGTACTTCGTTAGGAGGCAGTGTCGCCAGCTGGGCGAGCACTCCGACGTCCTGGAGTATCAGTTTGGTGTCTACGCCTTCTACAGTGTTTTTGACCTTGGCTGTGACGTCTTTGAACCAGATGCTCTGGGCAACGCTTCCGTCCTCTGTAGTTAAACCGATAGAGAAATTTGTCCATCCGTCTTTGTTCTTGAGGTAGTCCTGATTCTTCTTTACTTTCGCAAATTCGAAAGCGAAGAAATGCAGTACAGCATTCGCCAGTCTGTTCGCAGCAACGCCTACAGCTTCGTCCTTCTGAATCTTCATCTCGCCCCTCCTATAAACACTCGATATTTCTCTCTGCAAAAATGCTCTTGCAATGTTCTAACTTATCTTTGGACTGCCAGTGATCGAGGCCCTGAAGTTCTTTGTCGATCTCAACGCCAAGCTTGGCAGTCTTTTTATACCAGGTCGGATTGTATGCCAGGAGCTCTGTCTCCTTTATCCCGATCCTGCTGTATAGATCAGCGATCGCCGTGAGATTCTCATCGGTGTCGGTGATTTCCGGTATGAGAGGAGTCCTCGGAAGCAGGGTGAAGCCCATCTCCTTTGAGTCGGCGAGCAGCCGCTCAAGATTTTCAAGGATCACTTCATTTGGCACTCCGCAGTATTTCTTGTGAGCATCAGAGTCATAGATCTTTACATCCATGTAGATGCTGGAAATATATGGAAGAAGACACTCTTTTATCTTCTCGTAATTGAAGCAGCCGCAGGTCTCGAGGTGGACTCGCATGCCCTTTTCTTTCAGAGCCTTCGCGAGCTCGCTTACCCATTCAGGGAACATGGTGGCCTCGCCGCCAGTCAGCGTCACTCCGCCGCCGGATACGTCGTAGAAAGGCTTATCCTTGGCGCACTTCTCGACTATCTCTTCTATGCTGTATTCCTTGCCAACTCTCTCAAGAGCCTTTGGCGGGCATGTCTCAGTGCACGCAAAGCAAAGCGTACAGCGGCTGCGGTCGACTATGCCTTGCTGCCTTGGTGTAGCGGCCCCGACTGGGCATGTCTTCTCGCAGGTACCACACCCTATGCAGTCATCGAGAGACACCGAGAGCTCTGCTTCTACTCTCTTGCTCTCTGGGTTGTGACACCAGATGCAGCTTAGCGGGCAGCCCTTGAAAAAAATAGCTGTACGGATGCCCGGCCCGTCATCGAGCGAATTGCCCTTCATCTCAAGCACTAGCGGTGCTTTCATTTCTAGCATTCTCCCTTTTTCTGATACAAATATACCTACACCAACATTATATCATTTTCTGTTGGAATAAATTTCGTGAGAATAGAAAACGGGGGAGGAATGATCTAAGCATATCGATCCTCCCCCGCTATATTAACTATCTTGATCTATTATTTAGTCAACGATCGTGATCTTTGTGATCACAGGCTGAGCCTCTGCCGGTATAGTGCCGTTGTCGTCTGTAGGCTTGGCATCAGCAGCGATCTTGTCTGCTACCTCCTGGCCTTCAGTCACGTGACCAAATGCCGCGTAGTCCCCGTCAAGGAAATCCGCATCAGCCACGGTAATGAAGAACTGCGAGCTTGCACTGTTAGGATCCTGTGACCTTGCCATGGAGATAACGCCCTTCTCGTGCGAGATGTTGTTCTCGATGCCATTGTTAGAGAACTCACCGGTAATTGTTTTGTCCGAGCCACCCATTCCTGTGCCCTCAGGGTCGCCGCCCTGGATCATGAATCCGTCCATGATGCGGTGGAATGTGAGTCCGTCATAGAAGCCTGCGTTCGCGAGATCCATGAAGTTCTGCACTGTAAGCGGCGCCTCGTCTCCATCGAGTTCAAGCTTGATAGTGCCGTAGTCCTGAATTTCGATCTCGGCATGATGTATGCCGATCCCAGGAGCCTTCTCCGTAGCCGCCTCCTTCGATGCGAGTTCCTGCTCGATATCGCTGAAATCTTCCTGCTCTTCCGAGCCTCCGCCGCAAGCTGTAAGCATCGCCACGGATACCATCAGCATCAACATTACCAGAAGTAAGCTTTTGATCTGCTTTTTCAATTCGTTCACCTTGTCCTCTCTGAATTTCTATTTGAGCGCTTCCCACTCGGCTTCTTTGAAGCCTACCAGAACTTTGCCGTCTGCCACGGCGATCGGTCTCTTCACAAGAAGCCCGTCACTTGCGAGAAGCTTGAACATCTCGTCCTCGCTCATCGAAGGGAGCTTGTCCTTTAGCTGCATGTCCCTGTAGAGCATGCCGCTCGTATTGAAGAACCTCTTCAGCGGAAGACCGCTTGTAGCGTGCCACTCGCGGAGTTCTTTCTCTGTCGGATTATCTTCTTTGATGTCTCTATAAGTATATTCGATGCCATTATCTTCAAGCCACTTCACTGCTTTCTTGCAAGTACTGCATCTAGGATAACAAACTGCTAACATCTTTAGACCTCCTTCGTTTTTTTATCCGCTTGTTATTATAACAGTTTTGAGCTTCTGATTCTGCTATTCTTTTGTCGCTAACACGCGAATGCTCCAGTTCTCATTCTATGCATGCTTCACGCCGCCCGGGAGCGGATGCTAAATGCACATGATATAATAGTAGCTGAGAGGAGACCTACATTATGGCAACGGTCGATCACTCCCTGTTTGGGGGTTTTCATATTATCTTGACAATAGTATCGGTGTTGGCGGCCGTCATGGCTGCCTGGTTTGCTGCGCGCTTTGTCAGAAGCGGTGCAGGTTCCGGGGGCGTGGTTGCAGGTGTTGACCCAAAGAATTCCAAGCGTCGCCTGGACATGGTACTGCTTCTCATCGGCATGATGCTTGCCATGCTTGAAACTTTCAAGCAGATCTATCTGTACTTTTCGTCGGGAAGCACCGCTTATGACTGGTGGTACTTTCCTTTCCAACTCTGCTCGGTGCCTATGTATCTATGCGCTTTGATCCCGTTTGTAGGGCCAAGGCTCAGGTCAACTTTCCTGACATTTATGGGTGGTTATACATTCGTCAGCGCAGTGGCCGCTCTTGTGTATCCCGAGGATATACTGAGCGCTGCGCCTGTCATGATA
>CADAUB010000063.1 GCA_902790965.1 uncultured Eubacteriales bacterium | reverse complement strand
GAGGAGCGCGAGCTCGCTATCAGGATAGAGCAGGGCGACGAAGAAGCTAAAAAGAAGCTCTGCGAGTCCAACTTAAGGCTCGTTGTTAGTATCGCCAGAAGATATCTCAACAGAGGCCTTTCTTTCCTCGATCTTATTCAGGAAGGAAACCTCGGACTTATCAAGGCAGTTGAAAAATTCGACTACACCAAAGGATATAAGTTCTCTACATACGCTACATGGTGGATCAGACAGGCCATCACAAGGTCGATAGCTGACCAGGCTCGTACTATCCGTATCCCTGTGCACATGGTAGAGACCATCAATAAGCTTATCAGAGTTTCAAGACAGCTGCTCCAGGAATACGGACGTGAGCCAACCAGCGAAGAGATCGCAAGAGAGATGGGCATTTCGGTTGAGAAGGTAAGAGAGATCAAGAAGATCAGCCAGGACCCTGTATCCCTTGAGACTCCTATCGGCGAAGAGGAAGACAGCCACCTCGGAGACTTTATTCCTGATGAGGACATTCCATCACCAGTGGATGCCGCAGCGTATTCCATGCTCCAGAAACAGCTTCGTGAAGTACTCGATACTCTTTCTGAGAGAGAAAAGAAGGTTCTCATTCTCAGATTCGGACTCGATGATGGCAGGCCAAGAACACTCGAAGAGGTGGGTCGCGAGTTCAACGTAACACGTGAGCGTATCCGTCAGATCGAGGCCAAGGCTCTGAGAAAGCTCAGACATCCAAGCAGGTCCAAGAAGCTTCGTGACTACCTCGAATAATGAGGCTAAGCAAAAGGATATATAAAATAGCTGAATTAATAACCGACGGCAGCTCGGTTGCTGACATAGGGACGGATCACGGATACGTCCCTATGCTTTTGATGAAAGAAGGGCGGTCGCCGCGCGTTATCATGTCGGATATATCAGCAGGCTCTCTTTCAAAAGCCAGAGAGACTTTTGATCTCACGGGCCTTAGCAGCAAAGTGTCGGATTCAGACTTCAGAGTCGGTGACGGACTCGCAACTATAGAGGCGGGTGAAGTCGACGAAGTGATAATTGCCGGTCTTGGAGGTCATACCATAGCAGAGATACTGGCGGCTGACGAGGATAAAGCTAAGAGCTTCAACAGGCTCGTGCTGCAGCCACGCAAACACTCTGGTTCTCTCAGATATTACCTTTGCAATCACGGCTATGAGATCGAAAGCGAGAATCTTGCTAAAGAGGGCAAGTTCGCCTGCGAGATAATCACGGCCAGGCCTGTTAAATCAGGCGCCTCTGTCAACGGCCTGTATGGGGATTACCCTGAGACAGATATACACTGGAATTATCCAAAGCCTATGGTGGATTCCGATCCGGCTCTCGCAAAGATAAGGATCGACTGGAAAAAGAGCAGTATAAAAGCCCGGCTTGATGATCTTGACCGGGCTAATGAACAAAAGGGCTGTGTCAGCTCCGAAAGGAGCAATCTGGCCGACAGGCTCAGATCAGACCTTGAATATCTCGAGAGCCTTATCTAGCTAAGTCTGTTCAGTTCTGACCATTGGAAGCATGGCAGCTTGCTATCGAAGAAAGCAGCAGGGCTTTATCAGATAACAATTCTTCGCGACTCCTATTAAGGATGTCGCATATTTTTTTGATCCTATAGCGGAGGCTCTTAGGCTCGATATGCAGCTCAGCCGCAGCGCAGCGGATGATGCCGCTGTATCTAAGATAGGCGCACAGAGTCTCCAGGTATTCAGTGCCGTTTTTCTCATCGTAATATCTTATATACGTAAGTTCGCTCAGCATCAATACTTCGCTGCCGATCCTCTTCTTAGAGGCATATATCATCTGTTCAGGGTAGTGGTCATCGGCATCAAGCACTCCGTACGAACCGGTAATGGAATCCGCCATTCTTGACAGATCGACGGCCTGGCGCCTGTATACCTGCCTCATTTCGATGTCGTCGAAGCGTGATGAAAGAGCGATGACTACTGAGTTCGTTTCCGCGATGGTTTCAAGTCGATCTCTCAGTTCTTTTTCACTGCCACCGAGCTCGGGATCAAGGTCATAAAAGAACATGTAAAGCGTATTTCCCTTGATGAGAGAATAGTTTTCCGGATGGGCGCGGAACAATTCTTTTTCGACATCCTTTAATGAATCGACACCATTTTCTTCAAGGGTAATAGCTGCGATCCTGTAAGCGGGCCGTATATTAGGCCATAACAGTGAAGCTATGTACTCGACTGTACCGGCAGCAGGCGTAGTAGTTCCGGTCCTTTCGTCAAACTGAAGAAGTTCACGGGCGATATAGTTTCTCAAATAGTCGTGATCAGGCATGTTGACAGCCGGATCCCTTTCAATGAGAAATGCTATTGCTTCAGCCAGGCTGAGGCTGATCTCACATGCTGCTGAGACAGACCTTGAGCGTGTACAATGCATCAGAAGAAAGCCGATAGGGGCGTTACCGTAATGCACCAATGTGAGGATGTAAGTCTGACCGTCAATGGATATGCTTTTCTTGTGATCCGACTTGTTTCCCGATCTTCTATTGGATAGGACAGCGCGTATCGGTCCATCCAGTACATCCTGATCCAGAGAGCCATTATGAAACAGCGCGCTCCATGGATCGTATTCCGAAGAATAGCGCGAGTAGTACTCTATATGCCTTGACACATTGAGAAACATGGAAGGGTAATACCAGGTATCGTAGACCTTATCGATAAGGCTTTGTATCGTAGCTCCATTATGCATCTCGCTCAGAAGAAGCCCGCTGATAGAGCACCTGGAATTATCAATAGCCGCCATCAGAAGCCTCCTTTCTGTCAGCCGTATCAAAATCATTATTGTAGTGATATATCATAAGTCCTAGTTTTATCTGAAGCATAGCTGATGCGTCAGCTGGGTCGGCTCCGGTCAGTTCTGTAAACTGATGTAGGCGGTTAGATATCGTATTTTTATGCACGCCCAAATAGGAAGCTGTCTTTTCCTGATTGCAATCGCAGTCCATGAACGCTTCGATCGTAGGTAGCAGACCTCGCACCTTATCCCTGTCTTTTTCAAAGCGCATTATAGGTGGGATGCATAGCGTCAGTCCATAGCGTTCAAAAGCGATATCGCAAAGTATCTCCTGGAACATATCGCGATATGAATATAGCCCGCACACACCCGTCTGACTGCTGCCTCGTTTGACTGCGATGTCGGCCTGAAGCCTCGCGACAGGGCTGTCCTTCAGGTGATGATACCTGTCAGAAAGGCCGCAGTACAACTGGAATTTTCCAGTATACTCACCGAGCTGCCTCCGAATGATACGTTCCGAGTTTTCATGAGTCTCTTTTTCAAGGCCGTAATAAAGAACAAGGAGCTGCTCGTTACGGTCAATGTATGTACGAAGCATAACGCCGCTTTTATCAAGACAGCTTTTGACATATGTGAGGGTAGGGATCTCGCCGCTTTGCGCCGCAAGTATAGCCAATCGGTAAGCAGGCTTGATGCTTTGTTCAATGATATCTGCTTCATCATCGCCTATCATTCCGGGATTAAGAAAGCGTTCCCACAGCCTTTCCTGTGCTATGCTGCTCGTATTTTCAAAATATAGAGTCACCAGCAAAGCCAAAGCTTCCGCAAGGCGGTCGTTGATATATTTCATTTCTTCAACTTCCTCGTCATTAGCAACGGCGATGCCGACATATCCCAGCAATGTCCCATCCGAAATAATAGGGCCATCGACCTGAGGACATGATACTGCAACATCATTACTGAAATATGACGAGCAACGAAGATGGTACATTTTTTCCTGAAAGAAAAGAGAATTATTTTCGTATATATATGTGTCCGATAAGCTTTCGGTCGAAGCTATTTCCTCCCAAGGATCAAAAAAGAAAGGGCGGGGAAAAGCATACGCGATCAGCTTAAAAGATGTGTCAAAAGCGATTATGGGACGTTTGATGAGATCATAAAGAGCGTTCACAGCTGACATAGGTGACTCTTTTTCGATAACCGCACGGAAAAGCAGATCATCTGTTTTCCGGATATCCGGCAATGAAGCACTAAGTTCATCAGGAAGATAACGATTCATCATTACGCTCGCTTTCAACACTTGGATAAAGAGACATGCCTTCCGTATCGGGAGGTTTTTTTCGATTATACGCAAATGCATGAAAACTCGCAATAAGAACGCCTATCGGAAATTCACATATCACTTAAAGACAAATGTGTTGATTTGATGATTGTGACTAAAAGGAAAAACTCGTCCATTTGTTTTCCTTTGTACCACATAGACAATTTTTTCACTTACGTATAGTATTCAGATACAAAATTGTGATTTCTTTGTTTATCTCATGAAAGGAGTGGAAATAATGGATTACAAACTGAAAGACAAAGTCGTAGCTATCACTGGTGGAACAGGCGGAATCGGTTCTGCTATCGTAAAGGCTTTCCTCGCAGAAGGAAGTAAAGTAGCTTTCTCCTCGAGATCACAGGAGAAGATCGATGCGCTTCTTCCTACACTTGACGCTGAAGAAGGTCAGGTATGGACATGCATTTGTGACGTAACAAACGAAGATGAAGTTAAGGCATTCGTCGAAGGCGCGGCCGAGCATTTTGGTCAGCTTGACGTAATGGTAGTAAACTCCGGCTTCGAGGGAGATACAGTCAACATCACTGACGCTACTTTCGAAAACTACATGAAGGTCTTCAACGTAAACGTATTTGGTGCGATGTATTCAATGAAGTATGCCGCAAGAGAGCTTCTTAAGCACGAGTCTGGCGCTATCGTAGTTATCGCTTCCAACGGAAGCTACACAGGTGCTGCCGGAATGGGAGCTTACTGCGGATCTAAGCATGCTGTTGCCGGTGTTACTAAGAGCGTAGCTCTCGAGCTTGGCCCACATGGCATCCACGTCAACTACATCTGCCCGGGCGGAGTAGAGACACCTATGATCCACAGGATCGAAAAGAATACATTCGGCGATTCCAAGACTCACGAAGAAGCCGAGCAGATCTTTGGCGCTCAGTATCTCGACAAGCGTTACTGCAAGCCAGAGGAAGTAGCCGACCTCGCGCTCTATCTCGCTTCTGACGTATCGTCACACATGATGGGCTCCGGCATCCGTCTCGACGGCGGCCTTGACGCTCTCTGCTAATCAGCAAATCAACAGTTATTGTATCTATAAAAAAGGAGAAAGTACTATGAGTAATCCTTATGATCTCTTGATGCAGCCTATTTACATCAATGGTATGCGAATCAAAAACAGAATCAGCTTATCTCCAATGGGAACATTCACCCCAATGCAGGACGGCACTGATTCCGATGAAGGTATCCGTTACTATGAAGAGCGTGCAAAGGGCGGCGTTGGTCTCATCAATACCGGAGCAATGTTCCTCTCAGAAGAGCTCGCTCAGGGAAGCCCAACTATCGCTGTATGGGATCACCGTGCTATTCCAAAGCAGACGGTCATGATCGAAAGATGTCACAGATGGGGAGCTAAGGTTTCGCTCCAGCTGTCATGCGGTACAGGACGTAACGGCGTTCTGCTTCCTGGCGTAGACCATCTCGTATCGGCTTCTGACAATCCGTCCTTCTACAATCCAAGCCTCATCTGCAAAGAGATGACAAAGGATGAGATAGCAGAGTCCATGGAAGCATGGAAGACATGCGCAGGCAACGCAGTTCTCGCAGGATATGACGCTATCGAGATCCACGCTCACGCCGGATATCTCATGGACCAGTTCATGTCCTCGATCTGGAACAGACGTACAGACGAATACGGTGGAAGCCTTGAGAACAGATGCCGCTTTGCTGCTGAAGCTGTACAGGCAGTTCGTTCGGTAGTTGGTCCTAAGTTCCCGATAATCTACAGAATAGCTCTCGACCACAGATTCAATGGCGGACGTACACTCGCAGAAAGTGGTGAGATCCTCACCATCCTCGAGGACGCCGGAGTAGACGCGTTCGACGTCGATGCCGGAAGCTACGAGACAATGGATTCATGCGTATTCCCAACAGCATACGGCGGGGAGAGCTGCATGTCCTATGTCTGCGAAGAAGCTCGCAAGCACACATCGAAGCCTATCATCAACGCAGGTACACATTCGCCTGAGACAGCTATTGCTCTTCTTGAGAGCGGCAATGCGGATATCATTCAGTTCGGCCGTCAGCTGATCGCCGACCCTGAATTCCCTAACAAGCTGAAAGCAGGCCACCGTGAAGACGTTCGTCCATGCCTCATCTGCAACGAGGAGTGCATCGGCAGGATCTTCGACCGTCTGACACAGCTCAGCTGCACAGTCAACCCATCAACAGGTCTTGAAGATTCGATGAAGGAGATCAAGCCTCTTCCTACACCTCATAAGGTAGCTGTTATCGGCGCCGGCCCTGGTGGTCTTGAGGCTGCAAGAGTAGCTGCGCTTCGTGGCTGCGATGTAACAGTTTATGAGAAGACAGACAAGATCGGCGGAACATTCCTCCAGATCGCTACAGCGGATTGGAAGAAGAGACTGCGCGACCTTATCACATGGTATGATGTTCAGCTTGAAAAAGCGGGCGTAAAGGTAGTTCTCAACCACGAGATCGCACCAGACAGCGACGAGCTCGATCAGTACGATGATATCTTCGTAGCCGTTGGCGGCAAGCCATTCGTTCCTGGAATGATCCACGTAGACGAGGCTGCAAATATCCTCGATGTTACTCAGGCTCACATCCACGGTGTCGATACAGACGATGTCATCATCTGCGGCGGCGGTTACTCCGGCTGCGACAGCGCTATCGAGCTGGCACAGAGCGGAAAGAAGAACGTCACTATCGTTGAGATGACTGACGATGTTGCTACAAACGCTATGCCAATCAATAAGTCCACTATCATCCGCCTGCTCGACGAGCTCAATATCAATGTAATGAAGAATACAAAGGTAATGAGCGTTACAACAGAGGGCGTAAAGGTAGTAGATTCGGAAGGCAAGGAGCAGTTCCTGAATGGTCAGACAATGATCACAGCATTCGGTACAGTTCCTGACAGAACAGTGGTAGACGCTGTAGAAGCTAAGTACCCTACAAAGGTCGCTGTTATCGGTGACTGCAACAAGGTAGGCAAGACTGCTGCTGCTATCCGCGACGGATACTATGCAGCAATGGCTCTTCAGTAGATTATACACATCTCTCATACTTGGCCCGGTCATTTATGACAGGAATGGCCGGGTCACAAACACAACTTAACTAATAAAACAAGGAGGTAAACTATGTTTGAACTTAAAGGTGATGTAGCGGTCGTTACAGGTAGCGGTACAGGACTCGGAAGACAGTTCGCACTTGCACTGGCAAAACAGGGAGCTAACGTAGCTCTTCTCGGAAGAAGACAGGAAAAGATCGATGCAGTAGCGGAAGAGATCCGCGCACTCGGCGTTGAAGCTTATCCAATCTCAACAGACGTAACAGACCCTGCTTCGGTAGAGGCTGCTAGAGATAAGATCGTTGAAAAGTGGGGCAAAGTTGACATCCTCGTAAATAACGCCGGCGGCGGAATCGCTGGAAAGATCGAAGAGCTTTCCGATGAGGATTGGCAGAAGAACAGAGCTCTTGACTTCGACGGAGTATTCTACTGCATGAAGTACTTCGGCCAGGTAATGCTTAAGAACGGATATGGTCGTGTTATCAACATCGCTTCTATCCTTGGTAAGGGCGGACTTCCTGAACTTCCAATCATTGGATACTGCTCCTGCAAGGGCGGCGTTATCAACATGACACGCCACGCTGCTGCTGAGTGGTCACACACAGGTGTCACTGTAAATGCTATTTGTCCTGGATTTTTCGCTTCTGAGGCTAACTCGCCTGAGGCTATGGAGGCTATGAGCGGATTCATCACCGCTCGTACACCAATGGGACGCCCTGGTAACCCTGGTGAACTCGATTCCACAGTTGTATATCTCGCTGCTCACGAATCGTCCTATGTAACAGGCGCGATCTGCACATGTGACGGTGGTTGGACTTGCGTATAAAGCATAAAACGTCTAAAGATCTCTTCAGAAAGGAGAGTCAAAAAAATGGTTGAAAATTCAAATAAAGGCTTCTTCGGATACAAAGCCGTTGTAGGAGCTTTCCTGGTAATGTTCGTCAATCTCGGCGTATGTACCACACTCGGCGTATTCCTTGCTTCTCTGGCAGAATACAGTGAATGGGATCTGGGAACAGTAGGATATATCGGGACAGTTAATACGATAGGAAACATCGTCCTTTCGATCGTTGCGGTAAAATCGCTCGAGAAATTAGGTGTGAGAAAGACTATGCTCATTTCGATCATCTGCTGCGCTGCCCATATGTGCTTCTATTGCATGGTCCAGCCTGGCCGCACAACGATGAGCTTGATCTTTATGTATATCGCCGGCTTCCTGGCATCATTCTCGATCACTTTCGGAACACACGCGGCATGCTCCACAGTAATTGCCAAATGGTTCATCGAAAAGAGAGAGCATCTTACAGGAATCGTATTCTCCGGAGCCGGCTTTGGAGCTGCTATCTGGGTATTCCTCGCAGGACAGCTGTTCAAAGTTACAGACTATAAAGGATGCTACCGTGTAATCATCATTCTCACACTGGTGATTGGGCTTGCAGCTATATTCCTTCTCGTCAAGGAACCTGAGAAGCTGGGGCAGAAGCCTCTTGGCTGGGAAAAAGCAGAAAAAGCCTCGGGAGATAGCGTGGAAGCAGCGGAACTTCCTGGCATCGAGAAGGCTTCAGCTATGAAGACACCTTCGTTCTGGCTCCTTGCAGCTGCACTTCTCTGTGTTTGCTCGGCGGGTTCCACATTCATGGCTTACTCACCGGCCTGGTGGCAGCAGAACGGATGGAGCGCTACAGCAGCTTCCAACTGGGACGCGCTATATCTGCTTCTTTCGGGATTCGTACTCCTGTTTGTAGGCAAAATACTGTCTAAAGTCAAAGTATCGGTATTCGTTATAGGAGTATGCGTGGCTTATGCTGTCGCCGCCATCGTCAGCTCGATGATGAACGGATCTCCTGTAGCCATGATGATGATACTGATCGTCCTCTTCGGAGCTCTGGCTTATCCGCTTTCAGCGAGTATCCCGGGACTTATGGGACAGTCGATCTTCGGAGCCAAGGATGCGGCTGCCATTTCGGCAACACTGATGACTGCAGTATACCTCGGTCAGGCTCTGTACAATCCTATCGTTGCACGCTTCCTTGCCAGCCCTGGTGGATTCCCTGCAGCCTGGAGATTCTTCGCTGGAGCAGCATTGCTCGGTATGGTACTTATACTCGCCGCTATCGCGATGTCTCCAATGAACAAAAAACAAGCGAAATAATCAAACTAATTAGAATCTTACCTAATGAGAGGGAACACGGCACTTTGATCGGTCCGTGTTCCTCTCATTTTAGATTCTTTTCATAACAGTGATATGTACAGGTCGTTTGACTTAACATGTCATTGATTATTAAGTATTTTTTGATAAAATAGATGGGATTTGTATGGGTAGACCAGGCGATCGCGTGCTAAGCATGAGGAAAGTCCGGGCTCCGCAGGGCAAGGATGACGGATAACGTCCGCCGCAGGTAACTGTAGGGAAAGTGCAACAGAAACATTCCGCCGAAACGG
>CADAUB010000062.1 GCA_902790965.1 uncultured Eubacteriales bacterium | reverse complement strand
TTGACTTGACACAAAGGAAGTGCTAATATCTCACCGTGGGTCATACATTGGGACGCGATGTTAGCAAAATTCAAATGGATATGATCAAAGATAAGTTAAATAGTATTATCAATTCGTATAAGTTCGGCTTTATCAGCGGCTACTATCGTAGCCGTCAATTTAATGAGCCTGATTTGGCAGAGTGAACTGTAAAGCCGCGTAATGAATTTGTGATACAGAGTCTCGCCTAATCGGGCGAGGCTCTTTTTTAACCTTGTATATGCTCCCGGGTAGCCTCAGGAACGTAGAAATAAAACATATTCTTTGAACGATCAAAGGGGTCTAATTCAAGAAAAGGAGAACTTGAAAATGAAGACGAAGAAAAAGATTATCGCGATCATCATGATGGCACTTCTGTGCATGTCGCTTGCAGCATGCGGTGGCGGCGGTCAGGGAGAAGGCGGTTCTGCCAGCGGTTCCTACACTGTAGGAATCTGCCAGCTCGTACAGCACGACGCTCTTGACGCAGCTACTCAGGGCTTCAAGGATGCTCTGACAGAAGAACTCGGCGATGCTGTAACATTCGACGAGCAGAATGCTCAGGGAGATTCGGCAGTATGCGCTACCATAGTTAACGGATTCGTTTCCAACAACTATGACCTCATCATGGCTAATGCTACACCTGCACTTCAGGCTGCAGTATCGGCAACCACTGACATTCCTATCCTCGGAACTTCCGTTACAGATTACGGCGCAGCTCTTGAGATGGAATTCGATCCACAGGGCGGCACGGGAATCAACGTATCCGGCTCCTCAGATGGCGTTCCTGGCCAGCTCTACGCTGATCTTGTAAAGGAACTCGTTCCTGACGCAAAGAACGTTTCCATCCTCTACTGCTCCGCTGAGGCTAACTCAAAGGTCCAGTCCGACGATTTCGAAGCGGCTATGAAGGAAACTATGCCTGATGCTACTTGCACAGTATTCACATTCTCTGACTCCAACGATATCCAGTCTGTTGCTACAAGCGCTATTGCTAACTGCGATGCTCTGTACATCCCAACTGACAACCAGGCTGCATCCAATATCAGCATCATAAAGAATGTCTGCGAACCCGCAAAGATTCCTGTTATCGCAGGTGAGGAGAATATGTGCGCTAATGGCGGACTCGCAACTATCTCGATCAACTACTACGATATCGGTCACGCTTGCGGTGAGCAGGCAGTTCAGGTACTCCGCGATGGAGCTGACATCACAACAATGCCTATCGCATACGCTTCGGATCCTGTAAAGGAATACAATGCTGAGTATGCTGAGGCTATCGGATTCACCATCCCTGAAGGCTACAAGGCTATCGAGAAGTAAGATCAAGAATAATCAATTATAGAGAAAGAAGTAACATAAAGAATGGCGTCATATTTTGCATCACTTAATTTTGAAGCGCTCCTCCGGGCTTGTCCCGGAGGGATCGCTCAGGGTCTGATATGGGGAATAATGGCTCTCGGAGTCTATTTCACATTCAGGATACTCGATCTGGCCGACCTCAGCGTAGACGGATCGTTTGCGACCGGCGGCGCAGTGAGCATCATGCTCATCCTAAACGGCTGGAACCCTGAGCTGACACTTATAATAGCGTTTATAGCAGGCCTGCTCGCAGGAGCGATCACCGGATTCTTGCATACTAAACTCGGTATCCCTGCGATCCTGGCCGGAATCCTCACTCAGATAGCTCTGTATTCGATCAACCTGAATATAATGGGAAAGGCGAATCAGGCGATCAATGTGGGGCAGACCTCACTCAGGATCACTTCGAATGTCGATCTGATCTGGAGAACTATCCTGATCATGTTCATCGGAGTTATCATCCTGATGGGTCTTCTGTACAGATTCCTCGGTATCGAGATCGGATGCGCGTTCCGTGCCACAGGAAACAACGACGTGATGAGCCGCTCACTCGGAATCAATACGGATCACATGAAGCTGCTCGGCCTTGCGCTCTCCAATGGACTTGTTGCCATGTCGGGAGGCCTTCTCGCGCAGTATCAGGGATTCGCTGATGTTAATATGGGAAGAGGCGCTATCGTAATAGGCCTGGCTGCCGTAGTTATCGGCGAGGTCATCTGCGAAGCGATATATCACAGACAGGTGAGCTATTTCCACAGACTTTCGTTCATAGTCATAGGCAGCATCGTCTACTATCTGGTATACGTGCTTGTACTCTGGCTCAAGTTCCCGGCGAACGACATGAAGCTCCTCACGGCGGTCGTAGTAGCGATATTCCTCGCTGTGCCGTATCTTAAAAACAAGCGGACCAACTCGTTCCGCTATGCCGGAAACATGGCAAAGAAGATGGAGAACGGAGGTGAAGAGTAATGCTGCGAGTAGAAGAGATCACAAAGATCTTCAATCCGGGCACGATCAACGAGAAAGTGGCCGTAGATAAGCTGTCTCTCCACCTTGCTCCGGGAGAATTCGTCACAGTAATCGGCGGAAACGGAGCGGGAAAGTCGACGCTTCTGAACGCGGTAGCCGGCACATGGCCGGTCGACGGAGGCAGGATCACCATAGATGGCAACGATGTAACAGCTCTTGCTGATTTCCAGAGAGCTCCGTATATTGGAAGAGTATTCCAGGACCCTATGCTTGGAACAGCACCGGATATGTGGCTCGAGGAGAATCTCGCGCTGGCCTTAAGACGTGGCCAGAAGAGGGGGATCAAATGGGGCATCTCTAAAGAAGAGCGTGTATTCTATCGCGAGAGGCTCGAAACTCTGGGCCTTGGCCTTGAGGACAGGCTCTCGACAAAGGTAGGTCTTCTGTCAGGCGGTCAGAGACAGGCTATAACGCTTCTTATGGCGACGCTGAAACAGCCTAAGCTGCTCCTGCTCGATGAGCATACAGCTGCGCTTGACCCGGCGACAGCCGAGAAGGTGCTCGAGCTTTCAGACAATATGATCAGCGAAGGCAATCTCACCACGCTCATGATCACCCACAATATGAAGGATGCCATCAGACTGGGCAACAGGCTCATAATGATGAATCAGGGCAAGATTATTCTGGATATATCCGGAGAGGAGAAGAAGCATCTCACCAAGCAGGAACTCTTAGACAGGTTTGCTGAGATATCCGGAGTCCAGGAAGAAACGGATTCAGTACTTCTTTCGTAGCGACGTTGTATCGTTAGAAAAAGCGACGCATAGCGGCCAAGTTACTGACACGTTCGAGTTGCTGACACGAACGAATTAGTGACACAAACTAGTTGTTGAAATTAAAAATCCGGCATAGACATCGTCTGTGCCGGATCTTTTGTTGTGCTTATTTGATTCGCTTTGAAGAACTATCTTTTCTTCTTGTTCATCGTGATGTGGATCGGAAGGCCTGCTGCTGTGTAAGCCTGAACTGAACCGATGATGAACGGCCTTGCGTATGCGAGGTATTCGTCGCTGACGTATGTACCGTCATTGGTGATCCAGTTGAGAGGCACCTTGCGCTCGATATTGGCTACTTCGTGAACGTCGAAGAGATCATATACTTCAACGTATGGCTCTCTCTGCTCAACGCCGATCGTGACCATCATGCCGCTCTTTCCTTCGAACGCTGCCTTGGCGGCCAGGAAGCCGACGTTGTAGGCTTCGTCGGAGTCGATACGCGATGCCAGGTGGGCAGCGCATCTCTGAAGCGATGAGAACTCGATATATCTCGACTTGAGTCCTGTCTCATGCGTTACTACGCTGGCGAGGTAGGCAGCTGTGCCTGCAAGCTGCTTGTGGCCAAACGCGTCTACGTGATCGTTTACTGTTCCCTGCTCGCAGATGAACTTGCCGTTCTTGTCCTGGAGGCCTTCGGATACCGCAACTACGATCGACTTCTTGTTCTTGGCAAGAGCCTTGATCCTCTTGATGAAGTCCTTCACATCGAAAGGCACCTCAGGGAGGTAGATAAGATCTGGGCCGTTGCAGTCGATGTCTCTCGACATAGCCGCGGAAGCTGTGAGCCAGCCGGCGTGACGTCCCATGATCTCTACGATGCAGATAGTCGGCTTGGAGACTCCGTAACTCTCGTTGTCTCTGATGATCTCTTTCATCGAAGTTGCGATGTACTTAGCTGCTGAACCATAGCCAGGGCAGTGGTCTGTCATTGGCAGGTCGTTGTCGATGGTCTTTGGGATGCCGATGAACTTCTGCTTTTTATTGTGCTGAAGCGCGTAGTCGGAAAGCTGCTTTATTGTATCCATCGAATCGTTTCCTCCGTTGTAGAGGAAGTACTCGATGTTCTTCTTGTCGAGTATGTCGAAGATCTTCTCGTAGATCTTTTCGTTGCCTTCGATAGGTGGAAGTTTGTAGCGGCATGTGCCGAGGAATGAAGACGGTGTACGCTTGAGAAGCGACAGATCGTGAGAACTTGTGATGTAGTCTTCGATGTCGATGATGTCTTCCTGAAGAAGTCCCTCGATGCCGTAATGCATTCCGTAGATCCTTCTGATGCCTTCCTTCCATGAAGCTTTGATAGCTCCTGCAAGGCTGGAATTGATGACGGCTGTCGGTCCGCCAGATTGCCCGATTATTATGTTGCCTTTCATGTTTCTTTCCTCTTCTTCTTTCTTGTTTTACACTCTGTTTTTCAAATCTTTTCCATTATATTCGCGTGAATAATTGCAGTCAAGATAAAACGAACTTATATATGCCCTTTATGCCGGCCGCGGCAAGGGAGTTATATGGTTTCGGGCGATTTGGTGCGGTTACCCTATAACTTTCCACCTTTGATCCGCCGGCCGCAGCATGAGCGGTTACTTGTAACTGGAAAATGAGGGCGTATTAGTGTATCATCTGTCTGGTAACAAAACAGACGAAAGGATATCTATGAATTACGCAGAATTAAGTGAACTGATATATCCGTCGCTTCCTCATACAGCCGAGGAATACGAAGCGATGTATCCGGCAAGAGACCTGCCTGAAGGAGCCATGGTGACGAGGCTCGGGCCATCGCCAACGGGCTTTATCCATCTCGGAAATCTCTATGGAGCATTCGTGGATGAGAGGCTTGCTCATCAGAGCGGCGGAGTATTTTTCCTCAGGATAGAGGACACCGACGACAAGAGATATGTCGAGAACGCTGTAGAGACCATCATCGGCTCTCTGAAGTTCTTCGGCATCAACTTCGACGAGGGCGTGACATCTGACGGAGACATCGGATCTTACGGCGACTACACGCAGTCTCACAGAGGTGAGATCTACAGGACATTCGCCAAGAAACTTCTGGCGGAGGGAAAGGCATATCCGTGCTTCCTGTCCGAGGAAGAGATCGCGTCAATCCGTGAGAAGCAAGAGGCTGAAAAGACATCGCCTGGTATTTATGCCGGCTGGTCGAAGTACAGAGACTGGGACAAAGACGAAGCTATCGCGGCTGAGGTAGAACAGAAGATAAAGGCGGGCGAGCCGTTTGTTGTAAGGCTCAAATCCTGCGGAGTGCCTAATGCTTCCGCCGAGGAGACAAAGCGCCATGCGGTCATCGACGCGGTAAGAGGCGAGCTCTCCGTGCCAGACAACTTCCAGGATGTGATCATCATCAAGCAGACGGGCATCCCTACATATCACTTTGCTCACGTAGTGGACGATCATCTGATGAGGACTACTCATGTCGTAAGGGGAGAGGAATGGCTTCCATCGCTTCCTATACACGTAGAACTCTTTGAGGCTCTCGGCTGGGATCTTCCTATCTATTGCCATACAGCGCAGCTTATGAAGATCGGCGAAGACGGCAACAAGCGCAAGCTCTCAAAGAGGAAAGACCCAGAACTTTCACTGGACTTCTACAGAAACGAGGGATATCATCCTGAGGCTGTCAGAGAATATCTTCTGACCATCCTTAACTCGAATTACGAGGAGTGGAGGATCGAGAATCCTGAAGCGGATGCAGAGGAGTTCAAATTTACCACAGAGAAGATGTCCTCGAGCGGAGCTCTCTTCGACCTCGACAAGCTCAATGATGTAAGCAAGAACACACTGCTTCACATCGAAGCGGACAAGCTCGCTACATGGCTCAAGGCCTGGTCGGATGAATTCGCTCCTGAGTACGCCTATGTATTTGAGGACATGGACTATCTCGCGAAGATACTCGACCTCGGTCGCCACGATGCAAGGCCAAGGGCAGACCTCGTATATGCGAGACAGATAATGGACTTCATCAGTTATTTCTTTGATGAGGCGTTCAAGGTGGAAGACGAGTATCCTGCTGAGGCGGCAGATGACGCTGACAAGATCCTCAGGGCATATCTCGATTCCTACGATCATTCCGATGACAACGGTCAGTGGTTTGATAAAATAAGGGAGATAGCGACAGAGCTCGGCTATGCGGCCAAGCCAAAAGACTATAAAAAACATCCCGAAGACTACAAAGGTCATGTGGGACATGTGAGCACGGTTATCAGGATAGCCCTGATGGGACGCGCGCAGTCGCCTGACGTATGGGCGATACAGCAGATAATGGGCGAAGAGGCGGTGCGCAGCCGTCTTGAAGCAGCGATAAATAAGTAAGGAGAGGGAAATGGAACCTATTTTGGTAATCATGGCTGCAGGAATGGGCAGCAGGTATGGCGGAAACAAGCAGCTCGATCAGATCACAGCAGAAGGCGATATCATCATGGACTTCAGCCTTTATGATGCTTATCGGGCGGGCTTCAAGAGAGTATGCTTCATCATCAAGCACGACTTCGAGGATATTTTCAAAGAGCATATCGAAAAGGGCGCCGGCAAGAAGTACGAAGTTCACTACGCTTTCCAGGAGGGAACCGACCTTCCTGAGGGCTACACATTCCCTGAAGGACGTACTAAGCCTTGGGGCACAGGCCAGGCAGTTCTCGCCGCAAGAGACATCATCGACGCGCCGTTCGCAGTAATCAACGCTGATGACTACTACGGCAAGGAAGGCTTCAAGAAGATCTACGAATTCCTGACAACAAAGGCTGACGCTTCGCACAACTGCATGGTTGGCTTCGAAGTAGAGAAGACTCTGTCCGAGAACGGAACAGTTTCGAGAGGCATCTGCAAGCAGAAAGACGGCTTCCTCACAGACGTAGTTGAGCATCTCAAGCTTGCCAAAGAGGCTGACGGCACAGTTACAGATACTTACGATGACGGCAGCAAGGAAGTGATTCCTGCGGATTCTCCTGTTTCGATGAACCTCTGGGGCTTCGGAAGAGAGTACATGGACGTGCTGAAGAAGGGTTTCGAGAAGGCGCTCGATAGGATCATGGTCGAGAACCCTATGAAGGGCGAGTACTACATCCAGACTCCTGTCAACGATCAGATCGCTGACGGAAGCGCCACATTCGAGGTGCTGACTTCATCCGATAAGTGGTTTGGCGTCACATACAAAGAGGACAAGCCAGATGTGGTAGCGAAGTTTGCTGCTCTCAAGGATGAGGGTGCATATCCACGCAACCTTTGGGACTAATAGCATATAGCTGACAGCGTTAAAAAAGCGCTTCTGCCGGTAAAAGGCAGGGGCGCTTATTTGTTATTTGGGCAATTTGTAAATACGCCTGGGTCATCGCGCCATTGACATTTTAAGTGTGCCTGGGTCATCACGCCTTCGACATTTCCTTCGATCTTTCGACAGCGGCCAGTGCGCCGCTTTTTACTACGTCTTCGAAGTCCGCTTTCTTAAGACTTGTGACGGCCTCAATGGTAGTGCCGCCCGGGGTGCAGACCCTGTCACACAGAACTGAAGGCGACTCCTCGGATGCCATCACCATGCGCGCTGCTCCCATCACGGCCTGGGCCGCGAACTGCCTGCTCATCTCGGGATCAAGCCCGCTTTCGACGCCGGCTTTTATGAGGGCATCGATATACATATAGGTGTAAGCCGGGCTGCTTCCGCTGACTCCGATCACAGCCGAGATAAGATCTTCGCTTACTTCGCCTGTGATGCCGCCCGCCTCGAATATCGCTTTGACAGCCTCGAAATCGGCGTCGCTCACGTTGGAGTTTCTTACCATGGCGGTAACACCGAGCCCATGCATGATTGGCGTGTTCGGCATTGTGCGTATCACCTTGGCATCTGATCCGAGATAGGACTCGAGCGCATCGATGGTGATGCCGGCTGCTATGGATACGAGTACTTTGTCCGCCTCGAAATGCTTTGCTATCTCTGGCATAACTTCTGCGAAGTTCTTCGGCTCGACACATACGAATATTATGTCCGACTTAGTGACGATCTCCTCGATATTGCTTGCGACGAGGATAGTGCACGACTCAGCGAGAGCCTCCGCCTTTGCGAGAGTCCTGTTGTATGCGAGGATCTCAGCGTCAGCGCGCGCGGCAGAATTGCTATACGCCTTGATGATCGCGGATCCCATGTTTCCTGTTCCTATAAAACCTATCTTCATAATATCCGTAGCTTTCTGTAAAAGCGTTCCTTATTTGAATGACGCTTGCTTTCCGTAAAAAATGGTGCCTTTTTCTTCTCCGGACATGGCCTTGAGAATTATGTCTTTCTTCTTGCCGTGGAGGAGTATGGCCGGTATGGAATACTCGCCGACCATGTCGGCAGCCGTTATCTTGGTGGCTATGCCACCGGTACCAAAGCTGCTGGTACCTTTGATCTCTATATTGTCCCTGAGCTCTTTGGTGTCGAATACTTCTTCTATCATAGTTGCCTCGCTGTTTGAGCCAGGGTCATCGGTGAAGATGCCTTCGATGTTGCTAAGCATCACAAGCGCGTCGGCGTCCCAAAGAGTCGCGACCAGGGCGGAGAGGGTATCGTTATCTCCGATCTTGATCTCATCGACGGCTACAGTATCGTTTTCATTGATGATCGGTACTACGTTCTCGTCTTCGAGTGTGTAGATGGTGTTTCTTATATGGAGAGTGCGGTCGGGGTCTGCGAAGTCCTCGTTTGTCAGTAGGATCTGAGCAACGTGGACGCCGTACTTTTCAAAGCACTGCTTGTAGGCCATCATAAGTTCTACCTGACCGATAGCGCAGAGAGCCTGCTTGTAGTTGACGTCTTTGTGGCGTGCCCATTTCTGTATGGTGGCCATGCCGCAGGCGCCGGCACCAGAACTTACGATGATGACCTTCTTGTTGTCTTCTATCAGGGTCATGATCTGATCGACGATATTGCCGATGTTATCGATGTTGACATATCCGTTCTCGTCGGAAAGCACATTGCTGCCGATTTTGATCACGACTTTTTTGCTCTTTTTCAATACATCTCCGATGGCGCTCATGGGATACCTCTCGATGTTCTCTCTTCTGTGAAAAATCATTGAACGCTCCCGCCACCTACGCTAACGCTTAGAGGTGGGGGATTCCTGCTTCACAGAGAACCGCGCCTCATCCGAAGACTTGGCGTCTTACACTCTCTCCACAGGCTTGAATTCCCGTGCGACCCACGGTACTTAGTGTTAGTTTCTACAAGGGCCTATGATGCAAGCATCTCAAGGCCCTTTTCAAGTATGTTCTTCGCAGCATTGACATCTCTGTCATGCTCTGTCCCACACGATGGGCATTTCCATCTGCGGATGCTTAGGTCCTTCAGCTTCGATTCTTTTCTGCCGCAGCAGGAACATATCTGGCTTGAAGCATATGTCCTCGGCACCTTTATGAGGATGCCTCCATGGTCTGCTATCTTGTACTCGAGCTTACGACATAGCTCGCTCCAGGATGCATCAGATATA
>CADAUB010000061.1:1559-11644 GCA_902790965.1 uncultured Eubacteriales bacterium | reverse complement strand
CTTTACAAAGCGGCTATTTCCCTACGTTGGCATTATCCAAATCAGGTTATGGGTCCGGGACATACCTCCCGTTCTCAGCCTGCCTGCGCAAGCTCCCCTTTTTGATATATGTAATAGTACGCTCAGGTCTTTGAAATATCAACCCTATATATTACTTGTGATCCGACAAGCTTCTACTGATGTGCTCCGCTGTGCCTTTCGTCCGGGTCATCCACATAATCCTCATCAGGCAGAATAAGCGTAAAGCCGTTGCCGTTTACCTCGCTTATCGAAGTGATGGTGATGAACGCCTTGTCATCGATCTCGAGCGCGGCCCTCTTGGCTCTGTGAAGTGTACGATTACTGGTGGCGCAAATGATGACTTCCTTGTCGCCCTGCATATAGCCGCCCCTTGCCTTTAAAAGGGTAGTGCCATAGCCGAGCTCCAAAAGCCTCTCGTTTATCTCCTTGGTTCTATCCGAGCAGATCATCATCTGCATGCCGCCCTGCTCCAAAAGGATCATGTGGTTCATCACCACGCTGTAGATCAGTGCGTACAGGATGCCGAGTATGATCCCGTTTGGCTTGGTGATAGGAATCTGTATGAGGAAGATGGAGATGTCGATCGCCGAAATAACAGTCGCCGTCTTCCATCCAAGTTTGCGGTTCAGGATGATCGCCGGAACATCGATGCCACCAGTCGAGCCACCGATACGGATAACTATCCCGAGCCCAACTCCGTCAAGCACGCCTGCGCATATTGCGGCTAACAGTGGGTCATCCACCAGGTGATGGAGCATCTCAAGATTTTGGAAGATGCCGAGGAACAGTGGGAAAGCGAAAGTGCCCACTGCTATCGATGCAGCGAATTTCTTGCCCAGTATCAGGGCACCCGCTACGAACAGCGCAATATTGACGACCGCTACGGTCATCGAAACGCTTATCCCGGCGTAGTGATTCAGGACACGGCCGATGCCGCTGACGCCTGAAACTACCATGTTATACGGAAGCGCGAAACAGGCCATAGCGAAGGCGCAAATTGCGCAACCTGCTACGACCTGTAGGAATTCTAGAAATGTCTTCTCAAATGATTTTGCCATGTTCATGTTAATTGCTGATCTGTGAGAGCGTAGTCGACATGGACTTCGATCTCGTAATCAGGATACTCTTTTCCCACCCTTTCACTGATGCGTCTTGCCAGTTCGGCTCTGCTTTTTATGCCAAAGTCTGTGACGACATCGAATCTTATGGCTCTGTCGGTGATGTCGATGTAAAAGCCGTGCATGGAGATGACTTCGCTGAATTCCGAAACGATCTCTGCGATCTTCTCTCTAATCTCTTCGCTGGCTGAGCGTTTACTGTTTACCGCGTATACCGAGACGCCCATCATCTCGACTCCGGTGTCTTCGAACACCTTGTGGGTGATCGCTCTCTGAAGATTATCTATCCACGCTACCTTGAGTTCCTCAGGTATCTCGATATGTGCCGAGCCTATCATGCGCTCCTTGCCGTAGCTATGAAGCGCTATGTCATACACTCCCAGAACTTCCGGGAAGCTCATTATCGAGTCTTTTACCTTATCTACCAGGCCCACCGATATCCTCTCACCGAGAAGGTTGCTCACCGTCTCTCTCACCGTATCGATACCGGTCTTTATTATGAAGAGCGATATCAGGATACCGATGTACTCCTCGATGTTGACGCCCGCAAAAATGTAGATCAATGCTGAGATGATCGTAGCCGTGGACATCAGTGAGTCATGGAGAGAATCCTCCCCCGATGCCAGAAGCCCGGTAGACTCGAGTTCTTTGCCTCTCCTCTTTGTGTAGATGCCGAGGGCCACCTTGAATACCAGCGCGATACAAATCGCCGTAATGGCAGGAGCGGAGTAGTCGACTTCCACCGGGTTGGTGATCCTGAGTATGGATTCTCGGAATGCGCCGAAGCCTGCGTAAAGGATCACCAGGCCAATGATCAGCGAGACTACGCTCTCTATGCGCCCATAGCCAAACGGATGCCTTCTGTCAGGTTCTTTTTCCGACAGCCTTGCCCCTACCATCGTCAAGACAGAAATAAGTGAGTCGCCCAGGTTGTTTATGCCGTCCGTTCGTATCGCTATGGAGCCTGAAATGGTACCGATCGCGATCTTTATCGCAGCGAGCACAGCATTTGTGGCGATTCCTATTATGCTTACTTTGACGATTTCGTTTGTTCTATTCACTACGTCTTTGTCCTAGACCGAGTAAAGGTTGTTATTTGAAAATTCAGGGTTTGAAGTAATATCTATTCCCAGCGCCTTGACCGCTCTCTCGTCCTTCTCTGAAAGGATGGCCGTGCAGTGAGCGACGCATCCGTCGAGATTAGGGATCTCTTTGAGAGCCAGCTCGGCAAACGGGTTGGTCAACTTGGTAAGCGTGAGCGCCATGATGACTTCCTCGAGGTTGAGGCTTGTCTTGTCATGGAGCACGCTTGCTTTTGTGCTGGACATCGCCTCGAAGATCGTAGGCGAGATGATAAGCATGTCATCCTGGATGCCCGCGAGTTTCTTGATGGCGTTGAGCACCATGGCTGCGGTAGCTACCATCCTGCGCGAGGATCTTCCTGTCACGATGCTTCCGTCTGGAAGCTGCATAGCCGAAACTACTACGTTCTCGTATCTTTCAGGATTCTGCGCCTTCTTTATCTCTACGTATTCTTCGGCGGCCGCAACAGCCGGTCTGTCGTATCTGTTGGCGCCGACTTCCTCCATCAGAAGCTTGCAGCGCTCAAGCGTAGACTCGTCGATGGTGCCTTTTCTGTATGAGCACTCGGCGATGAGATAGCGCCTGATTATCTCCTGTATGGCCGCTTCTCTGCATACTTCGTCATCTGTTATGGCAAAGCCCGCTCTGTTGACACCCATGTCGGTAGGGGACTTGTAGCCCTCTGTCGAGCCTGTGATCGCGTGGAGTATACGGCTCAGCACAGGGAAGGCGTCGATGTCTCTGTTGTAGTTGACCGCCGTCTCGCCATAAGCCTCGAGGTGGAACGGGTCGATCATATTGACGTCTTTAAGATCTGCGGTCGCTGCCTCGTATGCGATGTTCACAGGGTGTTTGAGTGGCAGGCTCCAGATAGGGAAAGTCTCGAACTTAGCGTATCTGGCCTTGCGCCCTCTCTTGTATTCGTGATAGACCTGCGAAAGCGAAGTAGCAAGCTTGCCAGAGCCACCGCCAGGGCCTGTCACCACGATGAGCGGCTTGGATACTTCGATATATGGATTGGCTCCGTAGCCTGCCTCAGACACGATAGTGTCTACGTCGGTAGGATAGCCCTTTGTGAACATGTGCTTGTAAGTGCGGATGCCGCGGCGCTCGAGCTTCGCGATGAACTGGTTGACCGAAGGGGCATCCTCATATCTTGTGACGACAACGGAGTTTACCGCGAGATCGTAACTGCGGAACTCGTCGATAAGTCTCATTACTTCGAGATCGTAAGTAATGCCGAAGTCCTGGCGAGTCTTGCTCTTGATGATATCTCCCGCGTAGATGCAGATGATGATCTCAGCCTGATCCCCCATCCTCTGGAGGAGCTTGATCTTGGCATTTTCATCAAAGCCAGGCAGCACTCTCTTGGCGTGCTTGTCTCCGACCAGCTTGCCGCCAAACTCAAGATAGAGCCTGCCCTCGCCGTTCTCTATCCTCTCGAGTATGTACTTTGACTGTTCTTCGATGTACTTCTCCGCGCTGAATCCTTCTTTTTTCATGATCACTCCAATCTCTTTCTTATGATGGCGTTACTTCTATTTCGAGTATGTTGCGCCTCGAAAAGAACTTGTCGAACTTTATCTTATAATCTACTGAGACTTTTCCGTAGCCCTCTTCATCCAGGTTGTCTTCCAGCTTATTGGTATATACCTCGAGCTTGAAATACGAGCTCTGCGGCAAGTGGAACTTCGTTATATTAAGCGTACCCGGCGAAAGGGTCATGTCCATCTCTTCATCACTGTCGACCGTTGCGTATTTGCGTATACGGAGAGAGCCGTCTCCGATCTTGAACAGCGTGCGCACATCCTCGTAGCCGTCACCGTCTTCGATAAACGTGATATATGTTGCGTTATTACGTGAATAGACGGTGCCCTCAGTGCGGATCTCGGTGGTATCCTCGAGCTCCATTTCGCGCCTGAAAGCATCGCCGCTTGGCTTCAACTCTTCGATGTATTGATTGCTTGTGATCCTGAGATTGACGTTCTTTTTCATACCCTACCATTTTAATACTTTGACCGTACTGACACAATAACGTCATATTTAAAAACTACAATATTTCGTGTACAATTCATACATAGCAACAGCATATATACAGTGGGGAGGCATACGCTAAAATCCCCGCGTATGGTGCGAAAAGAAAGGAGGCGCTCTGGAAACAGAGCTCTAGAGTAAGAACAATGGACGAAAAAGACAGACACATTATTACATTCGGAGACGATGAGCCAAAAGCCTCTGACAGCAACATTAACGAAAGCAGTGGCATCAGTGACAGAAGCGGCATAGTCTCGGAAAACAACTTCACTTACACGACAGACATCCATAAGACTGAAAAGGCAGATCCTAGCGAGGTCGCCGGCGACACTTTCGTGATGAGACCGTCAGAGCCCGAGACCGTAGAGGTCAAGCCAATGGGAGTAGATGAAGCGAGTGGGTTCAAGCCTAGCGAGCCTGAAGTATCCAAGGTTTCCGACACCGACTTCAGAACCGAAGCTCCAAAGGTCGATACGGCCGTAGAGCCTGCATACACCGCGAGGCGTATGGCATCCAATGGCCCAGCGCACGTAAAGCCGATGCCTGTGAAAGAGAAGAGATACGTTACGAAGGGAACTCTGGTAGCGTGCATGATCGTTACCATGCTTGTCAGCGCCATACTCGGCGCACTGATGGGCGGAGCATTCTCCGGCAACACTACTACCTCTCAGGGCAGCAACGGCGTGGCACGTAACGACTCCAAGCTCACAGAGCTCGATCTGAGCGAGGCAACAGGCAGCAAGCTCACGGTCGGCCAGATCATCAATAAGAATGCAGACGCAGTGGTTGAGATCATTGTCGAAGGCACCACAGAAGGTATGTGGGGCCAGATGCAGCTGACACAGGGCGCGGGCTCCGGTGTCATCGTAAAGGAAAACGGCTATATAGCGACCAACTATCACGTAGTGCAGGGCGCCAAAAAAGTTGAGGTCACACTCCACAACGGCGACAAGTACAACGCGACGATAGTCGGCACCGATCCGTCAAACGATATAGCGGTCATCAAGATCGACGCTAAGGGCCTTACTACAGCCACTATAGGTGACAGCAGCAAAGTAAAGGTCGGAGATCTGGCTGTTGCTATCGGTAACCCTCTCGGACAGCTCGGTGGTACCGCAACTTCAGGAATCATAAGCGCGCTCGACAGAACACTCACGATCGAAGGAACTACACTGACCCTGCTCCAGACAGACGCTGCCATCAACGGCGGCAACTCCGGCGGAGGCCTCTTCAACGGAAGCGGCGAGCTCATCGGTATCGTCGAGTCAAAGGCTTCGGCTGTAGGTGTCGAGGGACTGGCATTCGCGCTGCCTATCAACTCGGTATCCGAGATCATCAACGACATGATCGCAAACGGTGGATCCGCAAAGAGCGCTGCGTCTTCCACTCCTGCAGTAGGTGTAGTTATAAGCGAGGTCTCCGAGGAGAACGCTCAGTACTACGGTCTCGATTCCGCAGGCGTATACATCGCTCAGGTAACAGGCACCAACGCTATCAAGGCCGGCTTCCAGGAGCAGGATAGGATCGTTTCGATAGATGGCAAAACTGTGACTTCAACTACTGAGTTCATCTCACTCGTAAGGAAGCACAAGGTAGGCGATACGGTCACTATAGTAGTAAGCCGTAATGGCCAGGAGATCGAGATCAAGTCTGAGCTCGAACCGCTTGAGAATACTCAGGAGTAACATTATAGAGGAGGTATTTATATGGGGTATTATGGTTATGATTATGGATATGGCTTAGGTGCCCTGGGCGGCGCTACCATCGCGACACATCTGATGTAAGTCTACTTTAGAATCAAAAATTAAAAGTACCTATGGCGGATCGTTCTGATCTGCCATAGGTTTTTTAATGCCTTGATTTGTCTGTATGCCGCTGTTAGCTCCTGACGTCGTCGAGCTTTTCGCCGAGTGCGAAGATGAATTCCTTCAGCGTCTTTACGTGTGCGTCGGCCTCGGCTCTCGCGTCTTCAGCACGCCCACCGTTGATAGCCTCCATGATGCGGTTGTGCTGTTCGAGCGTAGACTCGTAGAGCGAAGAGTCATCGTAGTACAGATATCTGAATCTGAGTGAGAGCTCCTGTACGTAATTGACAAGCTCGCTCAGGGTCTCGTTGCCGCTGCATTTAACGATGAAATTGTGGAACTTTTCATCGAGCGCGATGATCTTTTCCTTGTCGTCTGCTTCCTCTATAGCCTGTTCATACTCTCTGGCGATAGCCTTGAGCTGTTCTTTTTCTTCGTCAGTGATCCTCTGAGCCGCGAGCTTTGCAACAAAGCCCTCCATGTCCTCTCTTACCTCGAACACATCAAGCATGTCCTTGATGGAGATGTTCGCAACGTACGCACCGCGCCTTGGCTCTACTTTGACGAGGCCATCATCAGCAAGCCTCTTGATCGCCTCTCTGATAGGAGTTCTGCTGACGTTCATCTTCTCTGAAAGGTCGATCTCCATCAGCCTTGTCTGCGATACGATCTCTCCGGTAAGGATCTTATGTTTAAGTTCCAGATACACCAGATCCTTGAGTGGTTTCTGGACTTTTAGCTGCATATCCGTTAACATTCTCTCTCCCTTTGCTACTCTATTTGCCTGTATCAGACAACCACATCCTTAGGCCCGGCATTTCACCGGTGAGCTTGCCGAGAAGCTCCATATCCCCTGATGCTTTGTCGCTATCCATGTAGTACGCGACTATGGAAGGGCCACTTCCGCTCATCAACACTTCATCTGCATTTAACTTGTCCTGCATGATCTGCTTTAGCTCGGCCGCCTTTTCATGTTCCATGAGAGTGTAACTCTCCATGTCGTTCACAAAGAGGCTGCGATCTTCCCTGTCGACGTCTGAATAGCCTATGCTGTCCATGGCTTCGTATGCCGCCTTAGTAGATACTCCTGTCCCGGGATTTGCGAGTATCACGGTACGTGTCACAGGCGGGGCTGCTTCGATGATCTCACCTATACCCGATGTCCAGGCTGAGTCGCTCGCTTCGTCTATGCCTTTGAGACTCGCGAGAACTTCTCTATTTCTATACGCGTTCATGAATATAGAGAAAGGGACGTCAGCGCCAACGGCAGTGCCCGCGTCCATAAGATCTCTTAACGAGAGCGGATAGCCGGCAAGAGCGTTGAGCCCGAGCATCACCGCAGCAGCGTTACCGGAACCTCCGGCTATGCCTGCCGCGACTGGCAGCCTCTTATCTATATCCACAATGACCGCTTCCGGAAGCCCCTCGCTGCCATGCGCTTTTAGGAAAGCTTCGGCACCTTTGAATACGAGATTGCTTCTGTCAGTCGGCATTGTTTTTGAAGCCGTACATAAATATACAAGAAGTTCATTTAGATTGCAATGTGGAAAATTGTATTTTGTTCCATTTCCAGAACATTTTTTAAGAGTCACCACATCATGGAGACCTGTCCCCTGCATAAAGGAAACGATCTCGTGATATCCGTCAGGCCTCTTTCCGGTGATCCTGAGCGACAGATTGATCTTTGCATGTGCTTTTAAAGTGATGCCTTCCATATTATTGTTCCGTTTAAAACAGGGGAGGTGTCTCCCCTGCATTTAAGTCTTATTTCTTCTTTGTCCTTGAGGACTTGGATTTGCTTCCCTTGCGAAGCTCTCTCAGTGCCTCGATCGAGCGATCTTCTTTGCTTATCGGGGCCGGCGCGTGTACGTGGTATACGTTCTTGAGATACTGAGCACAGTTCTCTATCTTCTTTTCCTGAAGCTCATCGTTCTTTTTCTTTTTACGAGCTTTCTTCTTGGCTTCTTTCTCTTCTTTCTTAGCCTGCTCTTCCATTACCTCTTCAACAGTCTTGCCTGTTCTCTTGGCCTCTCTGTATGGATTGAAGGCTTCCTTTGGAGCGTCTTTCTTCTTATCTGCGTTGTCATCTTTGTTCTGGTTGTTCTGGCGCATCGAAATCACCATGATACCGCCGAACATTACCATCATCATGACCATATTGACGATGTTGTTGACTCTCTGGTTGTAAGTCCTGAAAGTGATAGTCTGCTCACTGCCGAGAGTGTTGCCATCGTTATCTACGAGATCTCCGTCGATATGAAGCGTGTACTCCGCGTTGTTGGAAGCTGTAAAGCCCTTATCTGTATCGGCAACTACCAGCACGAGTCCATCGTTTTTGTTACTGAACAGCACCTGGATCGGAACTTCTTCGCCGTCTTCATCCAGGATCTTGAACTTATCAGCATCTGCCTTCTGGGCTGCCTCCGAATTGATAGGATTGTTGAAAGTCAGCTTTACTCCGAGATTTTCAATGGATGTGTTTTTCTGGCCATCCTGCGGATACGATGTTACCAGCTTAAGATCGCCATCATCCGCGAAGGCAAATGCCGACATCAGCATGATCAGGATCGATGTAAGTATCGCTATCAGACTTACTCTCTTCATTACTATTTATCCTCGTCTTTCTCTAAAGAACTCTTTGAGTGTTGTGCTGCACTCTTCACCGAGCACGCCTCTTTTTATCTCTATTCTGTGATTGAGCCTTTCGTCTGCCGCTATATTGCGCAGCGAGCCGCAGGCGCCCGTCTTTGGATCATCAGCCCCTATAACGAGCCTTTCGATCCTTGAAAGCACCAATGCCCCAGCGCACATGCTGCATGGCTCCAGCGTTACATACATAGTGCATCCGCTAAGCCACTTGGCGTCGAGAGCCCTCTCCGCCGCCTCGATCGCGAGCATCTCGGCATGTGCCGATGAACGCTTGTCGCTTTCGATACGATTATGCGCCCGGGCGATGATCTCGCCGTCTTTGACAATAACAGCGCCTACCGGCACCTCGCCTTCGCCTGCCCCTTGGGCTGCTTCGCGAAGAGCTTCGAGCATAAAGCTCTCGTCATCGTCTTTGCTGATAATATGCTCAAAAACCATAGCCGTGAAATTGTATCACAATGTATTTATTCAATCAAGAAAACTACGCCTTAAAGACATATTTTACAAGCATCAGAAGCGGATTTACGTCGTATAAGACCTTCGCTGCCGTGGTTTGCTGCAGAGCTTCTATCATTGCAGGGACCTTTTCAGGCGAAAAGAGGGTGGTGGCAGGTATGAGAAGCGCCACTGCTACCCATGCTATAAGGAGACCTCTCAAAGCGCCGAGTACAAAGCCGAGCAGTCTGTCAGCAAAGCCGAGCACTACAGTCTTTTCGACCAGGCTCTTTATTATCAGCCTTATCAGGAATACGACAATGGCAGTTCCGAGAATAATGATCGCGAAGGAGAATATCCTCAGAGATACCTCTGTCAGTCTATCTGCCATCGTCTCGGCTGTCTTGTCTGCTAGATCCGCGAAGATGTCGCCAAGCGACCTGGATATGCTGCCCAGGAAGGATGTATCTCCATCCGGAGTAACGATATCTGTACCTCCCGGCAGCGCAGCCCTGGCTATGTCGTCATTTTCAGCGCTGAGTATCGCGTAAATATGACCGTGCAGTGACTTGGCAAACTTTTGGGTGGACAGCCAATCCGCCACCTTTTCAGAATACATAAAAGCGAGCGCGATGCCTCCGAAGAAGCCCACGATCCTTAGAAGTGTATCGCCTATTCCCTTGGCAGCTCCGATTATTGCAGCCACCAGAATGATCAGGCCTACTACTCCATCTATCATCCACCATTCAATACCGTTTATATCCATGCGTTGATTATAGCACACTTAGTAGCCGATGTGTTTCGTGAGGACGAGGCACGAGCCTTGGAGGGGCGGCGAAATCGGAGAGTTATGGGGAAACTATGTCGGATTAATCAATTCCCCATAACTTATAGACTTGCTGGTGAGTAGTCGAGGCGGAGAGTTATGGGGAAACTGTGC
>CADAUB010000061.1:0-1538 GCA_902790965.1 uncultured Eubacteriales bacterium | reverse complement strand
CGGATTAATCAATTCCCCATAACTCTAAGGAGGCGGTGCGGCTGACGAGTAAAAAACGGCTGCCGCAATAATGCAGCAGCCGTGCTTGTCTATCTGTTATATAAAGATAGGCTTTATTCTTGGCGTCTATTTCCTATGCAGGATATGCTTTGTTCTTTGTATCGATCGCATCAGGGTCGACTTTGTCTCTGAGAGCGGCTCTGCGCTTGAAGTAGTCGATAGCGACCTGAGCGAAGAGTGCGTATGTGAGTACGTCTTCTTCCTGCTCGGCGTATTCGCCGACTTCTTCTTTGAGCTTTTCGAGTTCTGGCTCGAGGAGATCTGCTGGCCTGCAGTCGATGATCTCGCTCTTGTCGATCTTAGCGACGACGTCAGGATTCATAGGCATCGGTGTAGCACCGTATTTGCCTCTCAGGATATCCTTAGTCTCTTTCGTGAGGATCTTATATCTCTCTCCCATAAGCACGTTCAGAACAGCCTGTGTTCCGACGATCTGGGATGATGGAGTTACCAGTGGAGGCATTCCGAGGTCGTTTCTTACCTCTGGGATCTCCTTGAGAACGTCCATGTATTTGTCCTCTGCGTTCTGATCCTTGAGCTGGGATACCAGATTTGAAAGCATTCCGCCAGGAACCTGATAGATAAGTGTGTTGATATCTGTAGCAAGCACCTTGGTGTTGAGAAGTCCGCTCTCGAGAGCTCTTTCTCTTACGCCCTGGAAGCATTCAGCTACCTTGCTGAGCTTGTTGATATCGAGGCCTGTGTCATACTCAGTGCCGCGGAATGTCTCTACCATTACCTCTGTAGCCGGCTGGGAAGTACCGCCCGAGAACGGCGAGATAGCCGTGTCGATGATGTCGCAGCCTGCCTGAACAGCAGTGTAATATGTGATAGGAGCTACGCCGCTTGTGCAGTGTGTGTGAAGGTCGATAGGGATCTCAACGTTTTCCTTGAGCATGGAGATCATCTCTCCGGCTGCCTTAGGAACCATGAGACCGGCCATGTCCTTGATGCAGATCGAGTCTGCTCCGAGATCCTGGATGCGAAGCGCAAGATCTTTCCAGTACTCAGGTGTGTAAGGCTCGCCGATAGTGTAGGACATAGCTACCTGAGCATGTGCTCCGTAAGCTTTTGTGGACTTGACTGCTGTCTCAACGTTACGAAGGTCGTTGAGCGCATCGAAGATCCTGATTCTATCGATTCCGTTGTCGATGGATTTCTTTACAAAGTAGTCAACAACATCATCTGAGTAATGCCTGTATCCGAGGAGGTTCTGGCCACGGAGAAGCATCTGCAGTTTTGTATTAGGCATAGCTTCTCTGAACTTTCTGAGTCTCTCCCATGGATCCTCATCGAGGAATCTGATGCAGGAGTCGAATGTAGCACCGCCCCAGCACTCGACCGCCTCATAGCCGACTTCGTCCATCAGCGCGAGTGCAGGCTCCATGTCTTCAAAAGGCATCCTCGTCGCGATCAGTGACTGCTGTCCGTCTCTGACCACGGTTTCCATAATTTTGAGTTTCTTTGCCATTTATATT
>CADAUB010000060.1 GCA_902790965.1 uncultured Eubacteriales bacterium | reverse complement strand
CTTCTTCATGTTAGCAGCTTTTCTGCCGCTTGTCTTTGCCTGCGATGTTTTCCTTTTAGGTACTGCCACTTCTGACACCTCCTTGTATAGTCATTCCTGGTTTGTTGCTTCTTATATTCCTTGTCGCACCGATAAATTATATTCATGGAAATAATGAATGTCAACGGATTTGACAAGGTATTTTCGGGTTTTTCAGATTAAGCCCCACGATTTTTTGATTTTTATATGGATTTAGCGATCGGTTTGTGCTACATTAGTCATGTTGCAAATAACGGGGTGTGGCTCAGCTTGGTAGAGCGCTTCGTTCGGGACGAAGAGGTCGCACGTTCGAATCGTGTCACCCCGACCATCAAGGCAGGCGTAAGCCTGCTTTTTTAGTGCCATCAGATCATTACAGGCTTCATACGCTGCTCTACATGATGTTCGCTGCCTTCAGCCGAGATCAGATCGTATATCTCGCTTGCATGGATATCCAGCCTTAGCTGATCGAGAGCGCTGCCTTCAAGTTTATCCATCTCTTTATTTATATTGGTGATCACAGGGAGCGCGCAAGCATCGGCGACTTCATCTTTCGAAGCCTTTCTTATCGCGGCCAGCACTTCTCTTCCCTTTTCATTGTGTCCGAGCACCCTGATGTAGCCCGGCTCAGAAAAGTCAAAACCGTTTCTGTTTATACGTAGAAGCAGCTGCATGCAAAGTCTTGAGATCCTGGTGTAAGTGTATCTCTTCGACTTCACCCTCATGATGAGCCCGTTGTAATCGACTGCCTCACTAACAGCAGTCTTGAGCAGATTGCCAAGGCCCTCGCCACCCGACGGGCATTCGTCTATCGCCTCCGCGCTTTCCGAGAGTATGGCGTATTTCAGAAGATCGAAGCAGTTATCCGGGAATACCGGCGGAGTAGCTCTGAACGTATCAGCTACGTACCGCGGAACATTATTATCCGCTACTATCTCCTCTATGCCTCCGGCCTTGATCATGGACCTTACGCGCTCGGCACTGGTGAATCCGGCAGGCTCGGCCGCCCCAGTATCGTGATAGGAGCCCTCTCTTTTCACAACAATCGGAGTCGCTTTCTCCATATTGAGAATGTATTCTAGCGCCAGTATATCGTTAGGGTCGCTAAGAACGGAAAGCTCCTTTTCAAGCTTGTCGGCGCTCACTTTCCCCGATCGGATATCCTTATATGCATCGGCCCTCGCCGCCGGATAGCTCTTGCCCTCTTTGATCATGGCAGATATCCGGGACTCGATAGCCTCGCGCTCAGCTTCGAGCACAGCGGCCACATCAGAGATAGTACTTATATCTCCCGATTCGCTCCCAAACGAAATATGCTCGCAGCCGAGAGATTCAAGTATACGAACGCCTGCACCTGCATATTGTGAAGCATTGCCGAGACAGAAAAGAGTCGGTATCTCCACGACGAGATCGGCTCCGGCTCTCAGCGCGTGCTCGGCTCTAAGCCACTTGTCGAGTATCGCAGGCTCTCCCCTCTGCACGAAATCCCCGCTCATGGCCACAACAATAGCGTCGCAGCCCGTCTGTCTGCGAGTTTCTTCCATATGATAAATATGGCCGCTATGAAGAGGATTGTATTCAGCTGTTATACCCGCGATCTTCAACTTGCACTCCTTTTCCTAAAAAATATAGAGGCCGCTTATCCGCGATTCCCCTATATTTTAAACACATCAAAGATTATGGGAGCACTCCCTTTTTGCGAGTTCCTAGAACTCTTCGCCTTCCGGTTCTTCGGATGCCACAGGAGCCTCAGCCTCAGGCTGCTCGCCAAGCTGCACTCTCTCAGCCAGTGTCTTCATCTCTTGACGGTTCTGATTGACTCTGGCGTTGATGTTACCGAGCATCTGGTTGAAGTACTCTGTCATAGGGTCGATATACTGGCTTCCTACGCTGGCGATGTCGTTCTGCATGTCGTAGAGAAGCTGATCGATGTACTCATACGATCTGTACTTCATGTAATTGGCGTGGTTCTCGGCCTCTCTGAGAATGGCGTCAGCACGCTTCTGAGCATCTTTGTAGATGTTGTTGTTGTTGACGAGATACTCGACCTGCTCTTTGGCCTCGTTGATCATTCTGTTGTATTCTTTCTTGGCGTCGCTGATGATGCGATCTCTTTCCTGATCGAGCCACCTTGCCTGCTGGATATCGCGCGGAAGATTTGCGCGGATGTCCTCTATGATCTTCTGAGCTACATCAAGGTCGATTATACCTTTCTCAGAAAACGGCATCTTGCTCGAAGATACGATAAGGTCTTCAAGCTCTTCAAGCAGTGACATTAATTTGATGCTGTCGTCATTCATGATCAGATCCTCCTAATTGTTCAAATATCTTAATTACCGATGTTATTTCACTTTTTCTGCTATTCTGGATGCAACATACTCGGGTACAAGCCCGTCCACAGACCCGCCAAGAGACGCTACCTCTTTGATCAGGCTTGAACTGATGAATGAATACTGTGGATCAGTCATCAGAAAAACAGTCTCGGTATCCCTTGTAAAAAGGCGTGCGTTCATCTGAGCCATCTGGAGCTCATTCTCAAAATCTGTAGTAGCCCTGAGCCCTCTTACGTAAGCGACAAAGCCCTTTTCATTCACATAGTCTGCTAACAGCCCGCTGAACTTGTCGACCTTGACGTTAGGTATGTGAGAAGTGACCTCCCTCATGATCTCGGCTCTTTCTTCAACAGTAAAAAAGCCGGACTTACGAGGATTGACCACTATAGCCACGGTCAATTCATCATACATCTTGGCTGCTCTTTCAATGATATTAAGATGTCCATTAGTCACAGGGTCAAAAGAGCCTGCATAAACAGCTTTGCGTTCCATGTGATGCATCCTCTACGTCAAAAATTTTATCAAATCTCGTTGTAAAAATAAACACTAACTCCGATACTTCCGTACTTTTTATCCTTAAATCTTTCGAGTTTTCCGTAGGTGTCGGATAATTTGTTATCGTATAAATGCTCGCAGATAACTATGCTTCCCTCGTCGAGAAGCTCATATTCCTGAAGCATCTCCATCGCCGTTCCGTAAAATTCTATCTGGTCATAAGGCGGATCCATTATAACTACGTCGAGCTTGGCATTCCTTCCGGCCAGAGTGGTGATCGCGGCTTTGTAGTCCTTGTTGATCGCTGTAGCTCTGTCGCCTGCCCCGCATCCGTTGATATTCGAAAGCAGTATCTTGAAGTTGGCTCTGCTAGCCTCGCAGAACGTACACCTTGCAGCTCCGCGCGAGAGAGCCTCAAGCCCCATAGCTCCGCTTCCCGCGAACATGTCAAAGACCTCGGCATCAGGGATCCATTGATTTATCATGCTGAAGATGGCTTCCCTTACCTTCTCTGTAGTCGGACGTATCCCTTTAGGGACCTCTATTTTTCTGTACTTGTATTCGCCTGATGTAATTTTCATATCTATATAATATTTGAATTATCGCTGCTGCTTACATGCTGCATGCGTTCAAAGGCGTACGCCGTATCGCATCCAAACTTCTCAGGATCGCCAGCTATCATATCGGCATCCTGTATGGCAGCCTCCAGTATATCGGTATAGCGAGAGAGTCTCAGCACATCGTTGGCTGCTGTGCCCGACTGCATGGTGCCCATCACATCGCCCGGGCCCCTAAGCTCATAATCCGCTTCACTGATCTCGAAGCCGTCGGATATCTCCGCCATAGTCCTCGCTCGCGCGACAGCCGTCTCGCTCTTGCTGTAGTTGATGACGAAGCAGTAAGACTGCATATCTGATCTTCCGACTCTACCTCTCAGCTGATGGAGCTGGGACAGGCCAAATCGCTCACAGTTTTCTATGACTATCACGGTGGCTTCAGGCACATCGATGCCGACCTCTATTACTATAGTAGAAACCAGTATCTGCACCTTCCCCTCGGCGAAGTCTTTCATTATTGAGGACTTTTCTTCGCTTGAGAGCCTGCCGTGTAGAAGCGCTATGCTGTAGCGCGGGTACCTCTTCTTGGTCTCGTTGAAGAGTTTTTCCACCGAGAGCATATCGTCTTCGTCTGAATCTATCGATGGAGCTATTATATATACGCGGTTGCCCTTTTCAAGCTCTTTCTCCGCGGTTATATATGCCCTTTCTCTGGTGTTCTCGTCCAAAGCCTGTGTGATAATTTTCTTTCGGCCTCCCGGCATTGACCTTATTATGCTGAAGTCCATGTCGCCGAACACCGTAGCAGCGAGAGTCCTTGGGATAGGAGTAGCGCTCATCACGCACACATTGACTGCCCTGCCTTTTTTGACGAGCGATTTTCTCTGAGCCACGCCGAATCTGTGCTGCTCGTCAGTGACCACAAGCGCCAGATCGTTGAAGAGCACGTCCTTCTGTATTATAGCGTGAGTGCCTATGAGCACCTCTATCTCGCCCGAAGCTATGCCATCTATGACAGCTCGCCTCTCAGCAGCCTTCATGCCGCTTACCAAAAGCGCGCATTTGATCCCGTAAGGTTCAAGATCGCTATTGAGCCTTTGATAGTGTTGCCTCGCAAGTATCTCAGTTGGAGCCATCATGGCTGACTGGTACCCGGCTTTGGCGCACCTGTATATCGCTGCCTCAGCAACTACGGTCTTTCCGCAGCCTACATCGCCCTGCACCAGCCTGTTCATGGCCCGCGTGGATGTGAGGTCTTCCATTATCTCGTCAATGCAGCTTCGCTGTCCCTCGGTCAGATCGAACGGCAATCCGTCGAAGAACGAATCCATGTCGACCTCGGCTACAGAGGAATCATAGCCACTTCCCTCAAGCATTTTGCGGCTTTCCTTGACGCTTAGCTGATACATGAGGAGTTTATCGTATATGAGCCTGTAACGGGCCGCTTTATAATGCCTCTCGCTTTCAGGAAAATGGATGTTGCTGTAGGCGTATCTCATGCCGCACAGATTGCGCTTTTCAAGGAGCTCGGGGCTGAGCCAGTCATCGTCAAGCTCTTCAGCCTCCAGGGCTGCCGTGATCCACTTCCTGAGATTGATATCTGTAAGCCCTGCCGAATGCCTGTAGACCGGGATTATGCCTCTAACGTCTCTTTCGGAGCCGGCCATACTCATCTCGGGGTTGGTCCACACTCTCATGCCGTTGCGTATCCTCATCCTGCCAAACAGGATATAATCGCTTCCGATAGACAGCGACTTCTTGAGATACGGCATATTGAAAAACACAGCGTGGAATACGCAGCTGTCGTCTCTTAAAGTGCATTCCACCATGGAGCGTCTTCCGGAGAGCGGCCTGAGATTGAGCTTTATGAGCTTGCCCGTCACGAGAGAGTCCTTCTCGATCGAAGCGTCCATCGCCCTTACGACATTCCTTCTATCTTTATATCTTATCGGATAATAATCGAGCAGATCCTGGACGGTACCGATACCGGCCGCCTCGAGCTGCTCTTTCTTCTTGGCTCCAACGCCTTTTAATTTACTGATGTCATCGTTCAGAAATATCGCGTTGTCAGGCATTGCTTCTGACTACCTCCACGTTTCTTTTGAGGACCTCATCACCGTCTTTGATGCCTCTTACTCGAAGGTTGATGCTGTCGGGCTTGCCCAGTCTCAGTATATCGAAGTCTGCCTCGATCATGCTGAAAATGGTCTCTGCTACGGACATCACTGTTTTGCCCTCGGTGAGGATCATGTTTATAACTACTTTGACGTGTCCTTTTTTATCTGAGACATCGACAGCATCATAATAATCCGGATCTATGAAAGGAGTCGGTTTCTCCTTTATTATCTTCCCCTTCTTATTACACAGCAAAATATCAGATGACAGGGACAGCATGTCCTCTATTATCATCCTTTCAATGACGCCCCTATTCACGGCAACAGCGCCGTAGTCATTTCTGAGTATTACTGACATAATCAGATTTTACACAAGTTTGGGCAAAGAAAAAAGCCTCGAGCATATTATGCTCAAGACCATCTTCCGGATAAGCTTTATCAGATGGCACGGTTGACCTTGCCCGATCTGAGGCAGCTTGTGCATACGGATGCTTTTCTTACTCTGCCATTATCGTTGATCCTTACGGTCTGGATATTAGCATTCCATTTTCTCTTTGTATGGATGTTGGAGTGAGAAACAGCATTTCCCGATGTCTGACCCTTGCCGCATACTTCACATTTTCTGGACATTTGCCGCACCTCCTTTGTAGTCTAAAATAAGCGCCCGCTTTCGCAAGCCTTGTTAGTTTAACACAACGCATATAGTGATGCAAGAACTTTTTTTGATTGTTTTTCAGAGTGTCTCTGCTAGCCGTAAATTCTTCAAAAGACCACGTTTTAATAGTATAATAGACGAGAATATTTTCACCCAAGAGGTATCTTATAAATGAAACTAACATCAAAACTTAAAACCTTTTTTAGCAAATACAGAACTTGGTTCATCGGAGTGCTCGTTATTGCCCTGGCGATCGCGGGCTACGCATACTATAAGTCACAGAGCAACAAGCTTCTGGACGTAGCAAGCTATAACGAATTCAAGGATTCCATAAATGAACTCGAAGATAGTGAAGCCGGCGGTTTTACTAGCCAGGAAGAGCTCAGAGACTTTATCAAATCGTGGGCAGATGCTCACTCACTGGAATATAAAGAAGATAAAGCCGGCAACATCATATTCGACAAGGAGGCTGTCAAGCGCAAAAAGAACTCGACTCCTACCCTCGTTGCTGTCAGCATGAATTATCAGACGGCGACATCGAACGCATCCTTGCTCGCTTCGGCTGCATCCATCGCTCTTTCAGATGTGGATTCAAGCCGCCACACCGTAGTCTTCTTTAACGACGAGCAAAATCTCGGCAATTGCTACAAGAGCCTGAACAAGAAATATCTGAAGGGAAAGCCAAAGGTCATCTACATGGATCAGGGTTCCTCCTTCTATCTGTCAACGAACTCCTTCCGCGAAGTATTCTCCGAGGTAACAGTCCCGGCTAAGCGCGAAGAGTCGACACTCGACACCGCTGTGAAGGTGAAGATCACCGGCATAGATTCAGGAGAGATAGGGCCTGGCATCTCCAAGCAGCCAGATCCAATATCCGCTGTTAGCTCGCTGCTCACAAGGCTGAAGAGCAAATCGGCCATCTGCAGACTTGCGGATATTAGCGTAGAGACAAACGGAAACATGTACCCTACCGGAATCGAGGCAACATTTACGATGAACTCCTATGCGGTCAGCTCATTCACCGGATATATAGATAAGAGGATAAAGGCCTGGGATAAATCCTATGGTGACGATCACGAAAATCTTCAATATACATATGAAGTGATAGACGATCCGGAAGCTATGCCTAAGACTGTCTATACCGCCGAGACGACCGATGCCCTTACATCTGTACTCTATACAGCACAGACCGGTACATACAGGTACGGCAAGGGCGATTCTATCCCTGAAGGCAAAGAGGTCGACGATCTTTACGGCATCAACTGCACCACCGGTATTTCGGCAAGCGATAAAGCCATCAAGATAAACTTTATCACTCAGGGCTATAACGAGATGTTCACGAACAGGATACTCAACGACAATAAGGCATCGGCCGAGCTTTACGACTGCAAATACGATATCACCAATACTATCGATGAATTTGTGAACGAGCGTGATTCCCTTTCGCGTACATTCGAGACGACATACAAAAAGGTAAACAGCAAGATCACGCCTCTGTCTTCGCTCGAATTGATCAGTGATAATTACTTCACGCCATGTTCGCTGCTTGCCGCGAAGAATGTCAACGCGGACATAATCCACTTGAGGATCAATCCGGCAAATGCCGCCAATATCGCTAACACGGTCCTCTGCTATATGAAGGCAAAGGGTAATACTTCAATATTCAGTTGATGTATGGTAAAATAACTTGGTTTACATTACTTGGGATTCAGGAGGAAATTAATGAGATCCGACAGAGACAAGCGAACCGAAACAGAGAAAGAGATCGACGACTTTCTCTCGAAGTTCGAAAACCCTGCAGACGAAATAGACAGCAAGATAGATTCTTATCTGGACGAGCCTATGGATGGCGCCGATAAGGGTAAGACTTTCAGCTGGAAAAAAGTCGATGAAGTCGACCATACAGCTTCAAAGAGGTCCAATAAGCGGAGCAAAAACTCGTCAGACAAAAAAACCTCTCACTCAAAGGATAAAAAGGCATCTGATGCAAAGTCCGATGCTAAACACGATCCTGTAAAAGAGACTAAGTCGGGCGAAAAGGCCTCCGGCAAAAAGCCTATCAGGAAGAAGAAAAAAGTGAGAAAGAAAAAATCTTCGAGCAAGGTAGCCGGTAAGGCAGCTGCCGCGGCAAGGAAGGTAAAATCCGTCGATAAGAAGACTCTTGCTCAGAAGCTCTTCTGCAGAAAAGACAAGAATGGCAAATACAAGTTCAGCTTTCTGATGCTGCTCCGCGATTTTGTCGCGCTTGGAGTGGCCATGGTACTTTGCCTGCTCATCTACTTTGCGGGAATCATCGCATTTGGTCCTCATTATGACTATAAAGACGTCTACTCCGCAGTAGATACTTCGTCTATCATCTATGACGATGAAGGTAAGCAAGTAGATAATGTCTATTACACCGAGAACCGTAAGATCGTCAAATACGAGGATATGCCGGAAGATCTAATCAACTCCTTCGTAGCCATCGAGGACAAGACTTTCTGGAAGCACCACGGTTTTAACTGGACCCGTATGTTCGGTGCTATCCTATCCTCTTTGACCGGAAACGGCCGTATCAGCGGTACTTCGACTATAACTCAGCAGCTGGCACGTAACGTTTATCTTGCGGATACCAAGTCGGTACGAAGCGTCAAACGTAAGCTTCTAGAGATGTATTACGCGAGCAGGCTCGAACACGCTCTAAGCAAAGAGCAGATCATAGAGGCCTACCTCAACACCATATATCTTGGCCATGGTAACTATGGTATCAATTCAGCTGCCAAGACTTACTTCTCAAAGAATGTAAAAGATCTGGATCTGGTAGAGTGCGCATCTCTCGCTGCCCTGCCTCAGTCACCGGATACATACGCTCTTTTGAAGCTCGCGGATGAGGCGCAGAATGTAGTCGATTCAAAGGTCGTAGCGACAGAGCCTGAAACAGTCGTTACCAACGACATAGCTAAAGAAAGGCGTCAGCTCTGCCTTGACCTTATGCTCCAGCAGGGATATATCTCACAGTCAGAGCACGACGCAGTATATAACAAATCGGTCAATGACTTCATCAAGCCATCGCTCGCTTCCACAAACAGCTATTACTCTTACTTCCATGAATATCTGGTCGATACCATCATCAACGACCTCATGGAACAGTACAATATGACTTACGAAGATGCTGAGCGTATGGTCTACACCAAGGGCCTCAAGATCTACTCGACAGTCGACAGCACAGCTCAGAAAGTCGTCGTGAATGAATTCAAAGAAGGCAGCTACATCCCATCGATATCGGGTATGTACAACAGAGATGCCAACAACAACATCCTCAACAACGACGGTCAGATCGTCCTCTATGACTACGACAATTACTTCGATAAAAAAGGTAATTTCAGGCTCAAGGGCGAGGATGGTGACGTGAGCGTCAACAGCGACGGAAGCATCACTATCAATAGCGGCAACAGGCTCAATATATATGAGACTGACACTGCCGAAGGAACAGACTACAGCATCGAGTTCAAGAAATATTACACGATCGACGATGGCGTCCTCTACTCTATCGCCGGCGGATATGTGAACATCCCGATGTCATATAAGTCCTGCGACGTTTCAGGTCACGTAGTGATCTCGTCAGACTTTTTCACCGATCCAAATTATGAGGGATTCATAAAGATCGATGGTGATGACGTCATCATTACAAAGAAGGCATACACCCTTTCGTCCAAAACACGTCAGCCTCAGGCAGCCATGACTATAGTCGGCGTTGGTACCGGCGAGGTCAAGGCGATGGTCGGTGGCCGTCAGTTCGGAGGTCAGAAGCTCCTTAACCGTTGTCTCAACCCAAGACAGCCTGGATCTTCGATTAAGCCTCTCGCTGTATACGGAGCAGCTCTCCAGAAGAGTTACGAACTCCAGAAGGCCGGCAAGAAATGGACTTTCGTCGACTATGGTATCGACAGCCAGGGCGTCAAAGGCTGGGGAGACTACATCACAGTACACTCTTCGGTC
>CADAUB010000059.1 GCA_902790965.1 uncultured Eubacteriales bacterium | reverse complement strand
TCAGTAAAGTGTCCACTGGATGGGTTTCACCCCTGAAAACGTGTCTACATTACAGGGATGCCCAAAATTCCAAGTGTCCATTTTACTGGGTACAGTTTACATGGAGCGATTCTATAGGCCCAAAGCTCACATTCTGGAGCGCCGTCATATTAGGGAAAAGGTTGAAATTCTGGAATACCATAGCGACTCTCTTGCGTATATCGATAGCCGTCTTTTTATCCAGAACTATCCCATCCATATTGATCTCACCGCTGTCGATCTGCTCAAGGTAGTTGATGCAGCGGATGAGCGTACTTTTGCCCGCGCCGCTTCTGCCGCAAATTACATGCGTTTCGCCCTTGAGAAAGTCAAAGCTGAAGTGATCCATTACAACTGTTTTGCCTTCATTGAATGTTTTGCAAACATCTTTGAACTGCACCAGTACTTGCCTATCTTCTGACATATTTGCTATCCTTTCCGATTGATCAACGGTAATAAGTTCCGAGCATACGTCCTCTGTGTTTGATCGATATCGACTTCTCAACACGTCTGCCAAGGATCTCGATAAGTGTACAGAGAATGTAGTAGAAGACGCCTATCAGCAGATATCCCGATATAGGATCGAATGTCATAGCCATCATCTGTCTGCCTCTCCACATCATGTCCATTACGCCCACGATATAGACGAGCGTAGTATCCTTGACGAGAAGGATGTATTGGCTACAGACCATCGGGATCATCGGCTTCAGTATCTGCGGTATATAGATCTTGAACATGATCTTCCAATAGCTGAGGCCGAGCGACAAGCCTGCCTGCATCTGGCCAACAGGAACTGTTTCGAAGCATCCTCTGATTATCTCGCCTATATATGCTCCGTGGTACAGAGTCAGCGAGATCAATGCCGCCATAAAAGCCGATGAGAAATTTGCGTTATAGTATATAAGTTTGAGAACGACCATCGTCGGCAGTCCTCTCATGACTACGTTGTACAGTTTCAGGAGATACTTCATAAGCGGTATCCGCTTGAATGAAAGGATACCGAGTATCATTCCGAAGATGAATGTAGTCACTATTGCGAGCGGCACCAGTTCAAACGTGATCCCAATGCCCGCAAGCATGTATTTGATCATTTGCCATATAGTCATAGTGTCACCCTACCTCTTGAACGACGCTTTCTGCTCAAGTCTTGCTCCCAGCCAGCTAAGCGCAAGGAATATAAGCACGTATATCACACCTACTATCCAGATCGATACACTGCTCAGATATTTGTCGTAGTATGCCTGACCCGCTCTCATAAGATCGAATATCATGATCAGTGAGAACAGCGATGTATCCTTAACTATTACAGAGGACTGTCCGACGAGCATCGGAACCGAATTCCTCATAGCAAGCGGGAAGATTATCTTGCTTGAGACCTGCCACTTTTTCAGTCCCAGACTTACGGCGGCCTCTATATCTCCCTGCGGTATATTCAAAATCGAACCTCGTAATATTTCCGCCACAAAAGCGCTCTCATTAAGCGTGATCGCCAGTATTCCGCAGAGCAGAGGCGGCCACACAACGTTAATAAGCGGAAGTCCATAAAATATGAAAAACATTATGACCAACAGTGGGGTGTTCCTGAATATGGAAACAAAGACTCTCAGGATGCCCGTCACTATCTTGTTGTCATATGCCACGAAAATCGCCACAACTGCTCCTAAAACAGTTGAGGTTACTATCGATATCAATGATGCTGCCATGGTGATCTTGAGACCCTCAAGAAGATCCGGCAGCCATCCTGCAAATTGTAATGCATTCATAATGACCTCTTAGTGTGTCCTAAAGCGCACGAGGCGCCACTTTCTCCAGAGGATAGGGAAAATGACGCCTCTTATTAATTAATCATTTAACCCAGAATAGTAGCTAAATGTATGAATTATGCACCGTACTCGATTGTCAGAGGTACCCAGTCAGTACCGAAGTACTTCTTGTAGAGCTCGTTGTACGTTCCGTCGATCTTGATTACCTTGAGGTAGTTGTTGAACGCGTCGCGGAGTGTGTAGGAGTTTGTATCAAGTGCCAGCGCGAAAGCAACTGTATCGGAGTTCAGTGCCTCTGGAAGCATTTCAAGGCTGCTGTCAGACTCGAGCATCTTAGCGCCCTGGATGTTGTCTGTGATGTAAGCATCAGCACGTCCAGCCTTGAGAGCTGCCATAGCGTCACTTGTCGAACCAAGAGCGTTCAGCTTAGCCTTAGGGAATTTTTCTTTAGCAAGCTCTTCCTGGATGGAGCCGGCAGGTGTTGTCAGAGTGATATCACCGGAGTCAAGCTCAGTAACGCTCTTGAAGCCGCTCTCCTTCTTAACAACAGCTACACCATTGTTGTAGGATACAGGCTCTGTGAACAGTACTGTGGCCGATCTCTGCTGAGTTCTTGAAATGTTGCAGGCGATCATGTCGACCTTGCCCGACTGTACAGCAGGTATCTGCTCAGAGAACTCGAATGGGTTGATAACAACGTTTACGCCAATGGCCTCACCGAATCCCTGGATTATCTCAACAGCCATTCCTGTGTACTCGGATTCTCCCTCAGGCTGGTAAGCCCATGGCTCATCTCCTGCTTCTACAGCAACCTGAAGCTCGCCCTTTTCAAGAACAGACGCGAGGAGATCGCCTCCACCTGAGCTTGAAGATCCGGAGCCACAACTTGCGAATGCGAAGCACATCATTGCAGCAATAAGAATCAAACTTGTGATTTTCTTAATCTTCATGTGTTTACCTCCTTGAATTAAGATAATTATCATAATCATCCGTTATTGAATGATGTAATGAACTTGAATGGCCGAGGAACTTTCCCAGAGATCAGATCCTTCCCTGTTTTTTCAGGATCCCTAATGTGACCTCCATCTCCTCTTCCGTAGGTGGAGCCAGCGGCAGTCTGGCAGGTCCGAGATTAAGGCCCGTCACAGCTTCGATCGCCGGTCTGAGGATGGAGTTCGGAAGTATCCTTCCGTTCTGACCTGTGCTCTTGCAGAATTCATACATTTCATCGAAGAGCTCTTTTGCTCTGGCATTGTCGCCCTCAGCGAAAGCCTTGAAGATCTCTCTTACTTCGTGTCCGTAAATATGTGAGCCGCCGCTTACAAGACCCATGGCTCCCTGAACGATAGTAGGCATGAGCATCACGTCGTCTCCGTTGAAGATCGCGAAGTCCGGATCTATATCCGCAGTTGCCATAAAGAAGTCTGTGACCTGTGTAGGGTTGACTCCGGCCTCGTCCTTGATGCCGATGATGTTCTCGATCGACGCAAGTCTTCTGACCGTTTCAGCCTCCATATTTACTCCTACGAAGATAGGAATGTTGTAAAGCATGATATTGGCCTTGGTGTTCTCGGCAAGCTTCTTATAGTGAAGGTAGAGGCCCTCCTGTGTCGGCTTGTTGTAGAACGGACATACTACCAGGCATGTCTCGATACCAAGCTCATATGCTTTATTTGTAAGCTCTATAGTTTCCTTAGTTGATGCGCAGCCTGTACCGGCGATGACAGGCTTTCTTCCCGCGGCTGCCTTTACAGCAGTTTCGAACAGCTTGACTCTTTCATCAAAAGTAAGCAGGCACGCCTCTCCTGTAGTACCGGTGACGATAAGAGAGTCACCCATGTCCTCAGTAATGAGATAATCTACCAGTTTAGCGTATTCCTCATAATTCACTTCTTCGTTCTCGTCATAAGGAGTGATCATAGGAATAAGGATCTGCCCATACTTTTCAACGAATTTGTTCATTATCAGTTTCCTCCCGACTTATTTGTTCCTGATCTTCTCAACGTATTCCCTGATTCGGGATATCGCTTCCGTAAGATCCTCTTCATCTTTTGCAAAAGTCAATCTCATATATCCTTCGCCCAAGTCTCCAAAACCATTGCCCGGAACCAGCGCGACGTGCTTGTCTTCCAGCAGCCCAAACGCGAACTCCTCAGAACTGACTCCAAGCTCCTTGATATTGAAGAACAGGTAGAATGTTCCGTCAGGAGCGGAGCAGCTAAGTCCCGGAATGGAGTTGATCCCCTCGACTACAAGGTCTCTTCGTATCCTGAAGCGTCGCACCATTTCTTCGACGTCCTTGTCACAGTTCTTGAGCGCGAACGCTCCCGCATGCTGGAAAGGAGCCGGCACGCACGATACAGTCACATCATGCGTCTTTGGCATCTGTGAGATGATCCACTCAGGACCTACCGCGTATCCGAGTCTCCATCCCGGCATCGCGTAAGTCTTGGAGAAGGAATTCACCACCAGCGTCCTCTCTTTCATCCCCGGCATAGACGATATGCTGACGAAAGGAGTTTCAGAATACCTGATCTTGTTGTATGGCTCGTCGGATATCACTACGATGTCATGCCTGATCGCAAATTCAGCTATCTTTTTAAGCTCTTCGCGACTTATCTCGCAACCGGTCGGATTGTTTGGCGAGTTAATTATCATGACTCGCGTGCGATCTGTCACAGTCCTTTCAAGATCCTCGACAGTAGGTACCCATCTGTTCTCTTCGGATGTCGGTACGAAGACCGGATTACATCCGCAGACATGTATCTGTCCAAGATATGAAACGTAATATGGCTCGCAAAGCATCACATCATCGCCCGGATCGAGCAGGATCTGCATGGCTACAACCAGGGCCTCCTGCGCGCCGACCGTGATCATCACTTCCTTGTCGGGGTCCACTTCGTAACCCGTGATCGGAGAGTAATAATCCGCTACAGCCTTCCTGAGTTCATATAGCCCGTTGTTAGGCGTATATGCTGTCATGCCTTCACTGAAGCAGCGATTCGACACTTCGATTATCGAGGCCGGCGTCTTGAAATCCGGCTCGCCTACTGTAAGGCTGATGACATCGTCCATTCCCCGCGCCATGTCATACATGACGCGGATCTTGGCCTTTTGAATTTTATTTGCTAACTGAGATACCTTCATGATCTATCAATCCATATCCGCAAGGAGTCTCTCGATCTTTCTCTTGTGCTCAGGCTCGAGGTCACCAAGAGGTCTGCGTGGAACTCCGCCCTCAATGCCCTGCGCTACGAGTGTGTAGTGGCAAACTTCCTGCCAGTGAGGAACTCCGTCCTTCTTGTCATAGAAGAAGTAATCGATATAAGGCTGGATCTTGTCCTGAGCTGCCATAGTAGCCTTGATGTCGTTTGTCTGGCAAGCATCCCAGATCGCTCTGCACTGTTTAGGCAGGATCGCAGGGAATCCTGAAAGCCATCCGTGCGCTCCGGCCATGAGGCCTTCAGCTGCCGCGTAATCATGTCCGTACATGATCTGGATCTTGTCGCCGAGGTGATACTTGAGCTCATGGACTCTGTTAGGATCGCCGTGAGCGGCCTTGATGTCCTGGATAGTTCCATCAGCAACCAGCTCTTCTACTTCAGGAACCGAAAGTTCCTGGCCCGCGAAATGAGGATTGTTGTAGACCATCAGACGGCAGCTGATCTCTTTTCTGATGTCGCGATAATGTCTAAGCACTGCCTTTTTATGCGGTGTGAAATAGTATGGAAGGATGACCATTACTCCATCAGCGCCCTTCTCATCGGCATATTTGCTCATTCTGATCGTATTGATGGTGTTGTAGAAACCGGTTCCTACGATCAGCGGAACCTGTCCACCGAGGAAGCTTGTAACATGGTCGATGATCTGCATCTGCTCGTCCATGTTCATAGCCTTGTTTTCACCTGTGCTGCCGCAGATAGAAATCGACTGAGCACCATTGTCAATGAGCCATGTAAGGTATTTCTCTTCTGCTTTTGGATTGTACTGTTCATCGGAGTCCCAAAGCGTCATCGATGCAGGGCAGATGCCAAAAGGCTTCTTGCAATTATCTCTTACTTCCATGTTTTAAATACTCCTTTCAGGTTTTATTGATTCCTTGTTTCTTTGTTATTCATAATCGCCTTTGCGTTGGCGGTATATGCACCTATCAGGACCAGCACCGTTCCCGCTACCTGTATAGCCAGGAACTCTTCTTTCATGATCACTACTCCGGCAATTATCGAAACTATAGTCGATATGCCTCCAAAAGATGCTGTCCTCGTTGTTCCAATTATCGATATCGCTGTGTTGTTAAGGAAGAATGCCACAAGCGAGCAACCTATCCCGAGGTAGAGGGCCGAGGCAAGGAACATCTTGTTCACAAACGGAAGCGTGAAGTATTCCACCAGCGATCCGGTGATCGCGTTCCTTATCACAGCTAGCGGCATGAATGTCGCGCATCCGAGAAGCAGCATCATGAACGTCTTCTCTACGCTCGAAAATTCTTTCGCTTTCTCTGACAACGCCGTGAATATACTGTTGGAAAAGACCGAGATGATGATGAGTATATTGCCCATCATGTGAAGATCCTTTGTAAAGCCTCTTGCGAAGACGCATATCAGCACCCCGGCAACCGTTACTGTGATCCCGAGCACCTGTGTCCTGTTAGGGATCTTCCTCAGTATCAGCGACGCTGAGATCATGCACGCTATTGGGAGGCAGGCGACCATCGCTCCGCTTTCCGACGAGGTGGTCATGCTTATTCCGATAGTTTCCAGCAAGTAGTTGATAACGGGAGTAAAAATCGAGAGCATTATCAGTGGCCTAAGATCTTTTCCTTTCAGGTCGATCTTGATTAGCCCAGTCACAGCGCATATCGCTATGGCTATGAACGCTACCGTGAACCTCCAACCCAGAACTGAAAAAGGATCACTTATATTCGTCCCTACTTTGGAGAAGAGGAAGCTGAAGCCGAATATACTCTGGCAGCATATGACGCTCAGCATTCCCAGCAGATCCTTGACTCTCGAATTCATTATCCCCTCACTGCCGTGATGATCGCTGTTTGTCAACGACCTTTTTAAGTCGCTCAAACAGTCTATTTTTAATGCAAAAATATAAATAAGGCTCGTCCTTGTCAACGACAAGAAACGAACCTTTGTTTGTAAAATCGCGTTTTTTTAATTTTTAATTAAATGTGGTCTTTCATGTACATTTTGACGTTCTGATACGCCCAGGTAATATGCTGTTCAAGCAGATCTTCAGCCCCCGCAAAATCGCCATCACCTATCAAGCTCAGGAGCTTCGTATGATCGTTGTAAGCCACTTCGTGCTTCTTCAGCGGATGGACCGCGAAGGAATAGTTCACGATCATAAACCTGTCCTGTATCCTTCTATGGAGGTCTGACAAAATGCTGTTGCCAGCCTGATCGACCAGCTCCTTGTGAAAATCTATGTCATCTCTTTTAGCAAGGATATTGTCACCATTCTTGCTGTGGATCTGCTCATTCTCACATATCCCATACAGGAGGCCAAAGTCGACGTCTATATCCTTCTGTTTGATCTCCCTCAGCGCCCGTGTCTCGAGAACTATACGCAGATTTCTGATATCTTTAAGATCCTTTGTGGAATATGAAGGGGTATAAAAGTGGCCCGTGTTTGTAAACACCACAAGGCCTCTCTCCTGCATCTTCTTGAGAGCCTGAATCACCGGCGTTCTGCTGACGCTGTACTCATCCATGATCCTTTCGATCTTTATTCTCTCATTTGGGATCCATCTTCCTTCGATGATCTCGTTATACAGGCTTTTTTCGATCGCAATATCGAGATTCTGCTTAATAGACATACCATCCCTCGCATCACGCTCAACGCTTGATTTCGCCTATATTTTAACACAATCTCCGCCTCGATAAAAATATTTAATTAAAAATTAAATAGCCTTATCATACTTATTTCAGGTCCTTTAAGAACAGCACTTCGCAGTCGAAGTGGCCTGTGTTTCCGAGCCGCTTGTCGGTCCGTTCGAAGCCATGCTTCTTATAGAACTTCTGAGCGGGGATCATGTTGTCCAGGGTTTCAAGGTAACACTCGTTATAGAACTGCTTAGCATATGTCAGAGCTTTCTCCATAAGCTCGCGAGCGGCTCCGGTCCCTCTCGCCTTTTGAAGGCAATACATCTTTTGAAGTTCGCAAACGCCAGGGCTTCCTTCCACTTCACCGATACCGGCCCCGCCAACTATCTCACCGTCAGTAGTTTCTACTACCCAGTATTTTCTGCCCTCTATATTGTTATAGATGGTAGAAAACTCTCCGAGTTTAGGATCGGCCCAGGCCGTTCCCTCGTGGTCGCCACCGTATTCGATCAGGCACGTACGTATTACATGCTCGATCTTTTTATTGTCTCTCTCTTCGATCTCGCGAATATGATATTCCATCTCTATATATGCCTATCTCTTCGAAAACCCTATCGGTCAGTTTCTCATATAAAAGGATATATAGCATACGATGGACAGCCTTGTCTATATAATTGTCTCTTCCAGCCTTACTCTGTTATCTGTTCGAAGCTTGCTACAGTATATGCAGTCTTTCCAAGCGCGGATACAAAGTCGGCTTCAGTCTTCTCGCTTTTGGAGAGCACCTCGGCGCGCTTTCTTCCAAGCTGCACGCGAGCCCATACGTCTCCGATCCCATTGATGGCGTTCTCGACGTTCGTGGCACAGTTGCTACACTTCATGCCATCAACGTAGACCATGTATCTGTATGGATAATGTGACTCGTCAGTGTCTTCTACAGGCTTAGTGATCACAGCCTCTGCAGTGCCGCAGCAGCTTGATTTAGATTTACCCCTTGCCTTCATTACCGTGCCATAGATCGCGTATGCTATAAGCAGTATTCCAACTATGATGATTACAGTTGACATTGATTCACCTCGTTGCATTGTTAGTCTTCTTTAACCGCACATTATTATATCCCTGCCTCGCTTACCTGTCAAACGAGGAGCGAAGTCCCCACTTAAGCTCAAAACGCTATAAATACAATGAAAAGCGCTGGCTGGGCGCTATTGACACCATTAAAAATAGGGCATACTATTTTAATGTGTGGGACTGGGGTCAGAGTCTCCGGGCTGTAAAAAGTCGGCCTGGCAAATCCCAAATATGTTATCGGAAAGGAGAATTATATGGATCTTAAGTTAAAAGACAAAGTTGTTCTCGTAACAGGTGGTACCGGTGGAATCGGAACTGCGATCGTAAAGGGTTTTCTCGCCGAGGGTGCAAAGGTAGCATTCTCATCCACAAGACAGGAAAAGATCGACAAGCTTATCCCTACACTTGACGCAGCTGAGGGTCAGGTAGCAGGTTTCGTTGCAGACCTGAACAGCGAGGAAGACATCAAGAATTTCGTTGAAGGCGCAAAAGCTCATTTCGGAACTATCGATATCGTCGTTCCTAACGCCGGCTATGAAGGACAGGCTCATCCTGTACAGGATATGACTCTTGACCTCTTCGAAAAGACATATATGCTCAACGTATTTGCGGTAATGCTGACTATGAAGTACGCAGCCCCAACTCTGATCGAGAAGGAATCCGGCGCTGTAGTAGTCGTCGCTTCCGCAGCTGCATTCGAGCCAACAGCAGGCAACAGTGCATACGTTTCTTCGAAGTACGCTGTAGCAGGCCTCACAAAGTGCGTTGCTATGGAGCTTGGTCCACACAACGTCCACGTCAACTACGTATGCCCAGGTCCTGTAGACACTCCTATGATGCTCAGGATCGAGAAGGACTTCTTCGGAGACAGCATGACTCACGAAGAGGCTATGGCGATGCTCGCTGGCAACTACGCTATGGACAAGCGCTATGCTAAGCCTGAGGAAGTTGCTAACGCTGTGCTCTATCTCGCTTCCGAGGTATCCTCTCATACAGCTGGAATGGGAATGCACGTCGACTCCAAGGTTGCTGCAGCAAACTAGTCGGTCATGCATCGGCCGCGAGTTACTGATCGAGAATCTCTTTAGTTTAAGATCAGTCAGCCGGCGTAAGATTTCAAACAACAACAAAGCTGCCGTATCCAATCAGGATACGGCAGTTTTTCTATACTTTCTTATTTATTCACTTATTCGTGCTATTCGCGTCTACCTCATATTGCATGCATCGAACATCACCGATTTCACGTATGCCGGTAACGCGAAACGCCCGGCATCGTTATCTGCTGATCGAAAGCTAGAATCTGAGCGACAGGCAGCTGAGGCCTCCGTCGATCTTTCTGAACTCGGAAGTGTCCACTGTGATGACCGGATAACCGGCATCCTCTACAGCCTTCTTCACCGCGTTGTATCCCTCAGGAACGATCACCGTGCCGTTCATCCAGATACAGTTGGCACCATAAGCTTCCTCTTCAGGAACGATGATCTTTTCGTACTGAGCGAAATCCTCCTTATCGATGAACTCACCAGATACAAGCATCTTATTGTTCTCGATATAGTTGACACCAGTCTTGAGATGGAGCACTTCAGTCAGCGGAACAGCCTTTACTTCGTAGCTATATGATCCGAAGAAATCCGCGAACTGCTTGATGCCCTCTTCATT
>CADAUB010000058.1 GCA_902790965.1 uncultured Eubacteriales bacterium | reverse complement strand
CTTGTATGATGTTTGCAGAAGCTAAAACACCACTTTTCCTTTCTTTCATCTCCGTGGTTCAATACAACTCAGATACTGTGGACAATTGATTTTGTTTTGTAGCTTTGACTACTCAGTTGGGAGTGTATTGCCGCTACCTTTATCTGAATTGTTTATAGCTGGATGTTTCCGGTGGCTGCTATGAGCCTCTGAGTACTTATTTCCGTCAAGTCTACGATGATAATCGCTGGTGGATATCACGGTATCAATACTTGAAAGGGAGGTACGACCTCATGATCTATGTTGGCATCGATATCGCCAAACTCGATCACTACGCATCTGCAATCGATTCTGATGGCGTAGTACTCATCGAGCCGTTCAAATTCAGAAATGACGCTGATGGCTTCCACACTCTGTCATCCAAGCTGGAATCTCTTCCAACCGGTGACAAAGTCATCATCGGTCTTGAGTCGACGGCTCACTACGGCAACAACCTCGTTCGTTATCTTGTTTGTCGTAGCTATGATGTGTGTGTCCTGAACCCGATTCAGACCGCCACTCTGCGGAAGAACAACATCCGCAAGACCAAGACGGACAAAGTGGACACATTCATCATCTGTAAAGCCCTTGCTATGCAGCAGTCTTATCGCTTCGTTTCCTTCGATGATCTTGATCTCATGGATCTCAAATCGCTTGGACGCTTTCGCCAGAAAGCCATCAAGCAACGGACCAGGCTCAAGATCCAGCTCAAGGCTTCTCTCGATCAGACTTTCCCTGAACTTCAGTATTTCTTCAAGTCAGGGCTGCACCAGAAAGGTGTCTATGCTCTTCTCAGGGAAGCCCCTACGGCTAAAGACGTTGCTTCCATGCATCTGACCCATTTGGCTCATCTTCTTGATGTTGCTTCCCACGGCCATTTCAAGAAGGATCAGGCCAAAGAGTTAAGGGTTCTGGCACGGAACTCTGTCGGTTACCCTGACAGCGCTATCGCTATTCAGATAGTTCATGCTGTTGAACAGATAGAACTTCTGGATAGTCAGATCGCCCACGTTGAGGCGGAGATGACGGACATTATGAAAGTTCGCGATTCCGTCATCATGACCATTCCAGGCATTGGCTACATCAATGGCGGAATGATCCTGGGTGAGATCGGTGACGTCCACCGTTTCTCAAGCCCTAAGCAGCTTCTTGCTTTCGCCGGTCTTGATCCTACTGTTTACCAGTCCGGTCAGTTCCAGGCGAAGAAGACCAAGATGTCCAAGAGAGGATCCAAGGTCCTCAGATACGCTCTTGTAAATGCTGCCCATAACGTGGTCAAGAACAATGTGACATTCGCGGCATACTATGATGCCAAGATGGCGCAAGGCCGGACTCATTACAATGCCCTTGGGCACTGTGCCGGCAAACTAGTCAGAGTCATCTTCAAGATGCTTACTGACAACGTAGAATTCAATCTCGACTGATAGTCGGGATATCCGCTAATCGATAGATTTTGAAAGCACCACTATTAGGGAGCTCGGTTAAAGTTACCCTTTTTTATCGGTTAAAGTTACCCTTTTTTACCACCGATAGAAGATTGGAATTCTCGGTAATTTCTGCCTAAATTATGCTTGACTTTTCATAGCTGGTCTCCTTTTCTGTAATTAACAATTGATTTTGAATTCTCTAAATGAATATGACTGTTCCGCAATAATTAAGGATCCCTATAAAAAACAGGAGCCCTTTTAATTAAGAGGCTCCCGGACAAAGCGGCTTTGTCGATACATGTTTATACAGCTAACTGCATCGCAGATACATGGAAACATCAAAATGCATCCTGGCCACATAAGATGTCCGGGAGATAAGCATTCGACAGCACATCATCATAAAGGTATTGTTCGTGGTGAAACTTGTCATTCCTGTTTCCTTTCATTAGTTGTTACCGCACACTTTGAAAAAGCATACAGACTATGTATTTGGTTTTGAATTTGCCTAGTATATTACATATATTTGCCTACTATGTCAATAGGTTATTATGCTAGTCTTTGGTTTTATTTAAATCCATATGTATTCACACAAACTTTTTGACCCTATGATACACTAGGTGAAAATTATCAGGTAAGTGTGCGTTGAAACAATATAACAAACTATGACAAGGGCATTGTAAAGTATGAATGATCATGAAAGCAACACAAACAGCCTTGTTATGACATCGCTTATAATATGCATAATCCTCATCGGGACTATTCTTTTCAGGATTCCTGTCCCCATGACACAGGGTTATGTGCATCTTGGCGATGCAATGATATACATGGGTGTATTTGTTTTGGGTAAAAGGAAAGGCGCGCTTGCTGCAGGTCTAGGTTCTGCACTTGCTGATATTCTCGGAGGTTATGCAGTATGGGCACCATGGTCTCTTGTTATAAAGGCTCTGATGGCGTTTGCAGCAGGTATGTTTCTTCATATCTGTCTTAAGCACAAGAGCAAATTCACTCTGCCGATTCTCGTAGCAGGAATGGTTGTTGGTGGAATGATTATGACATCTGGCTACCTTTTGGCTGAATATGTCATGTATGGTAACATGGGCACCGCACTGCTGGGTGTTCCTTGGAATATCGGACAGTTTGTCGTAGGAATAATAATCTCACTCTCATTGTCATCTGTTCTTCAGCTTACATCCCTGCAAAGATTCTTTAAATGGAGAGTTTGAACGCTCCCGCCACTTAAGAAAATGCTTCGCTAAGTTCTGCAAGGATCTGGGCATCATCAACAAGAGCTCGCATAAAGCAAGAAAGACATATATTTCGACACTCATTGATGCCGGCGTTAACATCAACACCATCAGAGAAATGGTCGGACATGCCGACGAAAGGACGCCTTACAACTCATATTGCTTCGACAGGACAGATAAGTCCGAAAGACGGAAAATCATTGAAGCGGCTCTCGCCTGAGGCCGCTATAATGCACTATTCGCCAAAGTGTAATCACGGTGTAATCAAGTTTTTGACAAATATTGAATGGTTCATAGACAGCCCCGAGGGCTCGAACCACAGTAATTCCAATGAAAAAGGGAGCCTTTATAGCTCCCAGATTTTGGCGGAGGACATGGGACTCGAAATCGAAGCTGATCTCTGGACCCGTTGAAAGAAGGGAGGTTCAGCCACGTCGCTCCAAAGTGTAATCATTTCTGTAATCAAAATCCGGCTTCGCCGTAAGGAAGAAATGATTGATCTTCGTCGGCAGGCTCCTGCGATAGAATCAAAAGTGTAATCATAATGCTACAGATACGTCATTCTCAATCTGTTTATAATATCATCAGGCTTTACGCCATATAACTTCAAGTCTCGGATGAGTTCATCAGTAATATCTACCTCCGACATAAAGCGTATAATATCCTCTCTGATTTCACCTTCGGCTTTGCATTCATCAAGTACCATCTCCACCGCGATGCGGACTATATCGTTTCGGTGTTTTTTATTATCTGAAGGATCAACATGCTCCCCTTTATCGCTTTTGTCTTTCAGGTCTAGCCAGGCTTTTGCCTTGAATAGAATCAGCCAGCTTGGTCTAAGTACAGAGAGTCCGTCTACAATGGTTTTCCCTTCGAGTAACGCCCTGTAATATGCTTCGTTAAGAAGGATCGCTGACAGACTGGATACGCTGTCATCTATATGAATAGGTGTAAGAACAGCCTGTTCATCTTGCATCCATTCAGTTCTTGCGAACAGTTCGATCATTTTAGGGAATCCTTGATTTGTTGGTGCACTAAATCTGTAAAACTGTGACTCTCCTGTCGACTTTGCCTTATTTCTGTATCCACCATCTTTTACAAAGCGCCAGAATGCTTCTCCGAATTCTTTCGATAATGCTTCAACGATCAAAACCATATCAAGATCTCGCGTTACCCGGAAAGACGTATTATTGTAATCAAACAGGATATCACAGGCAGCCCCGCCAATAAGGACATATTCATCAGTATACTCTTCAAAGTAATCCTTAAATATCTTGATGCCTTTTACCATACATATTCCTCCAGCATTTCTTCTACTGCCTTCTCTACCCTTGGATCCTTCTTATCCTCTTCACTAATGCTTAACGCAACCGAGAGCGGATCCATCTTGGTTCCATCTCCGAACTCTATCCAGTACCCTATCTTCTGCACTATGCATCCCGGGGTCTCTCCCGGAGGAATAAGAGCGGACTTACTTACGTCTATACTTCCAATATCTTTTTTTGTGAATCCATAGGTAGGGTACGGATCGTCTGCCAAAAGTGAATATCCTGCTAGCGCCGATATTCCGCTCAAAGCATGCGAGTCTTCAAGATCCCGGCGGAGAGCATAGCTCATTATCACCGGATCTATCAGGACCGACTTAATGCTTTCCCAGAAGTCCTTTTTATTACCACACGTTAACGTTCTTGCCCTTCCCTTTACTTCAAGCTGCCTGATCCCGAAGGCTTCTATCTCATCGTAGCACCGGCTGGCTGACATTTTGCTGACTCCGAGAATCTCAGCGGCAGCTGTGACATTTGCTTTCTCCCATTTCTGATAAATCGCAGTAAGAAGCAGCTTTTGTGTCAGAAATGATATCTTTGTACAATATGCCAGCTCTGTTCTTGTATTATTTGAAAGTGACATTCCAAGAAAAGGAATATATAGTTGTCTGCCTTCCCAGACGAACGGAATCCCTTCTTCTATCATTTTATCTCTTGCGTAATATGTCATACTGTTGAGGTATAAAACACAGCGCATTCCTGTCAGTGCTTCTATCCTTCTGTGCTGTTTGCGCAATACAGACAGATTGATCTCTGTGTTTGACACCGCAAGGAGCATATCACTTTTATCGATCCTCAGATTATATAAATCATAAGCTCCGGTAATATACAGTGGAAGGTCCGCAGTTCCTTCAAAACTGCTATATTCAATATCCATATGAAGGACTTCTGCTATATACTCGAACATTGAATTCTCTCTTTTGTATTAAAATATTTAACTTGTAACATATTTTATGTTACAAGTTAAATATTGTCAACAATCTGTATTCTTTATCTCGTTGAACCCGAAATCCAGTGCCTGTCTTTTCTCCTTATTCCTTTCCTCACATCTCAAATACGGATTTCAGTATTTCGATTCCGCTCCCGGTTTTGAATATCTTTTCACAAGTGTTACGGATATTACCGATGGAATAACTGCTCTCATCCGCATTCACAATGTAATCTGCCTCAACCAAAATCTGATAGTCCTGGCCTTCTATGTCTGTCAGCGTATGGTGATGACCAACCAGATAAACGATCCTGTCTATCTCATCCACCGGCAGTCCGGTATCTTTAAGAAAATCCTGCGCAAGTGGGATTCCTTCCTGCTCCTGATATTTCCCATTTGTGTTACCGTATTTCTCCCGGCAAATAGGACAGGCAATATCATGGAGTATAGCAGCCACCTCCAGGATCCTTTGCGTCTTTTCATCCAGTCCTTCCAGCTCTCCGATGGTTTTTGCATATCCCCACACCTTCAGCAGATGGTTGATGTCGTGTCGGTTTCCGTCGGAATAATCGATCATTTTTTTCAAAATCTCTGCAACCTGCATAGACACCTCCTCATCTCAGCTTACTGAAATGATATCACATCAACTCTTTTCCAAACCATTTTTTGCTTCGTTACATGTCAACATTAAGTTTGTCTTCGAATGTGTATTCACTTCCCCAGACTTCAACGCTGACAGCGTCCCGTCCGGTCTCGTTGGTGATCGCCACAGAATCGCGGGCCGCATCTACTCTGAGTCTCTGGCCTTTCCACATTATCGTGTAGCTGAGTGACTCCCACTCATCAGGCAACGCCGGAGATATGCGTATCTTTCCGTCGAGCATCCTGAAGCCTCCGAATCCATAGACGACGCACTGCCACAGTCCTCCGTATGACGCTGCATGTATGCCAGTGTCTGATGAGTGCGGATCATCGTTGCTGAGATCTATGTCACAGGCTTTTCTGAACATGCTGTAGCCGAGCGCTGTGTCGTCTATATCGCAGGCGAGCACGGAATGTGTAGAGAGCGACAGGCTCGAGTCATGCAGAGTCCGCGGCTCGTAATAATCCCAGCTAGCCAGCTTCACTTCATGCGGGAAGAGATCCTCCAGCAGGTAGAAGAGCACCATCACATCAGCCTGTTTTGACACCTGTATCTTACATATCTGCTCCTGATTGAAGTCCTTATAAATGCCTCCCACATGAGCCTGCTGTCTGTATTTCGTAAGGTCTATATCCTTAAGCGTAAGGTATGTGGAATCCTGAGGCAGCACGCCGTCTTTATTTGGCACAGGCAGGCAGATCCTTCCCGCTTTCTCTTTCAGCAGCGGCAGCAGACCGGCCAGTCCGAGCTTTGCATCAAGCTCTTCATATAACGACCTGCGCTCAGTGCGAAACTGCTCTATGTATTCTGCTGCCTTGTTCATGTTCCAACGTGCCATATAGTTGGTAAAAGCATTGTCGTTGACATGCTCTTTATATTCGTCAGGGCCGACTACGTCATTGATATGCAGCATCCCGTCATCGCCTTCTTCGAGCCTGCTTGCCCAGAATTTTGCGCAGTCTATGATCAGCTCATAGCCATACCGGTCCATAAATTCCTGATCGTCCGTGCTCTGGTAGTACTGCCATACGCCGAAAGCGACATCGGCTGTTATGTGTATCTCTATGAATCCGCTCCACACTTTGATCAGCTGACCGGTAACGATGTCAGTGCCCATGTACTCTGGCGTGACTTCGCCGTCATCCAGCCACGCGGACTCCCAAGGGAACTGCGCCCCTTCATAGCCTCCTTTCGCGGCCTTTGCGTGCGCTCCCGGCAGCGAAAGGTATCTGTATTCCATAAGATTTCTTGCTGCCTCCGGCATCGTATAGATGAAGTAAGGGAGCAGGAATATTTCAGTATCCCAGAACGTATGGCCTTTATAGCCTTCGCCGCTGAATCCTTTGGCTCCGATGTTCATGCGCCTGTCATGTGCAGGTGTCATCAGCTGCATGTGATACTGCGCGAATCTTATTACGAACTGGTCGATATCTGAGCCCTTTATGCATATAGGCGCGCGGTCCCAGACCCTTTGCTGCCAGCATTCAGCTGACTCTGCGGCGATGGCGTCGAATCCTGACGCTTCATCCTTTTTGAGTTCTTCCAATGAAAGCGCCTGAAGACCGCTTACATCAAGCCCTTCCGCTTCCTTATCGCGCGACGTGAACACGTTGACGTACTTCTCCATCACCAGAGTCTGCCCGGCTTCGAGCCCTGCATTGAAATTTGAGAACATGCGGCGCCTGAGTATGTTTATATCGCTTTCAGGTGAAACGATATTGAATGAGTGTACCACCTTCAGGATATCCCGCGTGTTCGCACATTCATCAACGCGTACAGCGCGACTAAGGCCACCGTCACCGCAGCTATCACAAAGCTGCTCGGCGAAAGCGAATTCATAGGCGTAAGTCCGGTCGATCCGTTCTGCGGTCTTGCCGATGCAAGGCTCTGATGTGCAACTAGTATCTGCTTACATAGCTGTTTTACATATTCGCCAACAATACGCAAACTAAAACCCTGAAACTGTTGTTCAGGGTTTTTGGCGGAGGACATGGGACTCTAAGGTTGTGACAGTTCTTTGTTTAAGCTCCCCATACGATAACCCTCAAGGTCGACCGTTACGTATGTGAATCCGAGTTCCTTGAGTTTAGCGGAAACGGTCTTCCTCAAGTCATCATCCGCCATGCGTCCTGTCTCATCAGGCGCGAGTTCTATGCGAGCTAGGTCGCCATGGGAGCGCACCCTCAGATTCGTAAAACCGAGGCTCCTTATGAATGACTCTGCGGCGTCTATTCTGGCTAGCTTTTCAGCTGTGAGTTCCTCGCCGTATGGGATGCGGGATGCGAGGCAGGCTGCTGAAGGCTTCTTCCACGTCGGAAGTCCCATTGACTTTGATAGTTCCCTGATCTCCGCCTTAGTCAAGCCTGCTTCCTGAAGCGGGCTCACGATCCCCAGTTCTTCCACAGCCCGTGAGCCAGGTCTGTAGTCGCTTATGTCGTCGGCATTCGAGCCATCTGCCACATAGCTTATGCCCTGCTCGCGTGCCTTCTCGATGATAGCTCCGAATACTATCTTCTTGCAGTGATAGCATCTGTCGGCCGGATTCGACCTTACCGTGTCATCGGCGAGCGGATCGAAGTCGACTACGAAGTGCCTGATATCACGCTCTTTACAAAAAGCTATCGCCTCATCCAGATCGACTTCAGGGACGAAAAGGCTTCTCGCGGTGACAGCGATCAGGCTGTCACCGAGCGCTTCATTCGCTGCGGCGAGCAGAAAAGCAGAATCGACGCCGCCCGAGAAGCCTACTGCCAGGCTCCCAAGCGACGCCAGATAATCCATAAGTTTGTTATATTTTTTCTGAAGTACTTCCATGTATTCCTTGTTACTGATACTTGTATCCATCGCAAGTCTCCCTTTGGCCAGCCAAAATCAATGAGTACCCCACCGCCTTTTATCGGAAAGACATAAGCCTTCGAAAATCAACACTTCCGACTTTTCGTTGCAGCAAACCTTATAATCCTGAAAAGTATTTGTGGCGGGAAACCTTGACGCGTGTTCGACTACAGTCAGTCAAGCATCATCACTTTAACTATATCCGGCTCGCTGAGTTCCTTTACTCCAAATCCTATGCCCGTCTTTTCTGCGCCCATCGTCGGTTCGTTATCAGACGTTTCTGCTGCATCAAGCCCCAGATCATTATCAGATGTTTCAATGAACTCCTTCACGTAGTACTTCACCATTGCGGCGCCTGTTGGCGTTGTGAGCTCGGCATCTATGTCTCCGGCGAAAACTGGGATATCCCTTATGATCGCGGCTGTAGCAGGCGCCGGCACAGGCAGCAGACCGTGGGCGCATTCGATCATGCCCTTTCCTGTCCTTACAGGTGTCGCATATACTTCTTTATCACCCAGCATATTCATCAGAGTGCAGTAAGAGCAGACAGTTGCGATCGCGTACATCTCTCCTACTTCGTGGAAATGCACTTTGTCAGGAGTCGATTCGTGGACCTCCGCTTCGGCTGCAGCGACTATGTCGTATACTCCCAGGATATCTTCCTTGACCGTGTCAGAAACACCTTTAAGTCCACCAACGATCTCGCGGATCTCGGTCATGCCGCGATGCACGTGTTCGTGATGGTGATGATGGTGGTGGTGATCAAGTTCATGGTCATGATGATGCTCATGTTCGTGCTTGTGTTCTGCCTCTGTCATCCCATCCACCAAAACGGCAAATTCTGAGCCCTCGATGCCATCCTTTTCGGTGTGGCTAGCCTTGACACACACACCTTCAAGGCCGAGGCCTTCGACTGTTTTTATAAACTCTGCTTTTTCCTCGTCTGTAAGCAAATCAAAAAGAGCCGCGCAAAGCTTTTCCTTTTCTGCTCCCATTCCGAGATCCATATACATTTTTCTCATGATGTGCTCCTTGCCGCTCTTTGCTGTGAACATACACAGCATGTGCATATTATCCAATTTTTAAACTAATTGTGCCATCCTATTTAACGTGATTTATCATATTCGCCATATATCCGGCGCCGAATCCGTTGTCTATATTGACTACCGACACCCCGCTCGCGCAGGAGTTCAGCATCGAGAGAAGCGCTGAAACGCCGCCAAACGATGCGCCGTAGCCTACGCTCGTAGGAACAGCGATCACCGGGCAGTCAGCCATACCGCCGACGACACTGGCAAGGGCTCCTTCCATGCCTGCTACAGCGATGATGACCGTAGCGTCCATGATGAGTTCTCTGTGAGCGAGCAGCCTGTGTATGCCTGCCACGCCTACGTCGTATAGCCTCTCCACCTTGTTGCCAAGGACCTCTGCAGTAAGAGCGGCTTCCTCAGCCACAGGGATGTCGGAAGTTCCACCCGTAGCTATCACGATTTTTCCTATGCCATCAGCCTTAGGGAGACTTCCGGTATACGCGATTCTGGCCGCCTCGTTGTATGTGAGCTTGTGCACCTTCTCTACCTCAGCGGCTTTCTCGGCGCTGAGCCTTGTGATGAGCACTCTCTCCTGACCGTGGTCTTTCATGGAGCTAATGATGCCGATTATCTGCTCGGCTGTCTTGCCCTCGCCATAGATGACCTCAGACGAGCCCTGTCTTATCTGCCTGTGAAGATCTACCTTCGCATAGCCGATATCGTCGAAAGGCTCATTCTTGAGTAGCTTGAGTGCCTCGTCAGCGCTCATATCGCCCGACGCCACCTGGTCGAGAACTTTTTTAATACCGCTGTTCATAACTGTTCCCCGTTAATTCTTGCTTCCTTTGCTGCCGCCAAGATTGGCATTAGCAAGAATATTGGAATCGAAAGTGAATGTGAGTGAGTCCTCGATGCGTGCACGCTTAAGTGCCAGCTCGATCATGCGATCGAGGAGTTCGCTGTATGGGACGCCAACAGGCTCCCAGAGATAAAACGCGAGGGAACCCGGTATGGAATTGATCTCGTTGAAGTAGAGCTTGCCTGTCTCCTCATCGATCATGAAGTCGATCCTTGCCACTCCATTGCATCCGAGCGCCTTGAAGGACTTAACGGCGAGGTCCCTTATCTCTTCTCTCTTTTCAGGTGAAAGCTCAGCAGGGATGATCCTCGAGAGATTGGCCATGCCGGCTCCTTTGGACCCGCTTCCCTTGGCGCCGGTCTTTTTGCCGCCTCCGCCGTTCACGTATTTATCCTCATAGCTCAATATCCTGTCGCTTGAGATAGGCTCTTCGCACTCCGAAGCCATGGCCTCGTTCTCATCGCCGAGCACCGAGCAGTTGATCTCTCTAAGCTTTGAAATTGCATGCTCTACAAGCACTCTGGATGCGTAAGCAAAGGCATCGTCAAAGGCTTCCATAAGCTCGCCTCTGTCCGCTGCGACGCCGATACCGACGCTCGAGCCGAGGTTGATCGGCTTTACGATAACTGGATATCCGAAAACCTTCTCTACATCGTCCATCATGCCTTCAAGCTCGGCATAATCAGCCAGTGTATAGACCTTGGCATCAAGCACAGGCACTCCCGCATCCTTAAGAACGGCCTTGCTGACGTACTTGTCCATGCATACTGCTGAGCTCATCACATCACAGCCAACGAACGGTATGCCGAGAGTCTTGATAAAGCCCTGAAGCGCTCCGTCCTCTACGTTAGTGCCGTGTACGATCGGGAACGCGATATCCACATCGACAGGCTTCATCCCGCCGAAAGTCTTATGCGGATACTGCACGAGGCGCACTCTGCCGCCTTCCCTTACTGCGACCACTCTATTAGAACGCGCGAGAAGGCCCTTAATATCCTTGTACGCGGCGATATCCCCGATATCCGGCCCGATATACATATCGTTCTCTTTCGTCAGATAAACGGGAATAATCTCATATTTTTCTTTATCCATCGCCATGATGGCCTGAATGCCTGAAATGACGGATACTTCATGCTCTACTGACTTGCCGCCGAAGAGCACCGCTACTTTGGTCTTCATTCAAACATCTCCTTGATAAGATCTGTTGTTATTTGATCTGTATATGATTCGTTATTTGATCTGTAATATCTATCGCTTTGAACACTAGTAATTGTCTGGCAAATCGTTCTCGAGCAGGATGTATTTGTGATCCTGCGTCTTTACCGCGTATGCGCGAGCGATCGCGTCCTGCACATTGTCAAAGACTTCGAGATCCTTCTCACTGAAGCCCTTGCTCAGTATACCTTCCTTTATCGGCTCTGTGTGCTTACGGCCAACCAGGAATATCTTGTCACAGCAGTCCGCCGCATATGTGCCAAACTTCCTGTTGTATTCGGCCTCATCCGCTCCGAGTTCTACCATGCCCGGCGTGATGAGTATGCGCATGCCGTCGAAGAGAGCCAGTGTCTCTACGGCAGCTTTCGAACCTATAGGGTTGGAGTTGAACGCGTCGTCTATGATCGTCACGTTGCCATTCGTCTTCATCTCCATGCGATGAGGTACCGAGCGCAGCCTCCTGACAGGAACACGAAGCTCATCAAGCGCTATGCCCAGCTTATGCGCAACAGCGATCGCGCCCATTATATTGATGACGTTGTGGGCGCCGACAAGCCTTGTTGTAAAGTTGCAGCTTTCGCCTTCAGGAGTAGTCACCGTGAACTCGGTGCCTACAGACGAGACTTTTA
>CADAUB010000057.1:10763-12916 GCA_902790965.1 uncultured Eubacteriales bacterium | reverse complement strand
TCTTTTTCGCCTCTACTCTTTCCGGTTTGTAGGCGCGGCAGCTGCGGCGTGTCTTAAGTGTTTTCAATGTTTCCATAATTTCCTCCTCGTATTATTGTGTCATAGCCATTTCATAGGATTTAGGCTATGCTGTTAAGGATGCTGTGGATTGGTATTTTCCTCCTCCCACTCGATGGGTTGCTGTAGGCTCCAACCACAGTCTCTTTGTTAATTTGTTGATCAGTTAGATACCGCATGACGGTTTATGTTGAACGAGGTTGCAACCGCAAAGAGCCCTGTGGGTCCAAACAGTATCGAAATCTCTTATTGAAAGGAGTGACACTATGATCCTTGTAGGAATTGATGTCGCCAAAGATAAGCATGACTGCTTTATCTCCAACTCTGATGGTGAAGTCCTGTTCGATGTCTTCACCATCTCCAACAGCATCGATGGTTTTAATGAACTCTATGAGAACATCTCATCTGTAACTGAAGATCTTGCAAAAGTAAAAGTAGGTCTCGAAGCGACCGGTCATTACAGCTACAACATCATGGGATACGTTCTTAATAAAGGTCTGACCACCTATGTTATTAATCCGTTACATACTAATCTTTTCAGAAAAGGTCAAAGCCTTAGAAAGACGAAAACGGATAGAATCGATGCCCGTTCCATTGCACTTATGTTGTTGACCGATTCGAGCTTAGAGCCCTACTCGCTCACATCATACCACAATGAGGAACTCAAGTCATTGACGCGGTATCGCTTCACAAAAGTTCAGGAGCGAGCCAAGTACAAGACTTCAGTTGCTCGTCTCGTAAACATCCTCTTTCCGGAGCTGGAGAAACTAGTCCCAGTACTCCACATGAAGTCCATTTATGCTCTGCTTTCTGAATTTCCGGGAGCATCGCATATTGCATCTGCTCACCTGACCCGTTTGACTCACCTTCTTCAATCTGAATCTAAAGGCCATTATGGCAAAGCCAAGGCTATTGAGATTCGCGAAGCTGCAAGGTCATCCATCGGTTCTATTATGCCTGCGAAATCGCTGGAGCTCAGCCACACCATCAACCTCATAAACATCCTAAGCAGTGAGATCGATGAGATAGAGACCGAGATCCGCCGCATCATGGATGAGATTGGTTCTCCGATTATGAGCATACCGGGTATTAGCTATCGTATGGGTGCCATGATCCTCGCGGAGATAGGCGATTTTGAACGCTTCTCATCTCCGGATCAGATACTTGCATATGCAGGCATGTCGCCGTCGACTTATCAGTCCGGCCAGCTTACTTCGTCATATGCGCATATGGAAAAGCGTGGATCTAAATACCTCAGATATGCGCTCTTTAATACAACAAAATATGTTTGCCAATGGGATCCGTCATTTGCATCTTACTTGGCCAAGAAAAGGTCTGAAGGTAAACATTATTATGTTGCAATTACACATGCTGCCAAAAAGCTCGTAAGACTGATTTATGCTCTCGAGAAAAGCGGCGAGCAATACAGGCTAGCTGCTTAATCCTTTCAATATGTTCTGCCAGGCATCGAGAATGCCTCTTTTGTCATGCAGTTTTCAAGGTTCTAATCATCTAAATAGATTTCTTCAATTTAGGCTTGATTTTTAATAGTTAGTCTACATAGAAGTTTTCATTTCCAAAAGTCTTTATTCTTGAACGTTTAAATTATATGACCTTCATCATTACCTCACAAGAAGGATTTGCATAGACATGGGCAATTTCGCTTATTCTTCATTGACAGAAAGCCCGGTGGCATTACCGATTCGGTAATATCACCGGGCTATTATCTCATCTCAAGCCCAACAGCTACACTCCGGGCTATTGTCTCGCTTCGAGTAAAGATCATCCTAGCAGGGCTGAGAATTTCTCCATCACTTCAGAGATCCCTATCTGCTGAGGACATACCTGTTCGCAGCTTTGGCAATGCAGGCATGCCTGTGGGAGTTTGTCCTCTGGGAGCGCCGAAAGTGCCATTGGCGCAATGAAGCCGCCGCCTGTGTATGCGTGTTCGTTATACAGGGAGATCAGATGCGGTATATCGAGTCCCTGTGGGCAGTGGCTCACGCAGTAATGACATGCAGTGCAAGGAACGGTTCCGACTGAAACCATCTTATCCGCGACATCGAGCAATGTAGCCATCTGTGCATCGGAGAGCT
>CADAUB010000057.1:0-10727 GCA_902790965.1 uncultured Eubacteriales bacterium | reverse complement strand
TCATTCGACATACCAGAAAGTATCACTTTCACGGAAGGAACGCTCTGCAGGAATCTGAATGCCAGGGCGGCTACATCCTCATCAGGATTTATGGCTTTAAGCTGATCAGCATATTCAGGCGCAGGGTTTGCGAGCTTTCCACCGCGAAGTGGCTCCATGACCCATACCGGAATGTTCAGCTCATCCAAAATAGCAACCTTCTCTTTTCCGTTCTGGAAAGTCCAGTCCAGATAGTTGAGCTGAAGCTGGCAGAATTCCATGTCCTTCCCATAGGCATCAAGAAAACGCTTTAGCACGTCAATGCTTCCGTGGCACGAAAAGCCAAGGTGACGGATGCGGCCGTTTTCCTTCTGCTTCATGAGATACGAATAGATGCCATATTTCTCGTCGTCAAGATACGCGTCTATATTCATCTCGCACACATTATGGAAAAGATAGAAGTCGAAGTAGTCTACGCCAAGCTTTTCAAGCTGGCGCTCGAAGATCTCTTCTACTTTATCCCAATATGCCGCGTCGTATCCCGGAAACTTAGTCGCAAGATAAAAACTATCTCTATGGTAGCGTGCGAGAGCTTTTCCCATAACGAGCTCTGAATTCTCGCCGTGGTATCCCCAAGCCGTATCGTAGTAGTTGATGCCGCTTTCCATGGCTGTATCTACCATGCGGAGTGCAGCCGCCTCATCAACCTTAGCGTCATCACCGTCTATAACCGGCAGACGCATCGCGCCGAACCCGAGCGCCGATAGTTTCATATCCTGAAAATCTCTGTAAATCATAATACATCACTCCTTCAAGCAGGTTGCTTGTCTCGATTATTTTTCTTCTCTTATCCTATCTTCTCTCATCTATTCCCATCTACTCTTCTGCCTGTCGAGTATCGAGTCGCACTAGAATTATATCGAATTGTAACTCAATGACAATAGATAATGCACCTAACAAAGTGCATTATCATTTCCACTTAGGGTTTGACAGGATGATAAAAAGTGTTAAAATGTTGTCAAAATATGATAATTAATTAACACTTTGAGGTTAAATATAAAAATATAGGAGGACCAAACATGCAAAGATTTACAAATCCAAGAGACATTTTCCACGGTAAGGGCGCTCTCGAAGCTCTTAAGACTTTTGAAGGCAAGAAGGCTGTCATCTGTGTAGGCGGCGGATCCATGAAGAGATTCGGTTTCCTCGACAGAGCAAAATCCTATCTTGAAGAAGCAGGTATGGAAGTAAAGATCTTCGAAGGTATCGAGCCGGATCCATCCGTTGAAACAGTAATGAAAGGCGCTGCTTTCATGTCAGAGTTCGAGCCTGACTGGATCGTAGCTATAGGCGGCGGCTCCCCTATCGATGCTGCAAAAGCAATGTGGATCAAGTACGAATATCCAGAAACAACATTTGAAGACATGTGCAAGGTATTCGGACTTCCTAAGCTGAGAACAAAAGCTCATTTCTGCGCAGTATCATCCACTTCCGGAACAGCTACAGAAGTTACAGCATTCTCTATCATCACAGATTATGAAAAGGGAATCAAATACCCAATCGCTGACTTCGAGATCACACCTGACGTAGCTATCGTCGATCCTGAGCTCGCTGAGACCATGCCTAAGAAGCTCGTTGCTCATACAGGAATGGACGCTCTTACTCACGCTATCGAAGCATACGTTTCGACAGCACGCAGCGCATTCACAGATGCTGACGCGATCCACGCGATCGAGATGATCCAGAGCGATCTGGTAGATTCCTACAACGAAGACATGACCGCAAGAGACAATATGCATACAGCTCAGTGCCTCGCAGGAATCGCATTCTCATCCGGGCTCCTCGGTATCGTCCACTCCATGGCTCACAAGACAGGCGCTGCTTTTGCTGATTACGGCGCTCACATCATCCACGGAGCAGCCAACGCTATGTATCTGCCAAAGGTTATCGCGTTCAACGCAAAGGACGAGACAGCAAAGAAGAGATACGGAGTCATCGCTGACTACATGCACCTCGAGGGCGCAAACGATGACGAGAAGGTTGCTGCACTGATCGAGTACCTCCGCGGAATGAACGACCAGATGAACATCCCTCACTGCATCAAGAACTATGGTGCTGACAGCTATCCAACAGAGCAGGGTTTTGTTCCTGAAGAAGTATTCCTTGAAAGACTTCCGGAGATCGCAGCTAATGCTATCCTCGATGCGTGCACAGGCTCCAATCCAAGGCAGCCTAGCCAGGAAGAGATGGAAAAGCTGCTCAAGTGCTGCTACTACGACACAGAAGTAGACTTTTAATGACTCTCTATACAAAGTGATCCAGGTTGCAAACCCGGATCTGGAAGTATAAGTAAAATATACCGGTGCAGGATCACAATTGATCCGACACCGGTATTTTGTCTTAGCGAAACATTGTCGGCTGCTGCCTGTCAGTCAAGGGCAGCGCACCTGCATGCATCAGAGATTATCTCATAATGATCGAATGCGAGCTCTTCGATGACGCTCTTCCCATCAAGGGTGACTTCCACCTGCCCTTCGGTCATTGTAACTGTTGCCCAACAGACATCACTTGCGTCATCTCCTGCAACAGGATTTATCTCGTCGCTCTTGACCGTTGCTGTGTAAGCTGCCGATACAGTCCAGCCCCTTGGATCTCTGCCCGGCCTACTGTATATTCCTACCAGCTTCATCTCAAGGCCGTTCACGCCTGTCTCTTCTGCGAGCTCCCTTGCCGCAGTTGTTTCGATCGTTTCGCCTCTCTCCGCGAAGCCTCCCGGCAGAGCAAGATGTCCGATAAAAGGATGTCCTTTTCTGCGAATCAGTAGGACTTCCGGATCTCTGCCGTCATCATGCACCTTGAAAATGACGATATCTGCGGTCAGAGAAGGCTTCGGATATTTGTCCGGGTCATATCTTTCAAGAAATTCTGCTTCTGTCAGTCCTTTTGAGTCTCTAATACTATCCATATTGCACATGGTCTTTGATCAAGCGGATATTTGGATATGTTGGAATATTTAAATATGGTGAGTTATATCGGATATATTCTGATTATACTCGAGCAGCACTTTGCATGCACTCTATTTCACAACACTTACACACAGCACTGTTGTATTTCAGCAAGATTTCACTATTTTACGCACTCGTTCACCCATTCGATGAAGTTGTCGGTGCTGTTTCCGGTTCTTTCAGCCGTTGTGTGGCCCTGTCCCCAGACTGTTTCGAAGTCCACAGACTCCACGTCGTTGTAATTCTCAAGCGCCAGCGCCAGGTTCATCTCTGTCGAAAGCGCGCAGATGTTATCCATCATACGCGCCTCATCCGGAGTCATAAGTTCCCTGCCACCCGTCTGGTAATTTGCGATCATATATTCTTTCTAGAAAGATATTTAGTCCCAAGGATCGCCGAGGATGTGGCCGAGGAAGTAAGGCAGCTGTTTTCTCCACCATGGCCAGTCGTGGTTTACGTCGAAGCCCCAGTAGTCGGCCCAGTGGTCGATGCCCTTCTCGTTCAGGATCACATCGAGTTCGTTGAGGTCGACCCTCATCTCGTCTTCCCAGGCACCCTGGCCCGAGCAGAATATGATGGCGCTTCTTCTGTAGAGGTCCATCCACGGATGATCCTCAGGCATATTTTTGAGGAAGTCGAGTGGCGAATTCGCGTATGTGAGATCGTCCTTATAGCCGTGGAAGAAGTAGTCTGTTCCATAGAGGCCGCTGAGTGCGATCATGCCGCTGAAGATGTCCGGACGGCGGAAGAAGAAGTTGGCAGCGTGTGTAGCTCCCATGCTGCAGCCTGTTGTGAGAGCTCTTTCGCCATTGAGGTACTGTGGCAGCAGCTCATCTGTTATGTAGCTGAACCATCTTTCCTGCTGCTCGAGTCTGGATCTTGGATCGCCCCATTCGTTAGACCAAGTCTCTTCGTCTATACTGTCGACACAGAGGACTCTAAGCTTGCCGGATTCGATCCAAGGCTGCACGGAGTCTACCATGCCGAAGTTTCTGAAATCGTAAGTGTGTCCGTTCTGCGGACCAAATGCGACCATCAGATGGCCGCTGTCACCAAACATCGCGTGACCCATCTCTCTTCCGAGAGCGTTGCTCCATTCACTTTTGTACCAGTCGTTCATGATTGCTCCCTTCTATATTAATTATGTTAACCCCCTTACCCTTTTGCTAACTTAATATACTTACTTCAGCTGCACTCGTTTGTTTGCCATTTGCGCTGAATCATTTATAGTCGCTCTGGTCTGAATGCCGATTGCGTTGAATTATTGTTCACTCTGAGCTGAATGCAGATTGCACTAGCCTTTTGATGACCGTCTATGCCTTCTCCTTGTCGAGCTGCGCCACATAGTATGGGATCGCTACGAGCAGGATTCCACCGATCATGTTACCGACCGTTACTGTCAGCAGGTTGAACCAGTAGCCGCCCATCGTGATCGCTTCGTTGCCGCCGTTGTTGATGAGTGCGAGAGTGAGAAGTGTCATATTGGCGATGCTGTGCTCGAAGCCTGTTGTGAAGAACGCTACGATGCACCAGAACACCATGATGAGCTTGCCAGACTCGGATTTGCTTCTGAAACCGCACCACACAGCGAGGCAGACCAGCATGTTACAGAGCATGCCGCGTGTGAGAAGTGGGATGAAGCCGGCTGTCATCTTCATAGCTGCTGTGTTTGTCATAGCGGTGAGCGTGGCGTCGGTGTAAAGACCTGTCGCATTGTAGATGAATGCGAGGAGGATGGCGCCGACCAGGTTGCCGATCCAGCATATGAGCCACAGCTTGAGCACTTCGCCAAGACTTACCGTCTTTTTGAGGTAGCCCGCGAACATCACCATGTTGTTTCCTGTGAAGAGCTCAGCTCCTGCGATAACCACCAGTGAGAGCGCTACTGAGAAGAAGATTCCCATCAGCAGCTTGGTGTAAGGCGCGCCGTCGAGCGCTCCTGAAAGTGTGAATACCAGCAGTATTCCAAAGCCTATGAACATACCTGCCAGGATCGACAACAGGAAATACCCGAGCGGGTTGTTCTTGAGCAGCTTCGCCTTCCCTGCCGCTCCGTTGGCGGCTGCCATGAATTCGTCTTTAAACATTCGATCTCCCCTTATATATTTATATTTTGATTAGCTGTTTTCAGTTGGACGGTGCCTTCTTACTAGAAATTATATTTATTGGAAGGCGCGTTCTATTACATTATTGTAGGGTGGCCTTCACTTCAGTTTATTGAATGCCGCCTTGCTTACACTATTGTAGAGCGGCCTTCGCGAGTCTGTCGGCCATGTCGTTGTATTTGTTGCCCGAGTGGCCTTTGACCTTAACGAACTTGATCTCGAGGGTCTTTCTGGCCTCGGCTACGTAATCTCTGTAGCCCTGGGTCAGCGGGTTGTTGGCCTTCCAGCGTCTGTCGGCCCATGCGCCTATGCCTTCGTAGTCGTGGTAGATCTCGACCGACTTTACGCCGTTGGCCATGCACCAGTCGATCGCAAGCTTGGAGCCCATGATCTCGCCTGCTACGTTTCTCTGGGCGGCTGCTTCCGCGTCGTCAAAGGCTGAATTGAGCTCTGTCGTCTCGCTGTTTCCGTCGGCATCTGTCTCGATGATCACAACTCCACAGCTGAATCTTCCGCTCGTTGCATCGTAGCTTCCATCGACGTAGGCCCTGATGCCTTCAGGGAATTCCGCTCCTGCGCCAGCCGCCGAGCCGCTAAGTCCGAGATATGCCATAGCTTCCGCAGGGTCTGCGAAGCTCTTGTACTCCGCTCCGGCGAAACCATCCACCTGGGCCTTGCAGTCGTCCCAGGTCATGAACAGGCCTGTTGTCCTGCCCTTTTTTACCGCGTATACCTTCTTGCTTTTAGCCACCTTCGCAGCCTCCTTTATTATATCGCTCCCGGCGTGCGCGCCACTGCCATAGCTTCCATTATTATCGGTTCCGGCGTGTGATCTGTCATGGCCGGTCGCCGGGTTTTCGTCAAATTTCTTCAGAAACGTCAGCCTGTGGATCGGCGACTTGCCGTATGTCCTGAGGCCTTCGTAGTGCTTCGCGGTGCCGTAGCCTTTGTTGGATGCGAAGTCGTAGCCCGGGTAGACGCTGTCCATCTCTGTCATGTACGAGTCTCTCGCCACCTTGGCTACGATTGAGGCCGCAGCTATGCAGAGGCACTTCTCATCGCCCTTGATAATTGCCTCGCAAGGTAGCCCGGCATCGAGTTTCACGGCGTCTACGAGCAGCATGTCAGGCGCGGCGCCCTTGCCCTTGTCTTCCAGCATGGCGCTACAGGCCTTTATCGCCCGTCTCATGGCGTTTTTGGTCGCCTCCAGTATATTTATCTCATCGATCTCTTTGTTGTCCGCTATGCCGATTCCGTAGGCTGTGGCCTGTTCCTTGATGATCTCTGAGAGCTCTTCTCTTCTTTTAGCGGAGAGCTTTTTGGAGTCGTTGACGCCAGGGACGTTGAAGTCTTCGGGCAGCACGACGCAGGCAGCGTAGACGGGGCCTGCGAGCGGGCCTCTGCCCACTTCGTCGATGCCCGCGATGAGCTCGTGCCCTTTGGCACGCAGCTCATCCTCGTGCTGCCTCATTTCCGCCAATTTTTCAATTGCTTTCTGTTCTCGTTCCGCCTTCGTCATCTTCTACTTTTATATCTGCTCCAGCGCACAATATGATTTAATTCTTACCAGCGCTTCAATTTGCACTTAGGCTTTCTCCAGCGTGATCCTTCCGATCTTACCGCCCCTGAACTCATCGAGCACTGTTCTTCCCGTGCGCTCGTAGTCGATGCGCTTGCCAGCCATTATAAAGCCGCGCTTCAGGGCTATATTGTCCATGTTCTCGATCGCCTCTTCTGAGATGTCGTCGAGCTTATATCTTTCCTTCAAAAGATCAGGATAATTCTCGCCGAGCACTCTTATAAGCTCGAAACCGAGATCCTGCACTCCGAGGATATCGTCTTTTATGCTGCCGCAAAATGCCAGATTGAGCCCTACATTTGGGTCCTCGAATTTAGGCCAGAGTATTCCAGGCGTATCCAGAAGCTGCATGCCGTTTGTAAGAGTCAGCCACTGCTTGCCCTTGGTAACTCCAGGCCTGTCTCCGGTCTGTGCCGACCTCTTGCCTGTCAGGCGATTGATAAGCGACGACTTGCCCACGTTAGGCACGCCCACTATCATGATGCGAAGCGGCCTTTTTATCGAACGGTTCTTGTCGCGTTCGGCCTGCTCTGCCTCGAGCGCCTTGAGCAGTTTCTTGATGTTCTCACCGGATTGCAGGTTGAGCGCCATCACGCGTTTCACTCCCTCTCCGCCCGCGAGCTTGTTGCACCACTTGGCCGTCTCCTCCGCGTCAGCCAAATCAGACTTTCCGAGCACTATTATGCGCGGCTTTCCCGATATGATCTCGTCGATGATCGGATTTCTTGAAGATACAGGAATACGGCTATCGACTATCTCAACAGTTAGGTCGACGGCCTTCAGGTTGTCCTGTATCAATTCCCGGGTCTTTTTCATGTGCCCCGGATACCAGTTTATATTATCGATCATATCCCCTTTAGTATTACGCCGACCCTACCGCACTCAAGCGGGAAACATCCGGCGTCTGTTATATGCCGGCCACCTCACACATGCGGGCGCACCGGCGTCGTATTTAACATCTTGTATGGCGTCTGCTCACATACAGACGTCTTTTATATTCTAACAGAAAAATGCACACCTGTTAAAGGTGTGCATCCGTGATCGTTACTCTGCGCTCTTGATTCTTGCAGCCTTACCTGTTCTCTGACGCATGTAGTTGAGCTTAGCTCTTCTGACTTTACCCTTCCTGACGACTTCGATCTTTTCGATCTTAGGCGAGTGGAGTGGGAATGTCTTCTCTACGCCGATTCCATTTGACAGCTTACGAACTGTGAAAGTCTCGTTGATGCCGCCGTGCTGTCTCTTGAGCACATAACCTTCGAATACCTGAATTCTTTCTCTCTGACCCTCGATGATCTTGACGTGTACTCTCAGAGTGTCGCCTACTTTGAATTCAGGGATACCTTCTCTTTTGTAATCCTGTGTGATCTGGTCTAATACGTTCACGTTATTCTCTCCTTCCTCTCAAGACGTTCTTGGAGCTTCCCGGCCTTATTGCCCGTCCCCAGAGGACCGCCCGTAATAACAATCGCCAGATGTCATCTGCATAATTATTATTAGATGACATATCAGGATTTTCAGCACTTAATATGTAGTTTGCTGAAATCCTGATGAGCTGAAGCTCCTGGCGCTTGTTGACGGCGTCGCTCGCCCCAATCAAGCGAGCTTGTTGGTGCTTCGCTCCTGGTAAAACTGTCTTCTTTCTTTAAAAAAAACCGACAGCTCTAGTAGATTACTACAGAATGTCGGTCTTTGCAAGCATTTTCTCAACTTTTTTCGCGCTGCACCAAGAACGCCCTAGCAATGCGTGAATAACGCCCCAGCGTTGCGTCAACTACGCCCGGACATCGCCGCGGACTACGCTCTCGGATGGCACTTTTTGAATACGTCGCGGACGTGGATATCCGTGACCGCCAGATAAGCGATGCCGATAGTCATGTCTTCGAACCCCATCAGTTCCTGAAGCGTCTTAAGATCGCCACCGTTCTGCAGGATATGGATCGCGAAGCTGTCGCGGAGTATCTGCGGAGTCATACGCTCAGCCATTCCGAGCTGCGCACCGTAATCCTTGAGGATCTTCCAGATGCCCTGCCTTGTCAGCGGCTCGCCTCTCATATTGATGAATACGTAATCCTCATCGCCGTGTTCTCTTCCTATGATGCTGTCGTAAGCGTTGTTCACATAGGCCGACATAGCCTCTGAAGCGTAACTTCCGAGCGGCACGATACGGCTCTCCTCATTGACATCCTTAAGCGTCACGAAGTTCATCCTGAGGTTGATATCGCTGAACTTGAGCCTTACTACCTCCGTGACCCTTGCGCCTGTGCCATACATAAACTCCATCAGGGCCTTGTCTCTCAGGCCCTTCACATCGTTTCCCGGGAGCTCCATCAGAGCAGCTGCTTCCTCAATACTCAGATACTCGATCTGCCTCTTCTCTGTCTTCGAAGCTTTGATCTTCGCGAAAGGATTCGACTTGATCACGCCCTTGTCGATCATATACGCGTAATAGTTCCTGAGCACCGACACCCTGCGGTTGATGGTCGACTTCGATTTGTTCTCGTTGCCCATCTCAAGCACATACGAAATGGCGTCGCTCTCGTTGCAGGAATCCAGGCCGCCTGTGCCGCGGTCTTTCAGGAATTTATCGAAGGCCTTGAGGTCTCTCTCGTACGCGATCAGCGTGTTCTCAGCCTTCTTCTTTTCATTTTTCATGTAGTCCAGAAAATCTCTCATGATAATCACCGTAACCCATCTTTATATCTCGTTCATCATCTTAGCGTAAAGAACACCGATTATTGTCTTGCTGTCCTGGATCTCACCGGTCTTGATCTTCTCGATGATCTCGTCAGGGTACATCTCGATCAGCTCTATGCACTCGTCTTTGTCCCAATGCTTTTCGCCCTTGGTAAGATCTTTGCAGAGGTAAATGTGCAGGAACTCGTTGGAATAGCCGCACGTCGGGTAAAACGACACGAGGTGCTTAACGTGCCCCGCGATGTAGCCGGTCTCTTCGTGAAGCTCTCTGACCGCGGTCACTTCAGGCTCTTCGTTTGGATCGGCCTTGCCGGCAGGAAGTTCGAGGAAGTCCATCTCGAGCGGCTTCCTGAACTGCTTCTCTACTATTATCTTGCCCTCGTCTGTCACAGCGACCATGATCGCTCCGCCCGAGTGCTCCACAACGTCTCTCTGCGACTGGCCGCCTATTGTCTCTACCAGATGCTGTCTTATCTTGAATACAGGCCCCTCGTAAACGACCTTGCTGCTGATTGTCTTTTCTTCAAATGTCATACTGATGTGCCCCAGCTTTACAATAATTCTTTGTCTGTATTTTAGCATATCCGCCCGCTAGATTGAACGTACAAGAAGCGTTTTTTCGCTCTGCTGTGAGCTCATTGCAGCGCCGCATCTGTGGTGCCTACTCAGATCAAAAACAGCTCGCTGGCCAGATGCCTTATGAATATCTTGCGCCACCTCCTCCACGTGTTGTCGTGCGCTATACCCGCATACGGCAGCCCCTCCGATATGCTCGCTATGAGGCCGCACCTATATTCATGCGGTATCTCCTCTAGCGCCCTCTTGATGCAGCCCAGCTTGAACCTCGCCTGCTCCAATACTTCCTTGTTCTCGATCGCGTCCTCGTCTATTTCGAAGAAAACTATCTCGTTGTCCCTGAAGCCCGTTTCCGCGACCGCAGCCAACCTCTGCATCCTGTCCATATCCTTTACTATCCAAATACACTGATAGTAAACAGCCTTCGGCAAGTGATAAGTCCTTCTGTCCATAGTAATACCTCCAGTCCCTTACTTATACCCTTATGAGCCAAAGCTCTTACATGCGCTATATTCCCTCGCCGCTTCTAAACGAGCGAGTACGGTGTGAGCGCTAAGAGCTTCACTCGATATTTAACGTGATATACATAGTATATGGGCCCCGGAGGCTATATTTTTGTCGCTTCTGTGTCGAGGGAAACTGCCGTTTAATTAAGGGAAAAAACTGCAGGATAAAGGGATTATTTTGAATCATAACCACCAGTTAAACTGGTGGTATGCACTAGCCCTTAAAGGGCATCGTACTTGCAAGCGTCTTAAGACGCGCCGAATAGACTGCCAACCGCAT
>CADAUB010000056.1 GCA_902790965.1 uncultured Eubacteriales bacterium | reverse complement strand
AAGGTCATCGCTTATCGAGACCTGCCAGATCTGCGGCGCCAAGATAATGAAGGTAGCTCCTAAGTACATGCTGCTCGAGTATCACTCCGATCCTGAGGCCGTGGAGGACTTCATAAGGCTGGTCAAGCCATACGGGATCATAGAGATACAGAGGACAGGAACCATTGCAATGGAGAAGTAGTTTTCGGTGGGCCGGGCCTTCGGCAAACTGAACTAGGGGATATTTTTAAGAATTGTAGGAAGGAAGAAGGAAATTCAATTGAGATTGGTAGGATCAGAAATACTGATGGAATGCCTGCTCGAGCAGGGTGTGGATGTCGTTTTCGGCTATCCGGGGGGAACTATACTCAATGTATATGACTCACTTGTAAAATATAAGGGACGTATAAATCACTATCTCACTGCCCATGAGCAGGGGGCATCGCATGCCGCCGACGGCTATGCCAGAAGTACCGGCAAGGTCGGTGTCGTATTTGCAACTTCCGGGCCGGGTGCCACAAATCTTACTACAGGGGTAGCGACAGCGTACATGGATTCTTCCCCTGTGGTTTTTATTTCCTGCAATGTAGCAGAAAACCTCATAGGCAAGGATTCGTTCCAGGAAGTAGACAGCACGGGCGTTATGCTCCCTATAACAAAGTGCAATTTCCAAATAACTGATGTAGATAAGCTGGCAAGCACAGTGCGCAAGGCTTTTGCTATCGCAAGAAGCGGAAGGCCTGGCCCGGTGTTTATAGACATACTTAAGAACGTTACCGCTGAGGAAGCGGAGTACGAATTCGTGCCGAGAGAGCAGCACAAAGAAAAGGGCCTTCTGAAGGCTATCTACGAGCGAGATATGCCGGATATCCAGAAGCCGGCAGTCGATGAAGAGGATATCGACAAGCTCGTCAGCATGATAAAGGAATCCGAAAAGCCGCTTCTCATTTGCGGAGGCGGTGTCGTAAGGGGCAGGGCTCATGAAGAGTTCAATCAGTTCGCCAACCTCATAGATTCACCTACGGCAGTCACCGTAATGGGCGGAGGCGGCATGAACGGAAGAAACCCTCTGGTCACCGGCATGATAGGTATGCACGGCTCCCAGGCATCGAACATCGCCGTCAACGAATGCGACATACTGATCGCTGTTGGCTGCAGGTTCTCTGACAGAGTGGCGACTGAGCCGGAAACATTCGCGAGCCAGGCCAAGATAGTCCATATTGACATCGACAGATCCGAGATCAATAAAAATGTAAGGACCGATCACCACATAGTGGGTGACGCTAAGGAAGTACTCAGGCTTCTCATCGAGAGGCTCGATCAGCAGGATCACAGCGAATGGAAGAAATTCGTATTCTCGTATCCTACTGAGACGAAGTACGACGAGGGCGGCGAGACCCTCAATCCTAAGCAGCTTTGCGATACAATAGCCAGGCTGATGCCTATGGACACAATAGTATCGACAGACGTAGGCCAGCATCAGATGTGGGCGATACAGCACTTCCACTTCGACTATCCGGGCCAGCTGATCACATCGGGCGGATTCGGAACCATGGGATTTGGCCTCGGAGCGGCGATAGGATCACAGATAGGAAATCCTGACAAATCGGTCATACTGGTCGCGGGCGACGGCAGCTTCAGGATGAACTGTCATGAATTGACTACCGTGCAGTATTACGACCTGCCTATCATCATATTCGTGTTCAACAATCAGACGCTCGGCATGGTGAGGCAGTGGCAGAATCTCATCTACCACAAGAACTTCTCGCAGAGCGACATGGACAGAGGCCCTGATTTCGTCAAGCTGGCCGATGCCTACGGCCTAAAGGGCTACCGCGTAAACAACCAGAAAGATCTGGAGGCTGCCATAGAGGAAGCTAAGGCGAGCGGCAAGGGATGCGTGATCGACTGCATCCTTGATATAGACGAGATGGTAAGGCCTATGGTAGGCGGCGGAAGCCATATCACAGACTTTATGAGAATATAGGGGGCTAGACTGGAATGGAAAAAATGACAAACGCAAAAAGGCAGACTCTGGCGCTTCTTGTAGATAACGAGCCGGGAGTGCTGTCACAGATAGCAAGGCTTTTCTCCCGCAAGGGATATAACATAGAGGCATTCGCGGCGGGCGCTACGGAGAACCCGGGCGTTACAAGAATAACGATAGACGTGCTGGCCGACGATCCTCATACAGAGCTTCTATGCAACCAGCTTAGAAAGCTCTACCCCGTATATTCGGTCAAGTGGCTCAACAGCGAGAACTCCATCTACAGAGAGCTCATGCTGATCAAGGTGCTGGCCGAAGGGGGAGAGCAAAGAAACGACGTGATGCAGCTCGCGAACATATTCAGGGCGCAGATAATCGACGTTTCATCCACCACGCTGACACTGGTCGTAACGGGCGATGACGACAAGCTCACCGGCATGGCCAACATACTCAGCGAATTCAAAATATTGGAAATAGCGCGTACTGGCGTAGTTGCCATCGAGCGCGGAATCGCAACCATAAACGATGAATCAAAAGAAAGGGGAGAATTCAACTATGGTAAAAATGTATTATGAGAAAGATTGTAATCTGGATGTACTGAACGGCAAGAAGATCGCGATCATAGGTTATGGCTCACAGGGCCATGCTCACGCGCTCAATCTCAGAGATTCGGGATGCGATGTTATCATCGGACTCCGCAAGGGCGGAAAGTCCTGGCCGGTAGCTGAGAACGACGGCTTCGAAGTCTACACAGTTCCTGAAGCTACACAGAAGGCTGACATCATCATGATCCTCATCAACGACGAGGCTCAGGCAGATATGTACAAGAGGGATATCGCTCCTTACCTTACAGCGGGCAAGGCCATCGCATTCGCTCATGGCTTCAACATCCGCTATAAGCAGATAGTACCTCCGGCTGACGTAGACGTATTCATGGCAGCTCCTAAGGGCCCTGGCCACACAGTACGTTCCACATACGTAGCGGGCAAGGGCGTTCCATGCCTAATCGCTGTTGAGCAGGACGCTTCTGGCAAGGCATATGACATCGCCCTCGCATATATCGCAGGCATCGGCGGAGCTCGCGCAGGCATCCTCGAGACAACTATGGATGAAGAGACAGAGACAGACCTCTTCGGTGAGCAGACAGTACTCTGCGGCGGAGTAGTTGACCTGATGCAGTGCGGATTCGAAGTGCTCGTCGAGGCAGGCTATAAGCCAGAGAACGCTTACTTCGAGTGCATACACGAGATGAAGCTGATCATCGACCTTATCAACAAGGGCGGCGTTGCTGCGATGAATTACTCCATTTCGGATACAGCTGAATTCGGAGAATATGTTTCGGGCCCTCGCGTGCTTCCTCACGATGAGATCAAGGCCAACATGCGCAAAGTGCTCTCCGACATCCAGGACGGCTCGTTCGCCGGCAAGTGGATCGCTGAGAACAAGAATGGACGTACATTCTTCAATTCCAAGAGAGCTCAGCTCGCTAAGCACGAGATGGAGATCGTAGGTAAGAAGCTGAGAGATGAGATGCTCTGGAAGAACGACGCCGATCTCGATACAGCATCCAACTAATAGAATTCATCCTGGCTCAGGAGGATACAAATGAAATCTGATAACGCAAAAAAAGGAGTAGACCGCGCGCCTAACAGAAGCCTTTTCTACGCGCTCGGCCTTACTGAAGAAGAGATATCGAGACCGCTCATCGGAGTGGTAAGTTCGTACAACGAGATAGTTCCGGGACACATGCACCTCGACAAGATCAGTCAGGCTGTGATGGCGGGAGTCAGAGCGGCTGGCGGCACACCGATACAGTTCCCGGCGATCGCCGTTTGCGATGGGATCGCAATGGGTCACATCGGAATGAAGTATTCACTGGTGACCCGTGACCTTATCGCCGACTCCACGGAGGCGATGGCGATCGCGCATCAGTTCGACGGCCTGGTGATGGTACCTAACTGTGATAAAAACGTACCGGGGCTTCTGATGGCAGCTGCCCGCATCAACGTACCGACTATATTCTGCGCCGGAGGCCCTATGCTGGCCGGCCGCCTTCCTGACGGAAGACGCACTTGCCTCTCACACATGTTCGAGGCAGTCGGCGCCTACCACGCCGGTACTCTCGATGAAGAGGGCGTAAAGACATATGTAGAGCAGGCATGCCCATCATGTGGATCGTGCTCCGGTATGTACACAGCCAATTCGATGAACTGCCTTACAGAGGCTATCGGCATGGCTCTTAAGGGTAACGGCACTATCCCGGCTCCTTATTCCGCAAGGATACGCCTTGCCAAGGCCACGGGCATGCAGATCATGAAGCTGGTAGAAAAGGACATAAAGCCACGCGACATCATGACAGAGGCCGCCTTCCACAACGCGGAGACGGTAGACATGGCGCTCGGCTGCTCCACAAATACCATGCTCCACCTGCCGGCAATAGCTCATGAGGCGGGCATTGACATCGACTTCGATATGGCAAACGAGATCAGCAGCAAGACTCCTAATCTCTGCCACCTGGCTCCTGCGGGAGATACCTTCATGGAGGATCTCGAGGCAGCAGGCGGGGTGTATGCTGTGATGAAGGAACTCACAAAGGGCGGCCTTCTCGACACATCCGTAATGACGGTAAGCGGCAATACGATGGGAGAGAATATCGCGAATGCTGAGAATCTCAACAAAGAGATCATCAGGCCATTCGACGATCCGTTCATGGCATCGGGCGGCATCGCTGTGCTCAAGGGAAATCTCGCTCCAGACGGCTGCGTAGTAAAGCAGTCTGCTGTAGCGCCTTCCATGATGCAGCATGAAGGCCCTGCAAGGGTATTCGACTCCGAAGAAGACGCCATCAAGGTCATATACGAAGGCGGCATCAACGCGGGCGATGTGGTAGTGATCAGATACGAAGGCCCTAAGGGAGGCCCGGGCATGAGAGAGATGCTCAATCCGACATCAGCCATTGCGGGTATGGGACTCGATGAATCAGTCGCTCTTATAACTGACGGAAGATTCTCAGGTGCGACAAGGGGCGCGTCCATCGGACACGTTAGCCCTGAGGCAGCGTCAGGCGGCAATATCGGTCTTGTCGAAGAAGGCGATATCATCGCGATAGACATTACGAACAAGACCATCGAACTCAAAGTTTCCGATGAGGAACTAGCAGCGAGAAGAGCAGCGTGGGTATGCCCGGAGCCAAAGGTAAAGACCGGATACCTCGCGCGCTATGCTAAACTCGTAAGTTCAGCCGACAAAGGAGCCATACTTGAGTGATAAATGATCCGAGGTTAATGATGGAACATGTAAGAATATTTGACACCACGCTCAGAGACGGCGAGCAGTCGCCGGGCTGCAGCATGAACTTAAAGGAAAAGATCGAGGTCGCGAAAATACTCGAAAAGATGAAAGTCGATATTATCGAGGCCGGTTTTGCCATCGCATCTCCGGGCGACTTCGAGTCTGTAAGAACTATTGCTGACAATATCAAGGAATGCACGGTCACCTCGCTGGCCAGATGTGCCGAGAAGGATATCGACACGGCATGGGAAGCTGTAAAGACTGCGGCAGACCCTAGGATCCATGTGTTTATCGCGACATCGCCCCTACACATGGAGTACAAGCTAAAGCTAAGCCCTGAGCAGGTGCTCGAAAAGGCAGGGGCCATGGTGAGCTATGCGAAGAAGTATTGCTCTAACATAGAATTCTCCCCAGAGGATGCTACACGCAGCGAGCCTGAGTTCCTAAAGCGAGTAGTTGCTAAAGCGATAGAGTGTGGTGCCACTACCATCAATATCCCGGACACAGTTGGTTATACTACGCCCGATGAGATGCGTGCCCTGATCGAAGATATCAAGGGCAATGTCAAGGGCGCAGAGGATGTCATTTTCTCGGTGCACTGCCACAACGACCTCGGCATGGCGACAGCGAACGCTCTTGCCGGAGTGCTCGGAGGAGCCAGGCAGGTAGAGTGCACCATCAACGGGCTCGGCGAGAGAGCCGGAAACACTTCTCTCGAAGAGATCGTAATGGCCATAAGGACCCGTCAGGACATGACAGGCCTTTCGACAGGCATCGACACTACCATGATCCACAGAGCCAGCAAGACCGTATACGACATCATCGGTCAGACTGCGCCTCTCAACAAGCCGATCGTAGGAAAGAACGCCTTTGCGCACGAGTCGGGAATACACCAGCACGGCGTACTGGCGAACAAGAAGACATACGAGATAATGACTCCGGAATCGGTAGGAGTAAACGTAAACAATCTGGTGCTCGGAAAGCATTCGGGGCGCCACGCGGTAGGGCAGAGGCTCGAGGAACTCGGCTTCGTTCTTACAAAGGAAGAGCTCGACCGCTGCTTCGAGGAATTCAAGATCGTATGCGATAAGAAAAAGAACATCACAGACGCGGATCTCGAAGCCATAGTCACACACAAGACTAACGCCGTTTATCAGGATGAAGAGGGCGGCTACAAGCTCGACTGGTTCCAGATGTCCACAAGCAACTTCACCACGGCGACCTGCACGGTAAGCCTCGAGAAGGACGGAGAAAAGGTAGAGGACGTAGCTCTCGGAGACGGCCCAATAGACGCGGCATATAACGCTATCGACGCTATAGTGAAGCCATCCGAGCACAGCTTCGACATCTTCAACATCCACTCCATATCCGAAGGTAAGGATACCCTTGGTGATGTAACGGTGCAGGTAAATGCTTACGACAGAAGCTTTACAGGCCGCGGACTTTCTACGGATATCATGGAGGCCTCGATAAACGCATATCTTAAGGCTCTAAACCGCATGATCTCGTACGAGAAGAAGCACGGGATAAATGAGGGCGGTGAGAGCCCTGCAAAGAGGATCTCAGCTAAGGACTGATCAGGGAGGTAGTTCTATGGGCATGACAATGACACAGAAGATACTCGCGGCCCACGCAGGGCTTCCTGAAGTGCACGCGGGAGATCTTATAGAAGCCGGGCTCGACATAGTGCTCGGAAATGACGTTACCACACCGGTAGCGGTGGGAGTATTTGAAAAAGCAGGCTTTACGGAAGTCTTTGACAAGGATAAGATCGTGATCGCTCTCGACCACTACACTCCTTGCAAGGATATAAAGTCGGCGGAGCTTTGCGTAACAGCTCGCGAGTTCGCCAAAAAGCACGGCATCACGCATCTTTACGATGTCGGAACAGTCGGCATCGAGCACGCGCTTTTGCCTGAGCAGGGGCTTGTGGGCCCTGGCGACTGCATCGTAGGAGCGGATTCGCATACCTGCACGTATGGCGCTCTCGGAGCCTTCTCGACAGGCGTTGGCTCGACAGACATGGCTGCTGCCATGGCCTCTGGCCTCAACTGGTTCAGAGTTCCTGACGCCATAAAGGTAGAGCTCAGCGGAAAGCTTCAGCCTAATGTATCGGGCAAGGATGTTATCCTCCATCTTATAGGTGAGATCGGAGTCGACGGAGCATTGTATCAGTCGCTCGAGTTCACCGGAGAGGGCGTATCCGAACTTTCGATGGACGACCGCTTCACAATTTCCAATATGGCGATAGAGGCAGGCGGCAAAAACGGCATATTCCCGGTCGACGAAAAGACCATGGAATATATAAAGGATAGATTTGAGCGCGAGCCTAAAGTATTTGAGGCGGATGAAGACGCCGAGTACGCAAGGGTAGTAAAGATCGATCTGTCCACTCTGAAGCCTACGGTATCCATGCCTCATCTTCCATCCAATACAAAGACGGCAGAAGAGGTAGCAGGCCTTCACATCGATCAGGTGGTGATCGGCTCCTGCACAAACGGCCGTATATCCGACCTCAGAGTGGCAGCATCCATATTAAAAGACAAAAAAGTAGCCGACGGAGTGAGATGCATCATCATCCCTGCGACCCAGCAGATCTACCTGCAGTGCGTAGAGGAAGGTCTTGTACGTGACTTCGTCGAAGCGGGCTGCGCTGTATCGGCGCCTACCTGCGGGCCATGCCTCGGAGGCCATATGGGCGTCATGGCAGACGGCGAAAGAGCAGTAGCTACTACCAACAGAAACTTTGTAGGCCGCATGGGGCACACCGGAAGCGAAGTAATACTCGCAAGCCCTGCAGTTGCCGCCGCATCGGCGATAGCGGGCTGCATCGCAGTGCCTGAAGCATAGAAAGGGGGAAGCATGAGAGGAAAAGTATGGAAATACGGAGATCATATCGATACAGACGTGATCATCCCTGCGCGCTATCTCAATAGCACCGACCCTAAAGAGCTCGCAAGTCACTGCATGACCGACATAGACGAGAGCTTTGCGGGCGAAGTAAAAGAGGGAGATATCATGGTCGGAGGCTATAATTTCGGCTGCGGATCTTCAAGAGAGCATGCCCCGATAGCCATTCAGGCGAGCGGCATATCCTGCGTTATAGCGGCAAGCTTCGCGCGCATCTTTTACAGAAACTCGATCAATATCGGATTCCCGATCCTTGAGTGCCCTGAGGCAAGCGCTGCCATCAACGCAGGCGACATCGTCTCTGTAGACACAAAGACAGGAGTCATAACAGACGAGACGACGGGAGAGAGCTTCCAGGCTAAGCCTTTCCCTGAATTCATAGACAATATTATCGAAAAGGGAGGCTTGCTCCCATATCTCAAAGAAAAGCAGAGCATGTAATAAGGAGGATAAAGTGAAATTCAACATCGCGGTAGTACCGGGAGATGGCATAGGCCCTGAGGTGACCTCGGCTGCAATCGAAGTGCTTGAGACCATTGCCAAGAAGTACGGACATGAATTCGTATTCAAGACATATATCGCAGGAGGCGGAGCGATCGACAAGTTCGGAGATCCTCTTCCAAAGGAGACTCTTGAGGGATGCATCAACTCTGACAGCGTGATGCTCGGCGCGGTAGGAGGCCCTAAGTGGGACAACCTGCCTGGCAAGATGAGAGCTGAGAACGCTCTTCTCGGACTCAGAAAGGGACTCGAGCTCTTCACGAATCTGAGACCTGCCGTCATTCAGCCGGCTCTTAAGAACGCGTCAGTACTCAGAGCGGATATCGCTGAAAAGGGCTGCGACATCATGATCGTACGCGAGCTTACAGGCGGCATCTACTTCGGTGAGCGCGGAAGAAGCGAAGACGGGAATATGGCTTTTGATACAGAGATCTATACAGTGCCTGAAATAGAGCGCGTAGCCAGAAGGGCATTCGAGATCGCTCGCAAGAGAAAGAGCCATGTCACAAGCATCGACAAGGCCAACATCCTCGAGAGCTCGAGACTCTGGAGAGATACCGTGCACAGACTCGGTGAGGCTGAGTATCCTGACGTAAAGCTCGACGACCTTCTTGTAGACAACGCTTCGATGCAGATCATCAGAGATCCTTCCTTCTTCGACGTCATCGTGACATCGAATATGTTCGGAGACATCCTCTCAGACGAGTCAGCTCAGGTGACAGGTTCTATCGGCCTTCTCGCATCGGCATCGCTCGGTGAATCCCAGAGAGGTATGTACGAGCCTATCCACGGCACAGCTCCGGACATCGCGGGCAAGGATCTTGCGAACCCTCTCGCGGCTATACTCTCAGCTGCTATGATGCTGAGATATTCCTTCGACCTCACAGAAGAGGCTGATGAAATAGATAAGGCAGTGTCCGATGTGCTCCTCGACGGATGGCGCACAGCGGATATCAAGGACCCTGATGCCACTACATGGCTCAAGGGCAGTGAGATGAAGCAGAAGGTACTTGAAAAACTCCTGTGAAAGGAAAAAGGTTAGATGAAAGAAACAGAGTTTCTGTTCTTTAACGGACTTGATGATCTAAGCGACATGACAGACCTGCCGGCGCTAACGCGCAGGCTGGTCTCGTTTGCGTCCGAATTCGCCCTCGAGGGCAATATATGGCAGCAGTGGCTCACCTACATGATAATGACAGATGAGAATGCGTTCTCGCTTGCATGCGAGCGCAGGGAAGTGGCAGAAGATGCTACGCTTCTTAAACTTGCAGAGCCAGATCTTGCCAAATTCATGGATCTTATGAAGATGGATCCTGTGCCGGCGCTTTCAGACTACAAGGCACCTTACGCAGACAATGTCATGACAGCGCAGGGAAAGCGCATTTCCCGCCTCAGCGAAGAACTCGCAAAGGCAGAGGATATTTCGGAGTTCCGAAGCCTTGTGACCGGAGAATACGAGCTGAGGGGAGCCGGTATGTACGGGCTCTACAGGGCGTTCAGGCTGAGCAGCACAGCTGATGGCACGCCTGAGATACTTCCTGTTATCGAGACAAGCGATATCAGCTTCGATGAGCTGGTCGGATACGAAGAGCAAAAGCGTGTGCTCAAAGATAATACTGAGGCATTTATCAGGGGCGAGCAGGCCAACAACGTGCTTCTCTACGGAGACAGCGGCACGGGCAAGTCCACCAGTATCCACGCTCTTATGCACGATTACTGTGACGATGGGCTCAGGCTCATAGAGATCGGCAAAAACGACAGGCGGCATCTCCCGTGGGTGCTCGCTGAGGCCAAGAAGAGGAACTACAAGTTCATCATATATCTGGACGATCTTTCATTCGAAGAGAACGAGAGCGACTTCAAAGAACTCAAGAACATGCTCGAAGGAGCGCTTGAGTCAAGGGAAGACAGAGTGCTCATATACGCTACGTCCAACCGCAGACACCTTATCCGCGAGACCTGGAACGACAGAACGGATATGGAGCACGACGGAGACATACACCGCTCCGATACGATGGAAGAGAAACTGTCTCTGGCATCGAGATTCGGCATCACCATCTACTATGGCAAACCGGATTACAAAGAATACAT
>CADAUB010000055.1 GCA_902790965.1 uncultured Eubacteriales bacterium | reverse complement strand
GGGTATATCCTGTTGAGGTAAGGAAGGTCGAGTGCCGGACCCACCGCGAGGTGGCTGAGGCTATCAGGGATATGGTGACTCAGAGCGCCGGGCCATACGTGGCGGCGGCGATGGGCATGGCTTTGGCTGCCTACGAATGCAGAGGAAAGTCCGAAGAGGCACAGCTTAAGTATCTGAAGGACGCCGCGTATACGATCTCGCACGCCAGGCCGACAACGACTTGGAGGATGCAGAAGGTAACGGAGTCGTGCATCGAAGAAGCGAAAAGGCTATTCAGCATCGTCAACGACAATAATAGTGGCTCTAACTCCTACACCGCCGGCGCTTCTTTGGAAAAAGTTCTTCGCGGTGACCTGTCCGACGCACTTAGAGACTTCGCGGTCGAGCAAAATAATGAAAGGTATTCCAGGATAGGGATAGTAGGGCATCACTTGGCGACGCTCTTCCCTGAGCACGGTGCGGTCATGACGCAGTGCTTCGGCGAGACCATAGTCGGCATGATGCTCAGGGAAGCGAAGAGCCAGGGCAAAGACATAAGGCTCTTCTGCCCTGAGACGCGCCCGTATTTCCAGGGGTCGCGCCTCACGGCCAGCGTCGCCCACGACATGGGATACGACGTGACCGTCATCACCGACAACATGCCGGCAGCGGTCATGAAAAACGAAGGCATAGATATCTTCACCTCGGCGGCCGACGTCATCACAGGCGACGGTCACGTCATCAATAAGGTAGGCACATATCAGATAGCGATATGTGCCAAATACCACGGCGTGCCATACTACGTCACCGGATCGCCGGACAAAGGCCATCCGACGATTGACAGCGTCGAGATCGAGATGCGCGATCCGGCCATGGTGCTCAGCGCCATGGGCACGCCTACCGCCAACCAGAATGTAAAAGGCTATTACCCCGCCTTCGACATAACACCGCCAAGCCTCGTCACAGGCGTCGTCACCGACCAGGGCGTTTTCGCGCCGGAAGGCCTCAGCGCCTACGACTACGGCTCCGGCGAATTTCTTGTTTAAATTACAGTCGGTGCATTGTATAATACGCACCGTCGCACGCCTCTAAAAAGGGTGATCGGGCAATAATAAACGTGTAACCTGTAAAATGTGCGCACATAATGAGTCGCGCGATAGAAATCGTTAGAGGTATAGGGATTTCGATGAAGATCCGAATGAACGAAACAACAGGCGAAATAATGGTAGGAGCAGCGCTGGCGCTACGCGGCAGTTCGCTCCTATTTTCTTCGATCGCAATGCGCACCATGGGGCCGTTCCTGCTGATGGGAACACGCTTCCTCATCGCATTCGTGGTCATAGGCCTCTTGTTCCGCGACAAACTGGTAAGCGTCACGAAGAAAGAACTCTTCCACTGCGCGCTTCTTGGCTTCGGATTCTTCCTATCTATATTCTTTGAGCTGAAGGGCCTCCAGACCACACCGACCACCGTCACGTCGTTCCTCGAAGGAGCTGTAGTTGCGATCGTGCCGGTGCTTACCTGCATCCTGGCGAGAAAGCTTCCGGACAAAGTGACAGTTTTATCCGTGGTGTTCGCCATGACGGGAATCGGCTTCCTGACACTCAAGGGAGACCATCTGGGATTCTCCGTCGGAGAGATGTTCATCATCCTCGACGCGCTGTTCTACTCGATAACAGTTCTCATAACCGACTGGGCTGCGAAGAACGACGACCCGATGACCGTCGCGATCTATCAGCTTTTGTTCATCGCGCTGTTCGCATTCATCGGAGCATTCATGTTCGAAGATATCCGTCTGCCCGAGAGTGGCACCGAATGGGGTGCCATACTCGCGCTCGCGCTCATCTGCAGCGGCGTAGGCTTTACGCTGCAGCCTCTCGGGCAAAAATACATCACACCTGAACGCGCCGGCCTCCTTGCCGCAGCAAACCCGCTTTCGGCAACAACACTTGGCGTCATTTTCCTCGGCGAAAAAATCACACCGAGCATCCTTGCCGGCGCTGTACTGATCCTCATCTCGATATTCCTTCCTGCCTGGATCAAAGACCGCCAGACAAAAAAGGAAATCGAACAAGTTCCGAAAGACCCCGAACTCGAGTAGTCGAGATGCCAATCCCCATAGGCCAAGACATAGGCCAAGATCGATACAGACAATTCCCAAAACTAACGGCTTACTCCCAAAGAATTCATAACCTCGCAATACTTTGATATCGCTTAAATATTGTATAGATGCCTTTACGCGGAAGGAGTCTAAGTATAATATGTACCCTGTACAAGAATAGGGCGGACTATGTCCGTGCGGTTATTGATTGCCCGCGCAAAAGGCGGCGGGACAGAAAGGAATGAAATGGCAAAAGTAGACATCTTCTCCGGTTTTCTCGGAGCAGGAAAAACAACACTTATCAAGAAGCTCATAGCAGAAGGCTATGAAACAAAGAATATCGTACTGATTGAAAATGAATTCGGCGAGATCGGAGTCGACACCGGATTCCTGAGAGAATCGGGCATCAAGATCAACGAGATGGTCGCGGGCTGCATCTGCTGCACGCTCGTCGGCGATTTCGGCAAGGCGCTCAACGAGGTAGTCGAGCAGTATGACCCTGAGAGGATCCTTATCGAGCCTTCGGGAGTCGGCAAACTCTCCGATGTTATCATCGCAGTGCAGGATCTCAAGAATGACAAGATCGAGCTCGGCGGCTTCACGACAGTCGTCGATGCTAAGAGATACAAGATGTATATGGAGAACTTCGGTGAGTTCTTCGCCAACCAGGTAGAGCATGCGAGCTCAGTGTTCCTTTCCCATCAGCAGGGAATGAGCGCTGAGGAGATCGACGCCGTAGTAGCGGACATCAGGGCTCTCAACAAGACGGCGCAGATCGTAACGACAGACTGGGATCAGCTCAGTGGCGCAAAGATGCTCGAGGTAATGGAGTCCGACAAGACACTGAACGCCGAGCTTGACAGGCTGAGAGAGGAAGCTTACGAAGAACTCGAGGCCCACGAGCACGAGCATGAGCACGAACATCATCATCACTACGATCACGATGACGAAGACGAGCATGAGTGCGGCTGCGGACACCATCACAATCATCACCACGATCACGATGACGAGCATGAGTGCGGCTGTGAACACCACCATCATCACCACCACGACCACGATGATGATGACCACGAACACGAGCATCATCACCACCATCACCACCACGGTCACGATGCGGATGAGGTCTTCGAGGAACTAGGCGTACAGACAAGCAACAAGTACACCAGAGCTGAGATCGAAGCGGCGATCGACTCGCTCGATGAGTGCGGCGAAGTGCTTCGTGCCAAGGGCATCGTAGAGAATTCCGAAGGTGGCTGGCTCGAGTTCGACTATGTTCCGGGCGAGGGCGAGGTAAGAGATACCGACGCTGAGGCGACTGGAATGGTCGTTGTCATCGGAACAAGACTCAACAGAGAAAAAGTGAAGGAACTCTTCAAGCTGGTGTAATAGTATGACAGAAAAACCCGTATATTTGTTTACCGGATTCCTCGGAGCCGGTAAGACCACATTTATAAAGGAAACACTCGAAAACCACGAGTTCGGCGACGACGGCAGGACATTGCTCCTCATCTGCGAAAACGGCGAGGTGCAGTATGAGCCTGAGAAGTTCGTCGGCCCTGGAGTGAGAGTAGAACGAATCAAAAGCGAGGCCGAGCTCAACGATGTGAAGCTCGGAGCGATCGACGCGAAAGGCGGATTCGACCGTGTCGTAGTCGAGATGAACGGCATGTGGGAGAACCAGAAACTCTTCGCGGCAATGCCAAGAGGCTGGGTGATCGCGCAGGAAATGGCACTCTTCGACACATCGACGTTCATGATGTACAACAAGAACATGCGCCAGCTGTGCTTCAACAAGATGCAGACCGCCGACATGGTAGTGTTCAACCGCTGCGTCAAGGGCTTCGACAAGATGCCTTATCACAAGGAAGTCAGGATAGCCAACAGACGCAATATGATCGTCTACGAATACGCGCCTAACGACATCGAGCCAGATGACATCATCGATCCGCTGCCATACGATATGAACGCGGCGCAGATCAATATCCAGGACGACTGGTACGCGGAGTGGTATCGAGACATCAACGAGAACGAGGACTATTACGACGGCAAGACCTTCGTGATCAAGGGCAGGGTAGCTCTTTCGGACGAGTTGCCGGCCGGGCAGTTCGCCTTCGGAAGACACGTGATGACCTGCTGCGAGGCTGACATACAGTTCGCGGGGCTGCTGGCGTACTACAGCGGCGCGGAGGATCTCAAGGTAGGCGACTGGGTCGAGATCACAGCGAAGGTAAGAGTGGAATATACAGAGGCATACAAGGAAAAAGGCCCTGTACTTTACATTAAGAAGCTAGCGAAGTGCGAGCCATGCGATCCGGAGGTCGCAACATTCTAAGCTTCCGAAAGGCCAAAGCCGAAAGAAGCGCTAGTTCAAAGCCGAAGCTAGAAGAATCGTCAGCTCAAACACAAGATCAAAAGAAAAGCCTAAGCTCTGAGAATTTCAAGATATCTATGGATAGAGAGAAGAAAAGGTGACCATATGAATAGCCAAAAATCAAAATCCAAAAAGAGAATAGCAACTATAGCGCTCTCTATGGCGCTCTGCCTCTCACTGGTGGCGGGGATGGCCATAACCGAGCCGGCCTACGCATTCACAGGCGGCAGCCCGTTCATCGGCAACACCTATACTCACAACAACAGATTCACTGGCAACGTGGTTGCCAACGGTGTTGACGTTTCCTGGTGGCAGAGCGACGGCAGCAACTGGAGCACGGCCAAATCAGCAGGTGTCGACTATGCGATAATCAGAGCAACTTACACGGGCACAGACCCTAATAAGTTCAAACTGGCAGCCGACAGCAGGTTTGCCAACCATTACGCAAGAGCAAAGGCCGCTGGTGTAATGACCGGTGTGTACCATTTCTCTCAGGCGGAGACAGCCGCTGAGGGCAAGAAGGAAGCTGAGTACGTGGTCGCCAGGCTCAAGGCTCTTGGCATAGGCCCTAACGATCTGGATCTTCCAATCTACATGGACTACGAGTACAACAGCAGGCTCACTTCCAAGAACCTTTCGAAGTCGACCGGTACGGCCGCTGCGAATGCGTTCTGCGCCGTCATCAGGTCCAACGGATATCAGCCGGGAATCTACGCTAACCTCACATTCTTCAGAAACAAGCTCGATGTGAGCAGCATCGGAAGCGACGTCGACATGTGGTGCGCCCAGTACAATTCTTCATGCGGACTTGCGACCAGATATAGCAAGTGGCAGTATACAAGCTCGGGCAAGATCAACGGTATCCTCAACTATCTTGGTCTCTGGAAGAGCAGCGTAGACTGCAACTTCTGGTACCTCGATCCTAATTCGAAGCTGAGCGGAAGCGCTACTGTCAGCGGTGGCACTGGTTCCTACAGCTATACCGGAGCTCCTGTGCAGCCAAGCGTCAAAGTGACAAAAGGCGATAAGGAACTCAAGGCCGGCGTCGACTATAAAGTCGGATATCTTAACAACGTCAAGCCGGGTCAGGCTTACGTATATGTTAGAGGTCTCGGAAGCTATTCGGGCTACCAGCTGATCCCGTTCACCATCAAGGGAGCGGCCGTGAGCGTTCCTGCTACGAAGATCAAATCCCTCAAGGGAAAGAAGCAGTCCTTCTACATCAGAGTAGCAAAGAAGAGCAAGAAGAAGGTCAGCGGATACCAGGTGAAGTACAGCCGTAACGCCGACATGAGCGATTACGTCAAGAAGACGATCGGCAAGAAGTACAACAAGGTCAAGAAGACCGTGAAGACCAATGCCAGATATCGTTACTACTACGTACAGGTAAGGTCGTACAAGAAGATCAACGGCAAGAAGTACTACTCTGACTGGAGCAAGGTGAAGAGAGTATACGTGAAGTAGTAGCCTCGGAGCAGTATCCGTGAGCAGCGCCGGCGAAGTAACGGCCGGCGGACTGCTAACCCAATAAGAATCAAAAACTACTTGGTGATGACCCGTAAGGTCGGCGCTATCGTCAAGTAGTTTTGTTTTGTATTTTGTGCCCGCAAGTCCGCGGGGTAATAGCGCCGGCCGTGTTATAATGTTGTTGCGAATTGTATAAAGAAATTACGAAATAGAATCAGAAGACTAGAGACCAGATTAACTATGAGCGATAGACAAACTGCAAACATGATACTGAGCCGCACAAGGCGCAACCAGGTATACCTCCCGTATGCCAGAAAGAAGCCTTACTTCGACGCCATAGCGTCCGGTAACGCGGAGGCGATCGACAAGCTTGCGAACAAGAACCGCGGATATACTTCCGCGCTGGCCGCGAAGTGTGCTTCTGAAGAGGAAGCCGCAAGCAAGATGAGATATGGTTCGATCGAGGCAGCAGGTGAGATGTGCCTGGTGGCGATACAGTCGGGACTTCTGGATATGGTTGCCTATGACATCAGGGACGGGGTGGTTGCCAGTTTGGACGCTGGCGCCATCCCTCTTGACGCGTATTACGATATCGTTCACGATCTTGCCCGCGAGTATGCGCTCAGGGTGAGCTATGTATTAAAGGAAAAGAAATACTCGCCTCGCCTTGTTCGCATGATGACATATATAAAGGAACATCTCGGCGAGAAGATAGAGCTCGCCGAGATTGCAGAGCACGTCAACGTCAGCAGGACTTACGCTTCAGCCATATTCAGAGAGGAACTCGGCATCACGATAAGCGACTTCATTTTGCAAGAGCGCATGCTTGAGGCGGAGAGGATGCTTAGGGAGACCGACCTCTCCGTTGCGGACATAAGCGGCAGGCTGGCGTTCTGCTCACAGAGCTATTTCACGAAGAGATTTACGGAAACGAAGGGCGTGACTCCTCTCGAGTACCGCAAACAGTATGGTTAAGTGAAACGGTTTGAATACCAAAGTCAATACGGATAGAAAATTCAATTATGAAAGCTGGGAGCACGCCTACGTATGCATCGACCTGAAGTCCTTCTACGCCTCGGTCGAATGCGTTGAGCGCGGGCTCGACCCGATGACTACCGACCTCGTGGTGGCAGACCCGAGCCGTTCCGACAGGACTATTTGCCTCGCGGTTTCGCCGTCTCTCAAGGCGAAGGGCGTCAGCGGCAGAGCCAGAGTCTTCGAGATACCCAAAAGCTTCGAATACATAATGGCGACGCCACGCATGCACCTCTACATGGAGTACGCCGCCGAGATATATAAGGTCTACCTCGACTACATCGCGCCCGAGGACATGCACGTTTACTCGATAGACGAGGTGTTCCTGGACGTCACCGCCTACCTTGGCAGGTATGGGCTCGATCCGAAGCAGATGGCGGAGTTCCTCATGGGCGAAGTCTATGAAAGGATCGGCGTGAGGGCTACGGCGGGCGTTGGGCCAAACATGTATCTCACCAAGATAGCGATGGACATAATCGCCAAGCACGCGGACGACTTTATCGGAGTGCTCGATGAAGAGGCCTATCAGGAGCTGCTTTGGGACCACGAGCCGATAACGGACTTCTGGCGGATAGGGCGCGGCACTGCGGCGAGGCTTGCGAAGATCGGCATCACCAATATGCGCGGGATCGCGGAGCTTGCGGCCAGGGACGAGGACCTGCTCTACAGGATGTTCGGCATAGACGCAGAACTTCTGATCGACCACGCGTATGGCATCGAGCCGACGCGGATGAGCGATATAAAGGGCTACAAAAACAAAAGTCACTCGCTTTCACGCGGCCAGGTGCTGATGAGAGACTATACAAATGACGAAGGCAGGCTTATAGTTAAAGAGATGACCGAACAGCTCTGCCACGAGATGAGCGGCCTCGGCAAGGTGTCGGCGAACGTGTCTATCGCGGTAGGCTACAGCAATGCCCTCAAAGTGCCTATGAGCCACGGGTCGGTCAATTTTGGAATGCTGACCAACGCGGCTTCCATCGTGATCCCCGCGGTGGCGGATCTTTACGACAAGATCACAGATCACGAGTATCCGGTAAGGCGCATATTCGTGAACTTCAACGACATCAAGAGCGATTCCGAGGACAAGCAGATGACGATCTTCGACCTCACGGACGCGGAGGATGAAGAGGAAGGTATGACGAAGGGCCAGATGAGGCGCGAGGCCATGAACGACCCGGTAAGGGAGACTCAGGCCATACTCAAGAGGGATGCCGCGCTCCAGGAGGCTGTGAATTCCATCAGAAATAAGTATGGCAAAGACGCAATGTTCAGAGGCATGGACCTCGAAGAAGCGGCGACTACCAGAGAGAGAAACCACCAAGTCGGCGGGCATAAAGAGTAGGCGCGACCGGGAAAAGTGCTGAAGCGTGCAGACAGGGCAGAGCGTAGAAGAGTGCTGAAGCGCAGATAGTGGTAGAGCGTATTACGCTCGGCCGCATATAATTAGTGGGATAAGATTAAAAAGATGAAAGAGAGACCTCGATCACAAAGACCAAAGATGCCGCTTTCGCAGAGAGCCAAGCAGTTCGCGCCGTTCGACGCGCTTGCGGGGCTCAGCGCAGTACTCGAGCAGGCAGAGGCGGAGCATGAAAGAGACTTGGCACGCAGCACGGTGACATATGACGGAGAGGCTGGCGAGCGGGAACTGCCTGAGGAAGGCTAAACGCGAGCGAGCAACACCCGCCGATCGGGGGCTATAATTAAACAGATAATAAATCGGCAATTGCTAGGTAAAAAATAAAGGAGAACACTAAATGGACGAAAGCAGAAGGCACGCTGAAGCATGGGCAGCAGAATGGAGGCTGCGCAAAAGAAACAGAAGGATCGTAATCGTCGTTGTGGCAGCATTGGTGCTCATCGCAGCGATCTCGGCTGTAGGATACATTTCTACATACATCAGCAGATCGACTTATGCTTCTGCGGAAGAGATGAAGGCTGCCGTTCAGGGAAGGTATGCTATTGAGAGCTCATATACTGATCTCATCATCGAGGGCGACGAGGTCACACTCACATATCTGTCATACAGCCACTACAACAGGGATTATGCGGAGCGATACGGATACGATTCCGAAAAGGACAGCGTGTACACAGACCACATCGTGAAATGGGACTATAAGCACGGCGTTCTCAAGACCGAGTGGATGGACGATCTCATTATCGACAAGGACGGCAATATCCACAAAGGCAAATACACAGTGCTGTACAAGACTGACAGACCTAGACCGGAGCCTATCGACCCTGCGACATTGGAGCATCCGGAGGGAGATCCTGAGTACGTGTTCCCGTATGAGACTGAAGAAGAGGTCGAGGAACGGGCAGACAGCATCGAGGAAGCGACGGAAGCAGCTGCGGCTTATGCCGAGTCAAAAGGAGCGGCAGCCGAAGCAGCAGGAGAAGAGGCTGAAGCAGCAACTGATAGCACATCGGAGTGACCGGGCATAGCACTGCACAGCACGAGTTTGCTATAATGAATACTCAAGTGGGGGATCTGCACAAGTTACTTTTTCAGTATGGAGGCAGAGAATGGATAAGTTTGAATTTGAAGTAGTCGGAACCACTGGCACCGCGAGAGACGGCTCAGACATACAGGAAACGCTCAAGGCTTTCTTCGAAGATGCCCTTGAATCCGGAAGCTACTCGAATAGCCACGATGTTAGATTCGAGGAATACGATAAGGATGGTGCTAAGGCGCTTGCCGTGATCGTAGATGATAAAGAAATAGGAAGCATCGAGGGCGATGATGCCGCGGAAGTCGCCAAGTTGACGGAAAATAGTAGCGCTTACAAGGTATCATTTGGCGTGAACGGCCACGATATCGAAGAGTACGAGAAAATCATCGACCGCTACAAGGACAAGAAGTTCTGGAAGGAAGAAGATCCAGACTTCAATGATGCTGAGGTCAACAAGGCATACAACGATCTCATGAACGGACTCAAGAAAAAGGCTGTCTATCAGGCAACGGTCAAATTCCCGGCTGCGGAAGAGGCCAAGAAAGCTGCCGACGTAGTAGCGAACATGAGCGAAGAAGAGAAAAAGAGACAGGCGGATATGGAAGCCTTTGTGAGATACTTCAAGATCCTTTTCCCGCTGTCCATTGTAGTGCTGGTCATAGGCCTTTTCTATGTCATAGGATATCTGACGAATAGCAGAGCTGGATCCCTTATGGTAGGAGTTATCAACATAATGTTCGGCTCGCTCGGCGCCTACTTCTCATGGAAATATACCAAGAGGCCAAAGCGTAAGAAAGGCGATGCGCCGAAGCAGTCGACGGATCAATAACATAAATAGTTAGGGCGCGGCCGTCAAGCAAGATATGTATAATGTTCAAGGTGTTCAGTATTTGGTGCTGGACACCTTTTTTTTAATTATGAAGCCGCGGCGGATGGAATAATGATGAGAGATTGAGTACCAAAGTCGCAGTAAGAGCCAGTGGTACTCAATCACAAGGTCGCGGCGGGAGGGGATCGGAGCATTGAGTTATATGGAAATCGCCCCGCAGCGCCCAAAACCATATAACTCTGAGGCCACGGCGGGAGAGACTGGAGCATTGAGTTATATGGAAATCGCCCCGCAGCGCCCAAAACCATATAACTCTGAGGCCGCGGCGGGAGGGGATTGGAGCATTGAGTTATATGGAAATCGGCCTGCAGCGCCCAAACCATATAACTCTGAGGCCGCGGCGACTGCGAATTGAAACGTAAAGTTATATGGAAAGTGCTTGACAGGGCAATTTATGTTGTATAAAATACATTTGCATCAAACATAAATCAAATAATCGTGAATATTAGAGATTCACGATTCTAGAATTTAGAATCTAGTATTTAGAAAAAAACCAACTAACAAACCAACTAACAAACTGACAAATCAACAAATCAACAAATCAACAAATCAACAAATCAACAAATCAACTTGCAAACTGATTAAGGGCTTAAAAGGGAATAGAAAAATGAGCAAAGACAAGCACATGGACGATCGTAATCATAATGAAAAAAACGTGGATCTGGATGCAGCAATGAAGCTTTCCAATCAGCTGTGCTTCCCACTTTACGCAGCGGCGAGGACTGTGACGGGGCTCTACACACCGTATCTGAAGGAACTGGGCCTGACTTACACGCAGTACATCGTGATGCTCGTGTTGTGGGAAAAGGACGGCGTATCTGTATCGGAGATAGGTGAAAAGCTGATGCTGGACAACGGCACCCTTTCGCCGCTCCTCAAGAAACTTGAGAATGCCGGATACATCGAGCGCAGCCGCTGCCGCGAAGACGACCGTGTTGTTGAGATCTCGCTTACTAAAGAGGGCAGAGCGCTGAAGGAAAAAGCCAGGAAGATCCCTTACCAGATCGCGGGTTGCTTCGACATTCCTGAAGAGAAGGCTGCGCAGCTGTATGAGCTCTTATACGAGCTGCTCGAGAGCCGCGGATACAAGAAGAGTGAATTGAACTAGCTCGGTGCAAAGTCCGCAGAAATAGCATATTTGCAGGCAGATATCGAGCAAAGAGTAGAGGGCTAATTGCAAAGTGCGTTTTGCAAAAAACACAGCTCGCAGAACTTACTAACAAAAGATAAAACTAAAATCACATACATCAACTAAACGGAAGGAGAAACAAAATGAGCACAGTTTATGATTTCACAGCAAAAGACCGTATGGGAAATGACGTTAGCCTCTCGGAGTACAGCGGCAAAGTGCTGCTGATCGTAAATACAGCAACAGGATGTGGCTTCACACCACATTATGAACCTCTTGAGGCAATGTATAAAGAATTCAGAGATCAGGGATTTGAGATCCTAGACTTCCCTTGCAACCAGTTTGCTGATCAGGCACCTGGAAGTGATGACGAGATCCATGAGTTCTGCACCGTTAAGTTCGGAACAGAGTTCCCACAGTTCTCCAAGATAGATGTTAACGGCGAGACAGCACATCCGCTCTTCGCATGGCTTGCATCAGAGAAGCCTTTCAACGGATTCGGAAAAGGCCTCAAGAATGCAGCTCTTAATAAGTACGCAGCTGCCAACAATAAGAAGTATGGCGACAAGACATATATCGGCTGGAACTTCACTAAGTTCCTCGTAGACCGCGAGGGAAAAGTAATCGCTCGCTTCGAGCCTACAGACGATATGGGAGAAGTAAAGAAAGCTGTAGCCGCTGCGCTCTAAGTAGCGGTGCGTAATGTATCAATGCTATAAGCAAAAGACCAGGCTCCTGATGGAGTGAGGGCTGAAGGAAGTGTCACTATAGTGCATGAGGCATATCAGCAAGGCTTAAGCATAAGGAAAAACATAATGGACGAAAAATTCGATATTCAGAAGTATTTGGCAGAAGGCGTTGAGCAGGTGGTGAAGGACGCTCTTCGTGCGACCCTCAAGGACCCAAAGGAGAGCATGTTCCTCGCTAAATTCGCGATCGCCAGTAAGAAAGCTTCCGCGAAGAGAGAGGAAGAGGAGAAGGCCGGGCTTCATGTGCCTTCGTATCTCATAGCAAGCATCACGTCGAGTTGCAACCTGCACTGCGCTGGGTGTTACTCGCGCGCCAACAACGCGACGGTAGACTGCGAGCCTTCACAGCAGCTCACTGATGAGGAATGGTTCAAGATATTCCAGGAAGCTGAAGACCTTGGAATCAGCTTTATCCTTCTCGCGGGCGGAGAGCCTATGCTGAGATGGGACGTTATTGAGCAGGCCGGAAAGATGCAGAACCTGCTGTTCCCTATCTTCACGAACGGAACGTACATGGGTGGCAAGTACATGGAACTTCTGGACAAGTGCCGCAACCTGATACCGGTTATAAGCCTTGAAGGCGGCCAGGAAGAGACCGATTCGAGGCGCGGCGAGGGAGTCTACGAGAAGGTAAGCTCGGTAATGGACGAACTGCACAAGAGAGGCCTTATCTACGGAGTTTCCGTGACCGTGACCAAGGAGAATCTCGAAGAAGTTTACTCGGACGAGTTCCTGGATTCGGTCAAGAGCAAGGGCTGCAAGGCTGTGTTCTACATCGAATTCGTACCGGTCACCGACGAGGCGGCAGAGCTGGCGCCTGACGAAGAGGACCGCGAGTTCATGATGGGCAGGATCGACGAGCTCAGAGAGTCGAGACAGGATATGGTATTCGTATCGTTCCCTGGCGACGAGAAGAGTTCGGGCGGATGCCTTGCGGCAGGCAGGGGCTTCTTCCACATCAATTCGCACGGCGGAGCTGAGCCTTGCCCGTTCTCACCGTATTCGGATATCAGCGTGAAGGACACTTCTCTCAAGGAAGCGCTCAGGTCCAATCTGTTCACGGCGCTCAGAGATGGAGACCTTCTGGCCGGAGAGCATACCGGCGGATGCGTCCTCTATGAGAAGAGAGATCAGGTAGAGGCGATACTTGCGCAGAAGTAGAGATCAGATTGAAATGATGCTGGTGTAAAACGCTAACATCATAGTGATAAAGGAATACCTCTCAGTGAAAGCGGTACTTAGCGAGGGTGCCGCTTTTGCATTGTAAAAACTGATACCGTTCGTTGCTGAGTAAACAGACATTGGATGCCCCACGGACTGGGCATGTTCTAAGGCGGCGGGTGACCATTGCGAAAAAGATATTTATTAAGTGCCCGTAAGAGCGGAATATAATGTATACTTATGCCATTGAGCGATGCTCGCAGACGACGTGCGTGAAGGGCATGTGCTGAATGCGCCTAATAGATGGATGCGAAAGAGCGCATGAAAGGCAGGTGCGAAAGGCATGCTCGACAAGCGCGTTGAACGGGCATCGAATAAGAGGAAAGAAAGTAATTAAAGTTTGAAAATACACAGTAACGACTAATAAATAAGTATGGGGGCATCAAAAGAAAGCCATCGAAAGGTGGCCTGTCAGATAGCATATGCTCAGCAT
>CADAUB010000054.1 GCA_902790965.1 uncultured Eubacteriales bacterium | reverse complement strand
CTTCTAGCCTATTATCCCTGCACGAATGAATAACATTGTTTGTCCTTCTAATGTTTTAAGGCGATAAAAGGACAAACATTTTATTTTTTCAAAGAAACACAGGCCCGTTCGCGCATAGGCTGATAAGTCCAAATGAGTTGAATCTGCATAATTATTCATGATTTCTGTATATTCAGAGGCTTTTCAGATGAGTGGGCTCCATATGCTGCCCCTTATAAAGATGTCAGCACTCATGATGCTTTCATATGTTATTGCTTTGTTGCGGCATTTATAGGGTGCGTAAATAACAATGTTAGTCATTGTGGCAAAATAATGCGGGAAAAGGAATAACAGATATAGTCAAAACATCATGTATGAAGTGAATAAAATATGCATGCGGTCTGGCGGCAAGAGATGGACCAGAAAGGCGACACCTGGCAGTACGGAAAAGGCGCTCTATTTGGTCAAAATGAACGAGTTGCCGTTGTCGATAGGGGCCACAAAAGAATCTAAAATTACAAATTGTTCTTTTACGCATACACGTATAGGACTATAATTAAAGGGTAAACTGAAGGGGATTGTTTGTAGATTGTTTCTAATTGTTTACAACCTGAGAAAAAGGAGGTGGACTACTTTGGACAAGCACTATGATATAGTTGTTGTCGGCGCCGGAAATGCGGGCCTCAGTGCGGCTCTTCACTGCGCGGTCGAGGGTAAGAAAGTCCTTCTGATCGAGCAGCACAATCTTCCGGGCGGCTGCGCGACAAGCTTCAGGAGAGGCAGGTTCGAATTCGAGCCTTCGCTCCACGAACTCTGCGACATCGGTAGCGCAGAGGACCCTGCCGAGATCCGTCAGATGATGATGGACTACGGCGTGGAAGTAGACTGGAAGGAAGTTCCGGATTGCTTCCGTATCATGAGTAAATACAGTGACGGGACGCCGATGGATGTAACGATGCCTTTCGGCTGCGAGAACTTCATCGACAAGATGGAAGAGTACGTTCCGGGCTCGCGTCCTAAGATGGAAGAGTACTTTGAGCTCCTCAACGAGACCATGGCAGGCACTGCGTATATAAGCGCGTCCAACGGTCACGCTGACTCAAACGTACTCAAAGAAAAGTATCCTAATCTTCTCAGAACAGGCGCTTACCCTGTGAGCAAGGTGTGGAAGGCGATGAACATGCCACAGAAATGCTGTGACATCATGGCGACATACTGGGGTTACCTCGGCGTAGACATGGATCGCATGGCGTTCATCCATTACTGCAACATGTTCATGAAATACGTTTCGCGCGCGGCCTACATTCCGGCTCACACTTCGCACGAGATAAGCACTGCGATGGTCGAAAGACTGAGAGAACTCGGCGGAGACATCTGGTTCAACTGCAGAGCCGAAGAATTCCTCTTCGACGGAGACCAGCTGTGCGGCGTGCGTACAAGCAGCGGCGAGGTGTCGTGCGACTACGTGCTCGCAAACATCAACCCAGATATCATTTATGCGAAGATGATGCCGAAGGAACTCGTTCCTGAGAGAGAGAAGAAGCTCAGCGCCGCGAGAGGCCATAACTACAGCGCGAGGATGTTCACGGTTTACGTAGGTCTCAACAAGACTGTCGAAGAACTTGGCATCAAGGACTACTGCATATTCTTCGCGGATACTTCAGACTCCGTACAGGAATACAAGAACATCCTTGGTGGATACGATACCAACAATTTCACTATCTTCCTCTGCAACAACATCGTCAATCCTGACGCATCACCGGCCGGCACATCGATGGGATTCTTCACCTCGATGGGCAACCGCGAAGAGTGGAGCGATCTCAGCCAGGAGGATTACGTGGCGTACAAGAACAAATACGCGAAGAAGTTCATCAAGACTCTCAAAGACCGTGCGGGCATCGACATCGAGCCTTACATCGAAGAGATCTGCGTAGCTTCGCCTTGGACTTTCGCCAGATACCTCGGAGTGCCTGAAGGCGCTGTATACGGTTACGAGACCGCTGAATGGGACGCTATGATGGCCAGAATGATGATGCTCAACGACGATTATCCGATCAAGGGACTTCGTCCAATCGGAGCTGCAGGCCCTAGAGGGGACGGTTATAGCTCAGCTTATGTGTGCGGCAGACTCATGGCACGCCTCGCACTGAGAGATCTTAAGGAAGAAGGGAGGTAGTGACATGGCAGTTAAAGTAAAAATCGGACTGATCGGCGCGCTGGATATGCTCAAGTTCAAGAACATGGCCAAAGTGCGCGAGTCTGTGATCCAGGCTGCACCGGCCAACGAGATCACGGCGGATTTCGCGATCAATAACCATGCCAAGGCGCTTCACCCGGATTTCCAGGAGCTTATAGTCGACAAGATCATCGACCACGGAGAAGCCGGAGCAAAGACCTATCTCATGAGATCTGTAGACGGCAGCCCGCTCGCGTATTTCCGCGCAGGCCAGTATCTGTCTCTCAAGCTCGCGATAGGAGAGAGCGCACTCACAAGGCCTTACTCCATAAGCTCTGCACCTAAGGATGCTCTTAAGGGAGTAGTTTCCGTAACGGTAAAGAAGAATCCTGGCGGATTTGCCGCAGAGCACATCCTCGATGAATTCAAGGAAGGCGACAAAGTGCTCTCGTCAGGCCCACAGGGCAATTTCTACTATGAGTCGCTCAGAGACCCAGAGCACATCGTGGCGCTCGCGGGTGGTTCAGGTATAACGCCGTTCCTGTCGATGGCACAGGCCATTGCAGATGGTACAGAGGATTTCGATCTGACCATACTGTTTGGAAGCAGGACAAAAGAGCAGATACTCTTCAAAGAGGAACTCGAGGAACTCGCGGCGAAGTGCGACAAGATCCACGTAGTACATGTGCTTTCCGATGAAGAGGCTGAGGGCTTTGAGCACGGATTCATCACAGCTGATCTCATCAAGAAGTATGCCGCTGATGATTACAGCGTATTCGTATGCGGCCCTGAGGCGATGTACAAATTCCTCGATGGTGAACTCGGCAAGCTAGGGCTTCCTATCAAGAATGTCCGCAAGGAGATGCTCGGCGTAACAAAGAATATCGCTGAGGCAGAGGGATTCCCGAAAGAGGCCAAAGGCAAGGAATTCAATATCACGGTAAGGCAGGGCGTACATGCCTACGATATCAAGGCAAGCGCCGAAGAGCCTATCCTGGTAGCTGTAGAAAGAGCGGGAATAACCGCGCCTTCACGCTGCAGAAGCGGTGAGTGCGGCTGGTGCAGATCCAAGGTGATCTCGGGTACATTCTTCGCTCCTGCCGAAAACGAGAACAGACGCTGGGCGGATATCCATTGGAACTACATCCACCCATGCTCCACGTTCCCAACATCGGATATGGTGATCGAAGTGCCAGCAGAATACATCCCGAAATAGGCAAGAGATATACGCGCGTATAGCTCGCAAATGAATTATTCAGATCAAACATCAAGGCCTCTCTAAGTTCATCGGAGAGGCCTTTTAAATATCCGTAATTTTCGATATTGCATTGAGGACCGAGATAGTGTTCAATAGAGAGCGCGGAAGGAGTATTGTAATGGCGATAAACTAAGAATCGGGGCGATCCATTGCGGACCGTCCCGATTTTGTTTTCAACTCACATCAGAACAACAAGTGCGCGATCGGGCAGACTATCAAGAGGCTTATGATAGTGCGCTCGAGGAAGATGATGAACAACTCGAGTATGTTGATAGGGAGCTTGGATGCGAGTATGAGTCCGCCGACCTCATCGAGGAAGAGCACCTGCGTAACGGAAATGACCGCGACGATGAACTTCGTAGCAGCTGCTGCATTAGTGCCCGAGATTATAACGCTCGGAGTGAACATATCCGCGAATCCGACTATGAGCGTGGATGAAGCCGCGACAGCGTCTTCTACTCTTAATAGCTCAAGCAGTGGCACGAAAGGCTTTCCGAGCCACTGGAAGATCTCCGTGTGGTTCGCAAGTATGAGAGCTACTGTGCCGATGCACATTACAGTAGGAAGTACGCTGAACCACATGCTTACGCAGTTCTTGAATCCGCTGTAGAGGAATTCACCGATGCCTTTGTGCTCGGAAACTCTCTTCATGGCGAGAGCGAGTCCGTACTCCTTGGAAGTCTTGTACTCGGAAGGGATGGTCTCGGACATGGCTTTTCCAGGCACCAGATATGTATCCTTCTTTAAAGACAGTGGCGGTATGCGAGGGCAGATAATCGCGCACACGATACCGACGAAGCAGATTAGAAGATAATAGACTCCGAAATACTCCATCATTCCTACCTGGCTGAGTACAACAAGACTGAATGTGATGGATACAGCGGAGAATGTCGTCGAGATGACTGCTGCTTCACGCGCGGAGTAGTAACCGCCTTCGTACTGGTTGCAGGTGAGCATTACACCGAGAGTACCGTCGCCGATCCACGATGTGATGCAGTCGACAGCCGCACGGCCAGGCACTCTGAAGACAGGTCTCATATATTTTGTGAGAAGCGCTCCGACGAATTCCAGCAGACCGAAGTCCAGAAGGAGAGGGAGCAGAAAGCTCGCGATCGCGAATATGATCACGAGTCCCGAAATAAGATCGAGGGCTACGCCGCCCTGATCTGGCCCGGAAATGAGACCGAGTATCTTATCGAGTGGGTTATTGGATTTTTCCGATCCGATCTCGAGAAGTGTGAGCCATGCGAATATGCATCCGAGTATTCGGACACTGAGCCACGGCACGGTGCAGCAAAAACAATCGTTGAGCACTTCGTTTTCAATGATGAATTTCGGCTTTCCCCTGGCGATGATGGCAAGTACCGCCGAGACGGTGAGTATGACGACGCACATGTGAGGCAGGATAGGTCCGATGACCCCGTTTATAGCGTCTGCCAGTACTTTTACGATTATCGTCCATACGCCGTTTATCTTCATTGGGATCATGAAAAGGAGTATACCGATCACCGATGGGATGATGAATAATGCTTTTACTCTTTTCTGTTCGTCCATAGTGTGCATATTATACACAATAATATTGAATAAATATGCATTATTGTTCATACTTTCCAGTTTTTCAGGCAGTATGCTGTTTCTTCTTTGACACCTATTTCTTTGGCGATATAATAGAAAAAAATAGAGGAGAACGATATGGTTTCATTTGAATGCGATTACGTTGCAGGAGCTCATCCTGAGATACTGAAGAGGCTGGTTGAGACCAATCTCGAGAATCTTCCGGGCTACGAAGATGATCATTACTGCGAAAGCGCAAAAGAAAAGATCCGTGCTGCGTGCGGACGTGAAGATGCGGATGTTGAGCTGCTTGTCGGAGGGACTCAGACGAACATGACAGTCATCTCCACAATGCTCAAGGAGTACGAGGGTGTGATCGCCCCGGATTCGGGTCATATCAATGTCCATGAAGCCGGCGCGATAGAACACAGCGGGCATAAGGTTATATCTGTTCCGGCTGATGACGGCAAACTCAAAGCTGAGGATCTGAGAGGATGCCTCAAAGCTTTCTGGGACAATCCGACTCATCCGCATATGGTGTTCCCGGGCATGGTGTATATCTCGCATCCAACCGAATACGGCACGCTGTACACACTTGACGAACTGAGGGAGATTGCAGGCATCTGCAAAGAGCACGATATCTATCTCTACATCGATGGAGCCAGGCTCGGCTACGGCATCATGAGCAGCGATACCGATGTCACGCTTAAAGACATAGCAGAGCTTGCGGATGTGTTCTATATAGGCGGCACTAAGGTGGGCGCTCTTTGTGGTGAAGCTGTTGTATTTACAGGCGGCTGCAAGCCGGATCGCTTCATGACACGCATCAAAACAAGAGCAGCTCTTCTGGCCAAAGGCCGTCTGCTCGGTGTACAGTTCGACACGCTGTTTACAGATGATCTCTACTTTAAAATAAGTAAGCACGCCATCGACATGGCAAACAGACTGAAGGAGATAATAAGGAGCAAGGGCTGGGAGTTTTATCATGAGACTCCGACCAACCAGCAGTTCATCCTGATGAACGACGAGCAGATGGAGAATCTCGGCAAATACGTAAGATACGACATCTGGGACAAATACGATGATGAGCGCACAATCGTAAGGCTGGTAACGAGCTGGTCTACGACTGAGGAAGACCTCGATGTGCTTGAGTCGGTCAGATGACCAAGCGTATGATGGCCATTTGTCAAACCGTGCGGGAATACCCCGCCTCTACGCAGTAGGTAGCGGGAGTGTTCAATAGAGAAAAGGAAAAAGAAATGAAGGAAATATCTATAACTGACATTGACGGCATCGCTATAGGGCAGGTCGAAAACGCTGAGGCCGGGACAGGCTGCACTGTGTTCATTTGCAAGGACGGCATGGCGGCAGGGCTTGACGTAAGAGGCGGGGGCCCGGCTTCAAGAGAATCCGAGCTTTTGGATCCTCTCGCTGCGGCTTCGTTCATCCACGCTATAGTGCTTTCAGGCGGAAGCGCGTTTGGACTTGGTACAGCAGACGGCGTGATGAAGTATCTTGAGGAGCACGACATAGGCTTCGATACCGGCATCGCTAAGGTGCCTCTTGTAGCGCAGGCAGATCTCTTCGACCTCACAGTAGGGGATCCAACTGTACGCCCTGATGCTGCGATGGGTTACGAGGCTGCACGCATCGCCATGGAAGAGCCTAATTACAAGGACGGAAATTACGGCGCGGGATGCGGAGCTACTGTCGGCAAGATCGCAGGAATGGATACCTGCATGAAGACAGGGATCGGAAGCTACGCCATAAGTATCGACGATCTTAAGATAGGAGCCGTAGTAGCCGTGAATGCGCTTGGCGATATATTCGACTGGGAGACAGGGAAGAAGATAGCCGGTCTTCTTTCTGAAGGAGGCAAGGGCTTCAGAGATACGCTTTCGATCATGGCCGGAGACACATCCGTAAAGGAAAACAAATTCACCGGAAATACCACTCTCGGCGTGGTAATGACGAACGCCAGGTTCAATAAATCCCAGCTTTGCAAGATCGCAGGTATGGCGCACGACGGATACGCCCGCTCCATTAGGCCGGTCCACACTACCGCCGACGGAGACAGCATTTACGCTGTTTCTACAGGAGAAGTGAAGGCGGATCAGGATCTTGTGGGGTCGCTCGGCGCTATGGTCATGAGCGAAGCAATCAAGAGGGCAGTGTACAGCGCTGAGAGCGCGTATGGCTTCAAAGCTGCTAAAGATCTGACCGACTAATAACCGGCATAACGAATCTAGCAGATCCGCAGGACGATCCAACTGATCGGCGGGACGAAGGTTGGCAAATAAGATGCCAAAAAGACCAGCCACTCAGTATGAAGCACGGTATCAATACTCATTTTTATATAAACACGTTACTTTGGAGACTATTTATGAAGACACTTTTTAAGAACGGAACCATTTACGACGGCACAAGCAGAAAGCCTTTCAAGGGCGATGTCCTCATCGAGGACGACCGCATAGTCGAGGTCGCGGAGAAGATCAAAAAGAAAGCCGACAAGACTATCGACCTGGAAGGGCTGCAGATATGCCCGGGTCTTATCGACGCGCATTCGCACAATGACTTCTTTGTCGACAGAGATGACGCCGAGAAGTTCTACAAACCATTCATCCAGCAGGGCATCACGACTCAGATCACCGGTAACTGCAGCTTCTCGCCATTCGGCATGGACAAGGATACTCCTTACCGCGACAAGATCGGCGGCGGGCTCTTCGACTGCGTAAAGCCGGGCAGCTTCGCTGATTTCAAGAAGCGCGCAAAGGGCAATCTGTATGTGAACATCGCGCCGCTCATCGGCCAGGGCTCTGTTCGCGCAGGCATGACAGGCTATGATCCTACTCCATATACAGAGGAGCAGATCGAGAAGGAACTTGAATACGTGCGCGAGGCCATGGAAGGTGGAGCTTTCGGTGGTTCGTTCGGATTCATGTATGAGCCTGACAGATACGCGCAGGAAGACGAGATAATCGCTTTCGCGAAGGAAATCGCTAAGTACGACGGTATCGTTACGGTACACCCAAGAGCAAACTCCATCGTGAGCGCCGACTATCCGCTCGTTACCAGAAAGTCGCATCTTGAGATGGGCCTCGACGAGACAGTAGATATCATGCACGAATCGGGCTGCAGACTCGAATACAGCCATCTCATCTTCGTAGGACAGCGCAGCTGGAAGCTCGTAGACAAGATGCTTTCGACACTCCACCGCGAGAGCCTCACAGGCAACCCGATGGCCTTCGATAACTACGTATTCCACTACGGAGCTTCGGTAATCACCGTCGTATTCCCATTATGGTACGCACAGCTCAGCAAGGAAGAGGCGAAGAAGCCTATCAACCGCCGCAAACTCGAGCTTACGATCCTCATGTACCGCAAGGTGCTCGGAATCGACTGGGACGACATGGTAGTCGCATACATCTCGGATGATCATCCTGAATACGAGGGCAAGACTATTCCGCAGTGCGCTGCTGAAGAGGGACTTAGCAACCTCGACATGTACCTCAAGCTGGTAGAACTTTCGAACCGCGCAGGCAGCATCTATCTCGGCAAGTACTACAACGACGAGATCGTTCGCAGGCTCATGAACGACGAGCTGTCGGTATTCATGACAGACGCTTGGATCGAGGAGAAAGGGCTCCAGAACATAGCTGCTTTCCAGACGTTCCCACAGTTCTTCATTCTGGGCAAGAAATACGGCATCCCTATGGAGAAGATCGTACGCAAGATGACCGGTAAGACAGCTGACCGCTTCAGGATCCCTGAGCGCGGATATCTTAAGTCTGGCTACAAGGCGGATATCACTGTGATCGACCTCGACCACATGAAGGTAGATGAGTCGAAGCCAGACTTCACACCGGAGGGCATTGTTCACGTATATATCAACGGACAGCCTGTGATGCAGGACAGCAAATACCTCGGCGGAAAGGCCGGTAAGGTGCTTCTGAAAGAGAAGACAAAGTAAGGTATCAAAACTGGCGATAAAATTAACACGAAAAGCAATTACCGGGGGGATATGGAATTGTGCAGGAGGTGACATTATGAAATGTGCAATATACGGAGCCGGATCTCTCGGCACCATACTCGGAGCTTATCTCACCAAAAACGGTTTTCCGATCGAACTGGTAAACCGCAATGAAAAGCACGTAAAAGCGCTCCAGAAAAACGGCGCGCACGTCACAGGTACGGTCGATTTTACGACGCCGGTCAACGCGATCTTTCCTGATCAGATGAAAGGTCCATACGACATCATATTCCTCATGACAAAGCAGCTTCACAACCCTGAAGTAGTCGCGAAGCTTGAACCGATGCTCGCAAAGGACGGCGTTATCGTCACGCTGCAGAACGGCATCCCTGAGCCTGGTATCGCTGAGATAGTAGGAGTTGACAGAACTATCGGATGCACTGTAGAGTGGGGCGCTACTATGACAGAGCCTGGCGTTGCTGAACTCACAAGTGACCCAAGCAGCCTGTCGTTCCACATGGGCGGCATGGAAGGCATTCCTGGAGACAGGATCGACAAGGTAAAGAGCGTGCTCGAATACATGTGTCCTGTGGATATAGAGGACAACCTCATCGGAGCGCGCTGGTCAAAGCTTCTTATAAACGCGACATTCTCGGGCCTCGGAACTGTCATAGGCGGTACGTTCGGAGATGTTGCAACCTGGCTGCCGGCCAGAAAAGTCGCTCTGGCGTGCATGAAGGAGTGCATCGATGTAGCGCACGCGGGCGGAGTAGAGTTTGCGCCTGTACAGGGCAAGGACATCACAAAGCTGTTCTACTACAAAAACAACTTCAAGTATAAATTCGCTGAGTTTCTTCTTCCGGTCGCGATGAGGAAACACTTCAGCATATTCCCTTCGATGCTCCAGGATGTACTGAAGGGAAAGCCTTGCGAGATCGACGCCATCAACGGAGTCGTATGCGAGTGGGGCAAGAAATACGGAGTTCCTACACCGGTCAACGACAAGATCGTCGAGGTCGTAAAGAAGATCGAAGACGAAGGCCTGCAGCCGATGAAGGCCAACATCCACTATTTCAAAGAGTATTATTAAAGACAAATATAGCTATTAACAGTAACAAAGGAACCGGCAACCTTATACTAGGCTGCCGGTAATTTCTTTTGGGCATACGTACCTAACTTTTTCTCAGCCGAATCCATTGGGTACACCCCAAGAGTTAGGTACGGAACGGCAAAAAAGCGGCATCCGTACCTACCTTTTCCCAGCGAATCCGTTGGATACAGCCCAAGAGTTGGGTACGGAACGGCAAAATAGTGGCATCCGTACCTAACTTGTCAAACTCTATAAAGAGAATGCAATCATGGTATAATGATCATGCTTTCAGATATAATTCTAGTGGAATGCAGGAGGAGTAAACAGTGCGCAGAAACGAGATATGGCGTTCATACGGAACTGAATACAAGGAAATGACGAAGAAGCTTCTTCTTGAATGCGGATTCGAGGAGATGCTGCCGGCGATTACAAATGATGAAGCGGTTTCAAATGGTGCTGCTGCTTCAAATGCTTCGGCGGCTTCGCTTGCTTCGGCGGCATACGGCGCAGGTCCTTGCATTGCCATAAAGCCTAATCTCGTGACTCCATCTCCGGCATTTTTCGGAGCCACGACGCATCCGGAAGTCGTTGCGGGCATAATCGAGTTCCTGCAGGAGAGGGGATACAACAACATCGTGATCGCTGAAGGCTCCTGGGTAGGCGACAAGACCGATGAAGCTTTCGAGTATTGCGGCTACAATTCGCTTGCTCGCGATTACGGCGTTAAGATCCTCGATACCCAGAAGGAAAAGGGCGAGAAAGTGGATTGCGCGGGCGTCGATCTCAATATCTGCAAGTGCGTCAGGGACTTTGACTTCCTGATAAATGTGCCTGTTCTCAAGGGCCACTGCCAGACCCACATCACCTGCGCGCTCAAGAACATGAAAGGCCTCATCCCGAATTCCGAAAAGAGGAGATTCCACACAATGGGCCTCCATAAGCCTATCGCACATCTCAACGTGGGCATAAAGCCGGATTTCATCGTCATCGATCATATATGCGGAGACTTAAGCTTCGAGGAGGGCGGAAACCCTGTAAC
>CADAUB010000053.1 GCA_902790965.1 uncultured Eubacteriales bacterium | reverse complement strand
CGAAGGTGACCGTTACGTCAGCGTCGTTGCCCTTTGCCGTGATGCTGAATTTACCGTTACATTCTTCATCCTCGGAAGTATAGACATACGCTTTGCCATCTTTAGACCAGCCGTCTTTCTTAAGAAGCGACAGTCTATCCTCAAGAGTTGTACCGGCCTTTTGCAGAGTCTCCTCATCTACCTCTGTTATCTGCTCGGCTTCACTCAGTTCTTCTTCCGGAGTCTTGACTTCTTTGCTGCCACATGCCGTGAACGCTACGCATGCGAGTACAAGGCAAAGCAGCAACGAAAGATATTTCTTCATCTCAAATTCCCCTTTCGAGTAAAGATCTTGGTGCGATCAGTTGACAATTTCCCTGTCCCCAATTATCCATATTATACACTCCGCCGTTTTCAAGGACAATGACACCTTTAAATTGCTTGATAAATGCCCTTGCGATGCTCGGTTTTACTATACAGTCACGCCGAAAATAAGATATAATAACTATATCTGTGATTAATCTATCGGAGGTCATATATTAATGAAAGCATTGATTCTTAATTCCGGGCTCGGACACCGTATGGGAGTCCTCACTTCAGAGCACCCTAAATGCATGACAGAGATCAGCGCCAGAGAGACTATCCTCAGCAGACAGCTGAGACTTCTCGCCGAGGCAGGCATCAAAGACGTCGTTATGACAACGGGTTATTTCGACTCCGTGCTGGTCAACTACTGCAAAGAGCTCAATTATCCACTTCATATCAATTTCGTAAACAATCCGCTCTACGCGGACACCAACTATATCTACTCGATCTACTGCGCCAGGGAAGAACTCGATGATGACATCATCCTGATGCACGGCGACCTCGTGTTTGAGCCATCCGTACTTGAGGATCTCATCGAGAATGAAGCGAGCTGCATGAAGGTTAGCTCCACAGCCCCTCTTCCTGATAAAGACTTCAAGGCTGTCATCAAGGACGGCAAAGTCAAGGCTGTAGGGATCGAGTTTTTCGATTCAGCCATGGAGGCCCAGGCTCTGTACAAGCTAAACAGAGACGACTGGAAGATCTGGCTAGACAAGATTAGTGAGTACTGTGAAGCCGGCAACACCGGAGTATACGCTGAGAACGCTCTGAACGACGTAACTGATAAGTGCGTGATAGAAGCGTTCGACGCAGGTAACAGACTCTGCACAGAGATCGACACACCTGAGGATCTCGCAGTAGTCAAGGCCAAACTCTCCGAGATCGAGAACCGCAGAGTATACATGTGCTTCTCGACAGACATGCTTCACAGCGGCCATATCGCCATTATCAAGAAGGCGGCCAAGCTGGGCAGACTCACTATCGGAGTGCTTTCTGACGAGGCTATCGCATCTTACAAGCGCTTCCCTCTCATGCCATTCGACGAGAGAAAGAGCCTGTTCGAAAACATCCAGGGCGTCGACAAGGTCATCTGCCAGGAGAAGCTCTCCTATGCCGATGTACTGAACGAACTCAAGCCTGATTACGTTGTCCACGGTGATGACTGGCAGAGCGGATTCCAGAAGCCGATCAGAGATGAAGTGGTCTCTGTTCTCGCTTCATACGGCGGCACTCTGGTCGAGTATCCATATAGCGCAGACGACAAGTATAAAGATCTCGAGTCCAGAACAAGAGCAGAGCTCTCGATGCCGGATATCAGACGCGGAAGGCTCCGCAAGATGCTGGCGGCCAAGGGGCTCGTCACAGCTATGGAGGCTCACGACGGACTTACAGGTCTCGTAGTCGAGAACACTGTAGTATATCAGGATGGCGGCGCAAGGCAGTACGACGCGATGTGGGTATCCTCACTTTGCGACTCGACAGCTAAGGGCAAGCCGGATATCGAGCTCGTCGACATGACATCGAGATTCCGCACTATCGAAGACATCACAGAGGTCACCACCAAGCCTATCATCTTCGACGGAGATACAGGTGGAAAGACAGAGCACTTCATCTATACAGTAAGATCGCTCGAGCGCCTTGGCGTTTCGATGGTAATAATCGAGGACAAGACTGGCCTCAAGAAGAACTCCCTCTTTGGTACCGAGGTCAAGCAGACTCAGGACAGCATCGAGAACTTCTGCGCCAAGATAAGAGCTGGTAAGAACGCTCAGCGCACCAAGGAGTTCATGATCTGCGCCAGGATCGAATCACTCATTCTCGAGCAGGGCATGGAAGACGCGCTCACAAGAGCCTTCGCATTTGTCGGAGCTGGAGCTGATGCCATCATGATCCACAGCCGTAAAAAGGATCCTTCCGAGATCCAGGAATTCATCGAGAAGTTCCGCGAAAAGGATCCAACGACTCCTATCGTGCTGGTACCTACATCGTTCAACTCCGTAAAAGAAGAAGAGTGGAAAGAGCGCGGCGCTAACATCATCATCTACGCCAACCAGCTGATGAGAGCTACTGTACCTGCTATCCAGGAGGCAGCGAAGACTATCCTTGAATGCCACAGAGCCGAGGAGTGCGACGCGATGCTGATGCCTTTCAAGGAGATCATCAGACTGATCCCTACAGAGGACTAGAGCGGAGGCGAATTTGATTTACAGAGGATTTGAAAAAAACAAGGGCCTGCTTGAGGGACGTAAGCTGTTCCTCGTATGCAGAGGCTCATTTGACAGATTGGAGATGGCAGACTATATAAAGTCGCTGGGGCCTGTGCGCTTCAGTGGCTTTACACCTAATCCTAAAATGGAAGAAGTGATGGACGGTGTAGAGGCATTCAAGGCTTCGGGCTGCGATACCATACTCGCGGTCGGAGGCGGAAGCCCTATCGATGTCGCCAAGTGCATAAAGCATTACAGCGGATCTGATGCCCCTATAATCGCTGTCCCTACCACATCGGGTACAGGAAGTGAATCGACGCACTTCGCAGTCGTTTATGAGAATGGCGTTAAGAAGTCGGTCGCTGCTCCGAACCTCCTGCCAGATGAAGTGATTCTGGAACCTTCGGTTCTTAAGAACGTACCTGAATATACTAGGAAGGCCACCATGCTCGACGCCCTTTGCCACGCGATAGAATCACATTGGGCAAAGAAAGCGACTCCTGAGAGCCGTGAGATCGCCAAGAAGGCTATCGAGATGGTGATCAAGCATAAGGATGCATACATGGCCAATGAGGAATCTGGAAATGCCGGCATGATGGAGGCGGCCAACCTCGCAGGCCAGGCTATAAACCTGACAACGACCACAGCCGCCCACGCTATGTGCTATAAGATAACGAGCATGTATGGATTCCAGCACGGACATGCCGCAGCGATATGCCTGCCTGAAGTATGGGCTCATATCGACGAGGCTGCCGGCGGGAATGCAGTGCCTGGCATCACAAGGGATGAATTCATCTCGATCATCACAGAGCTTGGGATGGAATACCCTGTGAGCGAGACGCGCGACGCGGATATACAGGTACTGGCTGATTCGGTCAATCTGCAGAGACTGTCTAACAGCCCTGTCGCATTCGACAGAGATCAGCTTGTGGAGATGTATAAGAACATCGTCCGCGCCAAATAAACTAAGTAAGGAAATCAATAGACTTGAAAGCAGAAGAAATCGTAAGAGAGCTCGGAGTCGAGCGCAAAGTGCTACTAAACCCGGGCCCGGCAACAACGACAGCCACTGTCAAGCTGGCCCAGATATGTCCTGACATATGCCCACGCGAGAAGGAATTCGGGCAGGTGATGAAGGACATCCAGAAAGATCTTGTGAAGATAGTACACGGTGACCCAGATAAGTACACAGCAGTGCTGTTCTGCGGATCGGGCACCATCAATATCGACGCATGCATCAACTCCCTGCTTCCTGAGGGCGGAAAGGTGCTCGTCATCAACAACGGAGCATATAGCGAAAGAGCGACGGAGATCTGTGAGTTTTACGGCCTGCCATATAGAGAGCTTAGATTCGCTCCTGACTGCCAGCCTGATCTTGACGAGATAGACAAGGCGCTGGCCGAGGATCCATCCATAAAGCTGGTCCACATCGCTCATCACGAAACAGGCACCGGACTTCTCAACCCTATAAGAGAGATCGGCGCTATCGTCCATAAGCACGATGCTATCTTCACAGTCGATACCACTTCGACATACGCGATGAGGCCTATCGACATCGAAAAGGACAACATAGACTTTTGCATGGCTTCGGCTCAGAAGGGCATCATGTCTATGTCGGGGCTCTCATTCACCGTAGGAAATCGCAACATCATAGAGGCTTCGAAGGACTATCCTAAGAGATCGTATTACTGCAACCTGTGGCTCCAGTACGATTACTTTGAGCGCACGGGCCAGATGCACTTCACCCCACCTGTCCAGACGATATATGCCACAAGGCAGGCTCTGAAGGAGTATTGGGCTGAGGGCGAAGAGGCTAAGTGGGCAAGGCACACAAGAGTCTTCGACGCCATCACCGAAGGGCTCGAGAGGCTCGGATTCAGACAATTCATAGATAAAGACCTTCGCGCGGGGCTCGTCGCAGCGGCTATATACCCAGACGACCCAGCGTGGGATTTCAATAAAGTTCACGACTACTGCTATGAGAGAGGCTTCACAATCTACCCGGGCAAGGTAGAGGGAATGGGCATGTTCAGGCTCTGCGCGCTCGGCGCTATCGATGAGCCGGATATCAAGGACTTCTTCAAGGTGTTTGAAGAGGCTCTCGCTGAGTGCGGTGTAACCGTTCCGGTAAAGTATTGACGCGGGGGATACGCGCTGCATGGGGGAAACATACTGCGTGAAAGGAAAGTAATATGGCTAATCCTCAGAAGAAACAGAGCGGCAATGCTCCCGGTCTTAGCAAGCAGTTAAACCCTGCCCACGTATGGGCGATAGCCTTCGGATGCATCATCGGATGGGGCTCGTTCATAAACCCGGGCAAGAAGTTCCTGCCTAACTCAGGCGTTGCGGGCACAGCGATCGCTATGGTGCTCGGCGGGCTCGTGATGGTGATCATCGCGTTCAGCTACGCCTACATGATCCCAAAATATCCTAAAGCGGGTGGAGAGTTCACCTTCACCAAGAACTGCTTCGGCAAGAGACCCGCGTACCTGTGCGGATGGTTCCTGGTAGCGGCGTATCTTACGAATGTACCGATGAACTCCACGGCCATCGGCCTTATAGTCGACGGCATAGACGGGCCGGCAGACATACTCAAATTCGGCTTCCACTACTCGGTAGCGGGCTTCGACATATGGCTCGGTGAGATATTACTGGCAGGAGGTATATTGCTCCTCTTTGGCTGGTTCAATATAATAGGCGTGCAAAAGGCCGGTATCATACAGACAGTGCTTGCCGTAACGCTTGCGACATGCGCATTCACGCTGTTCGTCGCGGGGCTTGTCTCGTCAAAGGCCAATGGCATCAACATGGAGCCTATCTGGGGATTCGACAAGGCAGCGGCGATGGAGGCCGGCGCTACCACAGCTAATATAGGGAAATTCGCCCATAAGGGCACGCGCGGGATCCTCTCCGCGATACTCGCGACATTCGCGATCGCGCCGTGGGCTTACGTAGGCTTCGACACCATACCTCAGGCCGCTGAGGAGTACAACTTCTCGTATAAGAAGGTAATGAAGATCATGGTGGTCGCCCTCATATTCGGATGTTTCGTGTATGTTTCGAACAATACAGTAGCGGCCGCGGCGCAGCAGAACTGGCCAGACCGCGTAATGGCAGGCGATTGGGTTCTCTTGATCGCAGCAGAAGAATTGCTCGGCACATTCGGTAAAGTGCTGATATGCCTCGGAGTATCCAGCGCGGTACTATCAGGCATCATGGGATTCTACCTGGCGTCGAGCAGGCTCATGTATTCGATGAGCCGCGATGGCTACCTACCACCTTGGTTTGGCGTTATCGACGAGAAATACCACACTCCTAGAAACGCCATGATATTCTGCATACTCATATCGCTTTCAGGGCCTGTGCTTGGGCGCGAGGCTCTTGGCTGGTTTGTAGACATGGCTGCGATCGGTGCATCGATCGGTTACTTCTTTACCAGCGCAGCGACACTGGTCACGATCAAGAAGTTTGGCGACGGCACAAAGACTCTTAAGACTATGGCCATACTCGGCGTAGCATTCTCGGTGATCTTCGTGATACTCCAGCTGATACCTATCCCGGGACTCTCTGGCGTACACTTCGGCAAAGAATCATACCTGATGCTGATTGTCTGGATAGTGATAGGCCTTGCCTTCTATCTGAAACAGAGAAGCCACTTTATGCAGGATGAGGATTGATAATAAACAGCGAAGCCCAATATTGGGCTCCGCGAAAAAATATAACTTACTGGAGATAATAAAAAAATGAAAGTTGAAAAATTCGTAGAGATCCTTAATGCAGACTTTTACGCAGGCGTGCCTGACTCACAGCTCAAAGCGCTCTGCAACTACCTCATCGACAACTATGGCACAGACGGCGTGCATCACATCATTGCCGCTAATGAAGGCAACTGCACAGCTCTCGCGGCTGGTTACCACCTGGCAACAGGCAAAACTCCTGTTGTATACATGCAGAACTCGGGCGAGGGCAATATCATCAACCCTGTAGCCTCGCTGATGAACGACAAGGTATACGGCATTCCTTGCATATTCGTAGTCGGATGGCGCGGTGAGCCGGGCGTACACGACGAGCCTCAGCACAAGTACCAGGGCGAGGTCACAGTGAAACTGCTCGAAGATATGGATATCCACACTTTCATTATCGGAAAAGAAACGACTGATGAAGAGGTCGAAGCCGTGATGAAGGGCTTCAGAGAGCAGCTCGCAAACGGCAAACAGGTAGGCTTTGTAGTCAGAAAAGGCGCTCTTGAGTACGATCACACACCTGAATATATAAACAATAACGAGATGGTACGTGAGGAAGTGATCCGCCGCATCATCGATGTAACAGGCGACGACCCTATCGTATCGACTACAGGTAAGACCTCCCGCGAGCTCTTCGAATTAAGAGTAGCGCGCGGCGAGGGTCACGGACGCGACTTCCTGACAGTAGGATCCATGGGCCACAGTTCATCCATCGCGCTTGGCATCGCTATGCAGAGGCCAGACAAGAAAGTCTGGATCATCGACGGAGACGGAGCTGTGCTTATGCACATGGGCAGCATGGCTATAACTGGTGCCTATGCTCCTACCAATCTGGTACACATCGTGGTCAATAACGGAGCTCACGAGAGCGTTGGCGGACAGCCTACCGTAGCTGATCACATGGATATCGTTAAGATTGCTGAGGGATGCGGATATCCACACGCTGTATCGGTAGATAATTATGACGCACTAGAAAAGGCCTTGGCCGAAGCCAAAGCCTCTGATGAGCTTTATCTCATAGAAGTGAAAGGCGCCATCGGCTGCAGAGCCGACCTTGGCAGACCTACCACGACCGCCATGGAAAACAAAGAAGCATTTATGGCGGAGCTGGGATAATCGGGCAAAAATACCGTACAGTTAGAAACGACAAAGTGCAAAAGTACCAGTCATTATGACTGGTACTTTTTTTCGAAATCAAGCGCTGCCTGATAAACTCTCTCGCAGTTGTTTTGATCGTCAAATTCGAAGAAGTCTTCGATCCTTTCTGCGTATTTGGGATCGAGCTTGCAGTCGTTCTCCATGAACCTGCAGAGTTCATCCACTATCTGATCGTGTGTCTTGCATATTGGTCCAAAGCCCATAGTCTCATAATCCAGTCCGCCCTCTGCATACTGTGGAGGCAGCTCATCCGGATGGTAGTATACAAGCGGCTTTCTCTGATAAGCAAAGTCATACATGATGCCGGAATGGTCTGTCAGCATCAGTGCGGATTCTACAAGGATCTTCTCGTAGTTCACCTTTGACCCTGGCACTATATCCACCACATCATTTTTATCGAAATCCTTAAGCTGTGGGCTGAGGATCGGATGTATCAGGTAGATCAGCTTGTAGCCTGTTCTCTGAGCGCATTCAATCAACTTAGGATCGTTGATCAATCGGTTATATATCTGGAAGTACTTCGTGTGTTTAAAGTTGACGCTGTACTGATGGTTGGACCCCTTCTTGTTTGTGCCCGCTGTGACATTGCGCCTCCACGTAGGCGTGATTATTATCTGTCTCTTGGCTTCACCCGTTAGTCCGTCATACCTCGGAGCGCCTGTGAGCCTCAATACGCTCTTGTCTTCAAAACCATATATTGGCTTTGAGAGATTTGCTATCTCGTATTTCGAAACGCAGAAGTAGTATTTCAGGTTGTCATACACCCTATTCTGATACTGCGCTATCTGCTGGATCGACAGCCCGTGCTGCAGGCATACTGTGTCATAGTTCAATAAGCCCCTGAAGCAGGTTTCGGCCGTCTTAGCAAACCCGGCATAAACCGGTACCGATGCTCGCGTGGTAAACATAATATTTGTATGCAGCGAAATCAGTTTGTGCTTTAGCGACGAATACTCAAGCACAGTCTTGTATTTCTTGCTGAGCTCTTTGTACTCCTTTGTATTTTTATTGACCACATAGTATATCGTCTGACGCCCGTTATTTAGGTCGCTGACATAGCGATAGAAGTATTCACCGTTGTCTCCGCCTTTGAACAGCTGGTCGAAAGTCATCCAGATGTTCTTGCGTTTGTAGTATGGCCGGGTAATGTAGTAAAGCAAGCGAAGGGCTATGAATGCGAATGCCCTCTTCTTCTCGGCGCAATGCTCTATAATGTCAGGCCAGTATGCGAGCTCATTCCCCATCCTGCTCAGAATGTTGGATTTGCGCATTACCAGTTTATGCCTTTTCTCGTCATACTTGAACGTTCTGCCGTTCGTCTCCCAGAACGAATGCTTATGATGCTGATTGATCCTCGACTGGCCTTTCGTGAATTTCCACGGTGGATAGAATTCCGCGTCGCCTGCCACGGCTTTTGCCGTATATTCCTTGTGTCTGGCATCGCCGAGCGGCAACTCAAAATGCACAGTATAACCGCGATAAACTGTGACCCCAAAGAATTTGCGCAGGCTGTAGACTTCTGTTCTTTCGGTCTGTATCTCTTCGCCATCGTCACTAACGATCACCAGCTTGATGTTATTCCTATCATCGAAATATGCATTGGCCAAAATAGCATCTACGACAATCTTGTCGCCCTGCCTGTTCATCGTCTTTATGCCAAAATACACTGTTTCTGACGATGCCAAGACTGCGCCTGAATCTGTCAAGAAATCGTATTTTTTGCCCGTAAAACCGTCGCCATACGTATATGCCTCATCGGTCAAGGCGGCATTTGTTTTTATGGAATCAACATCGTGCTTGAGGCACAGGAACACCTGATCCATCACTGGGAACACTCTCGAAGGCAGCACTTCGCGCCCTGCAGTAGTTATTATGTCATCGTCTATTGTCTTGAGTGCTTTTTTGACTACGGCAATGTAGTCTTCAAGCAGCCTTCCCCGAATTATTGACTTGTCGCGGTCGCCGCTGTTTGCCGAAAACTGGATCTTTATAAAGTCAAGTAGCATCCTTTGATTGATCCGGTTGCTGTCTGTTAGCGGTGCCACCAGAGTTGTGAATTCTTCGAGCTCTTTGAGGTACCAGTCGGTATCGTAGAGCGGCCCATAATTGTAGTAATCGCTATCCACGCTACTCATCGTGGTGACCTTTTCAGGTACCAGCAAATAGCGATCACAAGCGGCCATCACCTGCGCCAGATAGAAGCGCTCGTATTCGTATTCAAGTGTTGTGCCGAATGAGCAACTAGAGGCAATATCCCTGTCTATGAACAGCGCGAAGAGTGCCCTGCACCAGCGGTCGGGATCCTCATTAAGATCGATGAGAACAGGTTTGTTAAGCTCGTGTTTCTTTATGAAAGGCATCATCTCGAGGACTTCTCCTCGTGAGTTGAAACCTGCCGCATCGAGGCATGCTACATGAGTGCCGTCATGGCTATCAAGCAAATTGATCGCGTCGCTGATAGCTTTGTTATCATACTCGCAGGAGGACTTAGTAAAATGGATGATCTCGCCGGTTGCCTCACGCAAAGCCTCGTTAAGCCTCTCAGGCATCGCTTTATCGTCATAAAGCGGTTTTACAGTGAAATCTGAGTCGCTAAGCGCAGTAACGTCCGCACCCTCTTGTTCTTTTTCGTCACACAACAAAAGCATCTCGCAGATTATGCCTGCAAGGGATGCTTTTACATTACGGATAAACCCGCCTAGTTTTTTATTGTCATCGACTTCAGCGATAATGGTGAGCTTTGGAGCCATCCGTTATCCTCTCTGTTACTTGTTTATTTCTTCAAGGAGCTGTATTACGTCCTCTGCTGTTTCTATATCAGTCAGCTTCGCGCGGTCGCTCCCCTTTATGATTCCTTCGGTTAACTGACGCTTAGCGGGATCACTTACCGCTATGGCAACGCAGTATGGGGCAGCATACCTGATTGCGTCTTTGAGGAAACGGTCTCCCTCTTTGAGAGCTTCTTCCAAGCGGTCGCTGATGAATAGCACTTTGTTCTTTGCTTCTGAAAGCGCAAACGCAAGGATGATCTCCGGATTTACGGTATCGTATGCTGCCAGCATGTCGAAGGCTGCGTCTGCGTCTCCGTACATTCTTTTTGCTATCAACGCGTACTCAAACTGCAGTAGCCTCATAGCCGCGTTGAACGACATTTTGCCGTCCTTGTACATCTTAAGCACAGGTGCGCCGACTGATGACAAAGTATTATCGTCTCTGGATGTAAGCACCAGAGCATCATGCAGGAACGGATATGCCCCGTCCATATTATCATCGGTCTTGAACTCATCAACGCCTATGTAAAGCTCGGCTGTGTTGTGATCGTACGCCTCGTTCACCGCTACTAACCGATCTGTATCCCTGCCAGAAGCACAGTAGTCGGTGTACAACAGTGCTTTAAGCTTATCGTTGCCCGGGATCTCAGAGATCGCTAAACCCTCTTCGTCTCCCACGAAAAGCCTGCAGAATTTCTCCGGATTATCCGCTTCATCGTGACCGCACATCGTCTCAAAATATCCTGAGTCGTCATACTGCTTGCCCGCGTTAAGCATAGAAACGACGCTTTCCCTGTCTCGCGCCAGATCAAACGGAAGACTCTCTATGTCGAGGTTGAGCCCGTGGTGTTCAAGATATGAATCAATATCTTCTATGTAAAGAATGATGTGCTTTTTCAGCACAAGATAGTCGAAGAAAACACTCGAATAATCAGAGATGAGCGCCTCTGAGGCTGCCAGCAGAACGTAGCTGTCGAGTAGTGGCGGGAAGAGCCTGATATGTTTATAGCCGCTGCAGTCTAAACCTTCTTTTATATGATGGTGGAGATTCACGTAAAGGATCTGATCGTCCCTTAAATGAGCGTCGATATAGTCAAGGAAGTCTGTTTCACGAGCGATTGCCTCTTCATCGCTGAGGTGTCCTCTAAATGTCGGCATGTAGGCATAGATA
>CADAUB010000052.1 GCA_902790965.1 uncultured Eubacteriales bacterium | reverse complement strand
CTCATGAACCTTCCGGAAATGAGTACCGCCATCACAAGCAGTATGACTGCGAGTATGACGAAGTCGACCGGGGTGAGGTACATGATGTGGTCGGCCAGCTGAGGAATCATTATGACTCCCTCTCTGCTTAGGAATACGAAGATCATGAATATGGCGTAAGCGATGGCGCAGTCGATCATCAGCTCTATCCTCATTATGCGACGCGCCGGCTTTTTGCCCATGCCGAGCATCCTTACCGTGGCGAAGTATACTCCGCGGGATTTAAGGATGAGCCGTATAACGAAGTACGCGATGAAGAATACCGCGATGCAGAGGATCACTGCGACCGGAAGCTGTATAACGCTGAGAAGATCCTTGTTAAGGAAATTGTAGATGTGGTCTCTCAGCACCAGCACATGATATCCGCCTCGCTCGAGCATGTCCTTCATGCCTTCCATATTGCGTGTGTCGTCTACGAATACCGAGGCCTGGAAGCTGCCCTTCTCGTATAGCCTGCGGTAGTCTGTCGGATTTATGTATATCTCGCCATCGTGTTCTGACAGCTCTTTGAGCCCTGTCTTCTTTGTGAAAGTCTTCTCACCGTATGTGCCCATGATCATGAGATCGAGCCTCTGCTCGTAGTAGAGCGTCTTAGCTGTGAGTCTGATCTCGTTGCCTGCCGCGTAGCCCTTCTTGAACATTCCGTCGTAGGAAGTCGGCAGCAGTATATATCCCTCAGGCACGTTTTCGTTGGTCACAAGGCCGCCCTCGCCAGGGTACAGTGTCTCTTCTGTGCCGTTTATGAGCATTGTAGTCGAGCCGTTCGAAGCGTACATGGACTTTCTCAGCTCGCCCATCATCTTGTCAGAGAAATATATCTGCGAGGATTCTCCGTAGCCATACTCATCGTCATCGTCCATCTCGAGAAGCACGATTCCTGCTACCCTGATGTCCTTGGTGTCGCCGTTATCGAGCACTACCTCGAAGGACTTGCCTATGAGGCTCTTTGGATCTTCGCCAAAGGTCCACTCGTCGTCGTAGCCCTCGAGCACCACGTCGTTATCCCCGGTCGGCATGCCTCCGAGCGTGACCTCCTTATCCAGATTACTTGCGCTCTGCATGTAGCCGTAGAACGAGAAGAATTCGTTCTCGATGTATACCTGCGAGTCGAACATCATGTCCTCGCGCACCAGCTTTTCGACGTGAGGAGCGTTCTCAAGCGCTTCGTAGTCTGCCTTTGTGAATGGCGAGCGGTCACTCTTCTCGATCACCACGCGCTTTGGATCGTAATTCGCGAAGTAGTTGTTCCAGCCCTCTTCACTTACGGTGTCGCGCTGCTTTCTTACGGTCACGTACTGCGAGCTCACAGCGCCCACCACGAAGATGAACACCAAAAGCAGTAGCAGGAACTTCGCCGGCAGGTTGAATGTATTTCTTACGCCCAGCCTAAGCTGTGTGCCATAGCTTATCTCGCGCTTTTTGCCATCCCTTTCCTCTCTGGCGGCGCGCGACCCGGCCCTGTGCCCTGTGGCTTCGCCGACTTCTCTTCTTATCTCTCTGATGCGGTCGTCATCGTATGAAGCGTATAGGGTGACGTCTTTTGGTGTCAGAGTGCTGCCGTTTGCGGCGCCGGTGTCCTCGGCTATACGGCCGTCGTGCATCTTGATGACTCTGGTGGCGTGGTTCTTGAACTGCTCGTAGTTATGAGTGACCACGATCACCAGCTTGTCCGAGGCTATCTCCGTGAGAAGCTCTACGATGCCCTGGGCGGAATCGCTGTCGAGGTTGCCCGTAGGCTCGTCGGCGACCAGTATGCGTGTGTCCTTTGCGAGAGCTCTTGCGATGGCGACACGCTGCTTTTGTCCACCCGAAAGCCTCGAGACTTTGCGCCTTGTGAATTCTGTGAGGCCCACCTTCTCGATGATCTCAGGCACTTTCTCCTTTATCTCTTCGTTGCTTCTGCCATCGATCTGCATCGCAAGCGCCACGTTCTGGTACACGGTGTAGCTGGATACCAGGTTGAAGTTCTGGAAGATGCAGGATATGTATTTCTGTCTGTATTCCTCGAAATCCGCGGCGGAGTAGTGGCTTGTCTCCTTGCCTTCGATGTACATCTCGCCCTCTTCATAGGTGTCGAGGCCCGAGATGACGTTGAGGAGCGTGGACTTGCCGCTGCCCGACTCGCCTGTTATTACAATAAATTCGCCCACGTCAAGATCGAGGTTGATCCTCGAGATTCCGCTCGCGATTATCCCCTTGTTGTAATAGTATTTAGAAACGTTTTTTAGTCTTATCATTCCCATGTGGGAGCATCCCCTCCAATAATTGATATCCCCGGGCCGCCGCATAGCGATATGCCTGGGCTTGCCGGGAGGTATGTGCCTATAGCGGCGCGTTGTTCTGTGCCCTATAGCGACACGAAGAGGAAGGATAAAGCTATTGCTTCACCTTCCTCTGTGATTGTAAACCCTACACCTATTATATATTAATATATGTACGATATTTAATATAAATATTCTTAAATGTAAACTTACCTTGTACTTTTTACGATACCAGCACTTTAGAGCACTACTCTGCCCTCGAGCACGGCCTTAAGCCTCTCGCCGTATGGGCTCTTGCCATAGCGCTCTACGCTCTTCGCGAGCAACTCGTTGTCTATCCACCCCATATGATAGGCGATCTCTTCAGGCGAGCTGATCGTCATGCCCTGATACTGCTCGATCATGCTGACGAAATCTGTGGCCTTCTGGAGGCTGTCGAACGTGCCGGCATCCATCCATGTGTAGCCGCGGCCCAGCAGCTGAGCATTCAGCTGCCCGCGCTCGAGATACATGTCGTTAAGCGTTGTGATCTCGAGCTCGCCTCGAGCCGATGGCTCGACCCGGGCCGCCATATCGCTGACGCCCTTCGGGTAGAAATACAAACCAACTATAGCGTAATTGCTCTTTGGATGCTCCGGTTTTTCCTCAACGGAAAGCACTTTGACGGTGCGCTCGCTCTTGCCCTGCTTTTCAAATTCCATTATCCCAAAGCGTGTTGGGTCTTCGACATAATAGCCGAAGATGGTGGCCTTGCCCCTCTCCGCGTCTTCGCGGGCGTCTCTGAGCTTGTGGTTCAGACCGTTTCCATAGAAGATATTGTCGCCGAGCACCATCGCGCACGCATCGTCTCCTATGAATTCACGCCCTATAGTGAACGCCTGAGCGAGCCCTTCGGGTTTGTCCTGCACCGCGTATGACAGCTCCACTCCAAATTTGGAGCCATCTCCAAGCAGATGCTCTATTCTCGGCGTATCCTCGGGAGTGGAAATGATAAGTATCTCACGTATCTTGGCAAGCATCAGTGTCGACAGCGGATAAAAGATCATCGGCTTGTCGTATACCGGCAGCAATTGCTTTGAAGTAACTATCGTCAGTGGATAGAGCCTTGTCCCGGCTCCTCCGGCAAGTATGATACCTTTCATTTCGTTCTCCGTTTTTTACTTAAATGTAATTTACCCTATTCTTACCCTATCCTGTGGCGAGCCACAAACCACCCCTATTATAACCGATTTTTGAATCGCAGGGAAATCCGCTGAAATGCCCGCTTTTAACGAGGACATAGAGGCGCATTCTTGCCTGCGTTGCCATGCGATTTGTTGATGGTATATAGCAGATAAAAGTGCTAAAATTTATTTGCGGGACTTTTCACCGCAGGAGGCGCTTTATGAACATACTGAAAACAGGTCCTAAATTTATACAGTGTTTTATCCAGACCAAAAAACTCATCGCGCATAAGCCTGAGATCCTTGAGCTTCGTGAAAAGGGCGATCTCGAAGGCGAAAAAGAGGCCATTCGCAAAGCCCAAAAGGAATGGGTCGAAGGCGCATCAAAGATATTAAAATTAACTTTCGAGGTGACCGGCTGGGAAAATATTCCTGATACCGCTCCGTTCATGGTCTATTCCAATCATCAGAGCTATTCAGACATAGCAGCGACCCTTTGGATCATGAAAGACCGTTATCCGATGAGCTACGTAGCCAAGGAAGAATGGCGCAAGTACAGCACCCTAAGAGACGCTATCGAGCTTTCCCGCTCCATATATCTCGTCAGAAACAATCCTAAAGAGGCTATAAGAGCGCTGGGCGATGCCAGAGAACTTCTGGATCTGGGCTTCCCTCTTCTCATATTCCCTGAGGGCACGCGTTCAAAGCGCCACGAGATGGGTGAGTTCAAGGCAGGCGCGTTCAAGTTCGCCGAGAAAGCGAAGGTGCCTATCCTGCCGGTGACTGTTGACGGAGGCTACCACTTCTTCGAGGAGACAGGAAGCTATCAGCCGGCGCACATAAAGGTAACGATCCATCCTCTCGTACATATAGAAGACATGGATAAGCACGAACAAAAAGAAGCTCAGGCCAACATCGAGAAGATGATAAGAGGCGCTCTGGATCGCTGATATCTACAGCTCTCCATACATCCCTCACCTTTCAATACAGGACGAAAGAGAGCTCGCAATACAGCGAATCGTTACGAAAAACAAATACAGAAAAAACAAAGCCCGGAGGTAAACCTTCGGGTTTTGTTAACTGCGGGGGGATGTCCGCTTATTAGCCAGTAATCACATTACTTGCTGCGTTTATTTTATTTGCTCAACATTACAAAAGAATTAATTTTCATGTATAGGTTTGTTTTTTTGCGGCAAAGTGATCTCAAATACCGCTCCAGGCAGCTCTCCAGGCTTCTTCTCCGAATCTGGCACTATTCGAATGCTGCCTCCAAGCGCCCTCGTCAGTGAATCTACCATAGCAAGCCCAAGCCCTGTTGAGTCTCTCATGCTCCTCGATGATTCTGTCCGGTAGAATCTGTTCCACACTTTGCTCTGATCTTCAGGAGCTATGCCTTCTCCATCATCGGCTACGGTGATGACCACGTTGTCTCCTTCGCTTCTCAGCCTCACTTCTATGTGTCCCTTCGGATTCTTTCCGTATCTCGCGGCGTTCTCAAGCAGATTGAGCACTATCCTCATCAGAAGATCCTCATCGCTTTCGATCACGAAGCGGTTCTTTCCGGTCTCGTTGATATACTCTATGTCCGCTTCTCTTTCCGCGGCTGCCAGCTTCGCCTGATCAGTCAGATCCGCGAGCAACTCACTTATATCTATCGGTTTCATCTCAGGGTGGAGCCTTCCCGAGTCGCTTCGCGTGATCATGAGAAGATTGGTGATCATGCGGCTCATACGGTGGCTCTCTCTGTTGATCGTTTCAAGTGCCCGCTTGGCGTGGCTGCTGTCTTCAAGCGCATACTCGCTCTGTGTATGTATGATCGTAAGAGGCGTACGGAGTTCGTGCGATACATCTGACGCGAACTGCCTCTCGCGGGCGACCATCTTCTCGATGGTATCGAACATCCCGTTGATGGATTCTGTAAGTTCGCTAGTCTCGTCTTCGCTATTTGGAACCGGTACTCTCCTTGAGAGGTTTCCGTCTTCCCGGATCTCATTCGTTACATTTATGAGGTCTCTTATAGGGCGGAGCACTCGCCATGAGATGAACCATCCGCCGGCGATCGCGAGTATGATAAGGCCCGGGATCATGAACATGAGGAATCTTCCCATTCGCCTGTACGCGCTCTCGTAGCCGGTGTTTTCCATGATGCCTCGGATGTACATGTTGTCTTGCCCCGAAAGGTATATAATGGTGTCTCGTATGTACCACTGCCGGCCGCTTGAGTCATCGAAAGTCTGTGTGTTATCGAGATCCAATTCTGGAAGATCGCCTATCCCATCAGGAAGCAGGCCGGCAAAAAAAGCGCCATCAGCCTGATAGACGCTTATATATGTATCCTCGGTATAGTAATTTATATCTCCACTTTTGGCATAATCCATGCCGTATGTGGAGATCCTGTCACTGACATCCTCTACAGTCCGGATGATCTGCTGCTCGGCTGTGATCTGCTCGCGGAAATCGTAGTAGCGATAGAGCACGACCATAAGTATCACCGCGACGACAATGAGAAACATAGTGTACCACAGCATGATTTTAGTCGTGATAGAGATCTTTTTCATGCCTTGATTATATAACCAACGCCCTTGATTGTCTCTACTATCTTATCCGAATCCTTGTCTCCTGCTGCTTCTAATTTCTTTCTCAGTCTGTGGACGTAGACGTCTATGACATTCGACCCGCCGTCGTAGTCGTAATTCCAGACGTGGGATGAAAGATTGTCACGTGTTACGGCTCTTCCGATATTATGGAGCATGTACTCTAAGATGTTGTACTCGCGGGCAGTGAGCTCCACTTCTTTGTCTCCGCGCTTTACTTCGTGCGAAGCCGTATTTACTGTGAGGTCTTTGTAAGTGATAACGCTCGAGAACTGGCTTCCTCTTCTGCGGATCATTGTGCGTATCCTAGCGAGGAGTTCTTCGAAATCAAAAGGCTTTACAAGATAATCATCGGCTCCCGCGTCAAGACCTGCGACTCTGTCTTCGATCTCGCCAAGCGCTGTAAGCAGAAGCACAGGAGTATCATCTCCGTGTGACCTCATGCTTTTGAGTACTTCGATCCCTGACATGGTCGGCAAAAGAATGTCCATGACGATCCCATCGTATTCGGTGCCCTTCATATATAGCAGGGCCTCTTTGCCATCAAAACAAGAATCGACCGCATAGCCTTCTCTGGCAAGCTTGCGGCTGATTATTTCATTAAGGTCTTTTTGGTCCTCGACTACCAGTAATCTCACTTTTTAGTCCTTTCCCTTTTTGTTGCCCTTTCCGAAAGATCTTTTCCGTCCCTATGCATAAAAACGAACGTCCTCCATGTACATAATAGCACAAATAAATTACGAAAGGATTACGGTTAGATTAATAAATGGTTTAAAGTTGCCGCAAAGTTAGTATTATCTTATCAATATCCATCAGTGTTTCTTCTTGAATGTGTCATTGCGTATCGATTTGTGTATAATAACTATGCTTAGGAGCATCGCTCCTGTCAGAATAATTGTCGGTCTGAAAAGTACCGGCCTAAGGAGGTCCTTTGATGATGAAAATGCTTCTTACCGGCGGCGCCGGATATATAGGTTCGCACACAGCTGTCGCGCTTCTCGACGCAGGGCACGACGTATCTGTGGTCGATAATTACGCAAACAGCTCTGCCGAAGCTATCAGCAGAGTAGAGAAGATCACCGGAAAACAGGTGAGGCTCTATGAGGCAGACTGCTGCGACCGTTCGCGTATGTCTGAGATACTGAAGGCGGAGATGCCTGATTGTATCATCCACTTCGCGGGGCTCAAGGCAGTCGGCGAGTCGGTGGAGATCCCTGTCGAATACTATCGCAATAATATAGATTCTACGCTTACTCTTCTCGAGTGCATGAGAGAATTGGGGCTAAAGAGCATCGTATTCTCAAGCTCGGCCACGGTCTACGGAGAGGATAATGTCCCTCCATTTACCGAGGGCATGCCAAAAGGCGTATGCACCAATCCTTATGGCTGGACGAAATGGATGCAAGAGCAAATGCTGACCGACGCGGCTTCGGCTAGCGCTTCAGACAAGGCGGACAAGAGCGAGGGTGCTACAGGCCCACGCGCCTGGAAGACTCCTCTTTCTGTAGTTCTTCTTCGCTACTTCAATCCGGTCGGAGCCCACGAGAGTGGCCTTATAGGCGAGGATCCTCAGGGCATCCCAAACAACCTCATGCCATATATCTCTCAGGTCGCAGTCGGCCGTCGCGATCATCTGACTGTGTTCGGCAACGACTACGATACTCCTGATGGCACATGCCGCCGCGACTACATCCACGTGATGGATCTCGCTGAGGGCCACGTCAAGGCAGCGGAGTATGCGGCGTCTCACGAAGGCTCTTCGGTGTTCAACCTCGGCACGGGCGATCCGTTCAGCGTGCTCGAGATGGTAGAAGCCTTTGGAAAGGCCTGTGGGCATCCGGTCGCGTATGAGATAGGGCCAAGGAGAGCGGGCGATGTCCAGGACAGCTGGGCCAATGCCGACAAAGCCAAGGAAGTCCTCGGCTGGGAGGCAAAGCGCGGTATCGACGAGATATGCCGCGATGCCTGGAATTGGCAGAGCCACAATCCGCAAGGCTATTCGAAGTAATGTAGATTCGGTAAGTCGGGTTTGATTTATCGGATAATAACGTATTTGTCAGATAAGACCGTAAAGGAAGTAATAGTAATATGAGATTTGTTATACAGAGAGTCAAGCATTCATCCGTCTCCGTGGACGGTGAAGTGATCGGCAAGATCGGCAGAGGATATATGGTCCTCATAGGCGTTTGCGATGCTGATGATGAAGCTGTCGCCGACCGCCTGGTAGATAAGATGATAAAGCTCCGCATCAATGAGGATGAGAACGGCAAGACCAATCTTTCCCTGGCTGATGTGGATGGCGCTCTTCTGCTGATCTCTCAATTCACGCTTTACGCAGATTGCAAAAAAGGCAACCGCCCTTCGTTTGTGAAGGCCGGCTCGCCTGATCACGCCAATGCGCTCTATGAATACATCATCGAGAAATGCCGCGAGCGCGTGCCTGTAGTGGAGAAGGGCTCGTTCGGAGCCGAGATGGAGGTCGAGCTCGTAAACGACGGCCCATTCACAGTTATCCTAGACTCGGATACCCTGTGTTGAATGCGAGCTGCGCTTTCTTATTATTTTCAATCAAATGCACTATCTACTACTCCCCTGCGAAGAGCGGCGTCGAGAAATATCTCTCGGCTGTATCCGGAAGCACTGTGACAACGGTCTTGCCCTTTCCGAGCTTCTCGGCCAGCTTGACAGCCGCGACTACGTTGGTGCCTGCTGAGATGCCGCAGAGCAGTCCTTCTTTTCTGGCCATCTTCTTTGCCATCTCGAGAGCCTCTTCATCAGTGACTATGCAGATATCGTTGTAGATAGTCGTATCCAGTATATCCGGCAAGATACCATCGCCTATGCCCATCTGAAGATGTGTCCCGATGCTGCCGCCCGCGAGCATCGCGGCGTTTTCAGGCTCTACCGCCCATATCTCTACATCAGGGTTGTGCATTCTGAGGATCTGCCCTATCCCGGTGATAGTGCCGCCCGTGCCTATGCCTGATGTGAAGCCGTGGATAGGCCCGTTGACGTCACGCAATATCTCCTGAGCTGTGTAACTGATCTGTGCCTTTACGTTGTTTGGGTTCTTGAACTGCTGTGGGATGAAGACTCTAGGGTCGTTCTCTGCCATATCCTCCGCAGTCTTGAGGCACTCCTTGATGCACTTGCCGATGTCACCCGAATCGTGTACGAGGTGCACCTCGGCGCCATAGTGGCGTACCAGTTTGCGTCTCTCTTCACTCACGGAATCCGGCATGATGATGATAGTCCTGTATCCCCTTACTGCTCCTACGAGCGCAAGGCCAATGCCCTGGTTGCCGCTTGTTGGCTCTACGATTATGGAATTCTTATCGATGATCCCATCTTCCTCGGCCGCCTTTAGCATTAGATAAGCAGTTCTGGTCTTGATGGATCCGCCCACATCGATCGCTTCGAATTTTACGTAAATATCCGCGCCTTCCTTTGGCCCGATGTGGTTGAGCTTTACCATCGGGGTATTTCCGATGGCTTCTAGTATGTTTTCGTAGACCTTCGTGTTTTTTACCATGTGTGGTCTTTACCTCTCGTATTCTTTCCTTGTCGTATTTTCTTCTATTCGCTTGTATTGCCCCGTGCTTTTCAATCAGGAGCAAGGCTCCAACAAGCTCTCTTGATCGGAGCGAGCAACGCCGGCAACAGACGCCGGGCGCTTCGGTTGCTCCTCACAGTTTCTCTTTGAAAGATCGCCTCACAGAGTCTTCTTAAAACAGCGTCTGCGTTTGTGCAGTGCCGGGCCAAACATCTTCCACTGATTCTGCACTTTGGTGTTGGTCTCGAGCTGAGGGCCTGTCTCGGCAACCATGATGCCGTGCTTGATGCAACCCTTGTATAAATGCTCCATAAGTATCCCGTTTACTCCGCTGCCCCTAAGCTCCGGTCTTACTGCTATCAGGAACAGATCGAGGGTGTCGTTCTTTTTGAGAGAGCGGAGCACACCTATCCACCCCGTCGGAAAGAGCCTTCCTCTGCTCTTTTTCATCGCCTCGGCCATTGACGGAGCGCCCACAGCAAAGCCCATAAGATCGTCCTTGTCGTCTATGAGCAGGCAGCAAAAATCCGGATCTATCAGTGGCAGGAATTTGTTGGTGTATTTTTCTATCTGTCTCTCGTTAAGCTCTACCGTCCCATAAAGGTGGGCATAAGCAACATTGATGAGATCAAAGGCTTTTCGCACATATGGCTTCACATCCGACCTCTTGCTCACATCCACTTTACGGAAACCCGTGCGGCGAAGCATCGTGTCGGATATTATTTTGAGCCTTTTGTAAGTCTCACTGTAATAGTCTCCGAGAGGTATGAGGTTTTCGACCCAGTCGACGTCCTTTTCATAGCCGAGCGCCTCGAGATGGTCTATGTAGTAAGGCTCGTTGTAGTAGGTGATGAACATGCTACGCTTGTCAAAGCCGTCTATCAGCATGCCTTCTCTGTCGAGATCGCAGAATCCCAGCGGGCCATGCATCTCTTCCATGCCCTTCTCTCTAGCCCAATTCTCCACGGTGTCGAAAAGGGCCTTGGACACTTCCCTATCATCGATAAAGTCTACCTGTGAAAAGCGCATGCGTTTTGTGCCCCACTTCTCGTTCGAAGCATGGCTTAGTATCGCTCCTATGCGGCCGACAAGCTGATCGTCCTTGTACGCGAGCCACGATCTGGCCTCGCAATACTCAAACGCAGGGTTCTTCTTCTCGTCCCAGTCCGCCATGTCGTCCCCATAAAAGGCCGGCACGAAATTATCGTTATCACGATAAAGGCGGTTTGGAAGGTCTACGAACAGCCTCCGATCCGCCTTAGTCTTTACTTCCTTTATCTGAACCTTGCTCAAAATGCATCTCCCGGGTCTTAGGGCCCTATTCCTTCTTCAAGTTCTCCCCTAGATCCCCCCTATGTTCTATCTTGTTCTCATAATACATAACAGCACAATCGCTCGCAAGCCATCGCCGTGGAAAGTTTCCTTAAATTTGTTTATTTATATGCCTGGAGCGGGCGAATGCGGTTAGAATAGTCGTACTATCATCATTGCTAAAATTAAAGAGAGGAGCTGTGTCGCCATGAAAATGCGCGGATTCGGAAAACTTAAGGACGGCAGAAACGCCGGACTCTATATACTTAGGAACGCCTCGGGGATGGAGGCTTCAGTCACAGACTTCGGTGCTACACTGGTGAGCCTTGTTGTTCCGGACGCGAAGGGAGAAAGGATCGATGTAGTGCTCGGTTACGGTGATGTTTCGGGATATGAAGATGGCCAGAACACCTACGGTGGCACTGTTGGCCGTTTTGCCAACCGCATCGGAAACGCCAAGTTCGAGCTTAACGGTGAGACTTACGAACTGACCGCCAACAACGGCGTCAATTCGCTCCACGGCGGCCGCGACTTTTATACCAAGCGTCTTTGGCAGACAAAGATTGGTTTCTCAAGTGTGAGCTCAAGAGA